>NZ_JBIWAE010000006.1:0-371866 GCF_044759865.1 Streptomyces sp. NPDC099050 | reverse complement strand
GGCCGCCGCGATCTGGCACAACCACAAGACCCGCCAGCCGGTCACACGATCACTGATCGCCTACGACCACTGATCATTCGGAATGACTCGTCTAGCAGTGCGGCCGATAGACCGCCGTCCACCGAGACCGGCCCGGCGGTTCCGGCGCAAGCCGCTCACGCTCTCGGTCGGGCGGAAGACCCTGCGATGCAGATCGACGGTGTGCCGATGCTCGCGCACGGTGCGGACGCCGCAGCTGATGATTGACGGCATCGCGGATGGAAATACTCCCAGAGCGCGGACACGGACCGTGCGGGACGGTAGCATCAAGGCGAAGCAGCCATTTGGGTCATTTCTACGTCGTGGGACATGCGTGGGACCGCAGGCGTGACGGATGGTCAGATAGGGCTCTGACCTGCGGAAACGTCCGGGTAGCCACCGGCCTCCGGAGCCGTGTGCGCAGGTTCGAATCCTGCCGGGGGCACTTCGTAGGAAGTGCCCAAGACCCCGCCATCAGCGAGTTCGCTGAGACGGGGTCTTCGCGTATGCGCGGCCAACTGCGGCCCTGTGCAGGCGTACGTCAGTGGCTGCGGAAGCGGCACGCGACGGGCCTCTTCGGCGGAGCGGTTCTTCAGCCCGCGGTCAGCCGGCGCCTGCTCATCTACGTCATTGGCAACCTCGGGCTCCGCCACCGCACTGCGGACAGCGGAGGTTCCGGGAACTCGCCGAGATCGGCGCGGCGTGGTGCATGGCGTTGACGAGGGTCTGCCGCCTTCGGTGAGCCGTCTCCGCTGCGGCGGCCGTGGCGTCCAGTTTGATCTTCAGTGAATCGGGCACGGCCCTTCCCGCAGGCCCTGCCAGCCCCGTGCAACGCGTTGACCGGCTCGTCCGGGAGGTCGCGGTCGTCCGGTCCGGGCAGGACGAATGTCACCCCGTGAAGAGGGTGGTGTTGGAGGGGATGCCGGTTCGGGGTTCGTGGGTGCCGAGGTGGTAGTGCCAAGTGAAGGGGATGCCTTGGGCGGTGGTGGGGTCGGGGGTGGTCATGAGCTGGAAATGGAGGTGCGGTTCGGAGGAGTTTCCGGAGTTGCCGCAGTCCGCCAGGTGCTGGCCGGCTCGGACGCGGTCTCCGGGGCGTACGCGCAGGGAGCCGCGGCGGAGGTGGGCGAAGCCGGCGACGACGTTGTCACCGGTGTCCAGAAGGATGTAGTTGCCCCAGAGGTGGCAGGGCCAGCCGAGGCTGCGGACGAAGCCTTCGAGGTAGAGGTACGCGAAGGACGGGAGTGAGGAGCGGGTCCAGTGGTCGCGCATGCGGTGCGCGGTGGCGACGACCACCCCGTCGGCGGGGGCCAGGACCGGTTGGCCGAAGGTCGGGTAGTGCTCGGGGCGGCGGGCCAGCGGCCAGAGGTTGGTGAACGGGGGCGGCTCGGGGCCCTCGGCGGGGTGGTGGATCAGGTCGATGGCGTAGGTCTGGGCGTGGCTGTGGGTGTGGCTGGGGACCTTGTCGGCGGGGCTGTTGTGTGCGGTCCAGGGGCCTTCGACGGGGATGCGCATCGGGACCGGGGGGTGGTCGCCGGTCGGGCGCTGGCGGCGGGTCAGGGTCCAGCGCATGGTGCCGCCGACGGCGAGGAGGAACAGGCCGGTGAACCACAGGGGGCTCAGGCCGTCGGTGTTGGCGAGGACACAGAGCGTGCCGGCGGCGAAGAGGAGGCCGTGGCGCTTCCAGAGGGTCGTCCGCAGCGGCGTCCGGACGGTCGGCCGAAGGGTCATGGGGTGGACCTCGGGGGGGGGAGAGGGGCGGGGCGGTGCGCAGGCCGTGGTGGCGGCGGAGGGCTGTCCGGGCGGCGAGGTGGCCGCACATGCCGTGCACCGAGGGGCCGGGCGGGGTGGCCGCCGAGCAGAGGTAGACCCCGGGGAGCGGGGTGCGGTAGGGGTCGGTCGGGGTCGGTGCCTGGCAGGCGTTCGTCACTCAGGTGAGCTGACCGGTCAGCGGCGCTTGCGTTTGCCGGCTGCTCGCTTCGCGGGCTTCTTCCTGCCCGGGGAGCGGGTCGTGCCGCTGGTGCGGACGGCTCGGCGGGCCTGGTCGGCGGTGGTGCGGTCCGGGTGGTGTGCGAGCTGCTGCGCCAGGAAGGCGGCCGTGTACGGGTCCGCCCCGATGAGGGCGGCGAGGAGGGCCGGGGCGCCGCCGGGCCAGGTTGATGCCGCCTTGTCGAAGGCGGCGTGGAGCGCCGCGAAGAGGGCGGGCTCCTCCTGTTCCGGAGCCGCCGTCAGACGGTGGGCGAGGGACGCGGTGCGCCGTACGGCTTCCAGCTCGTCGACCAAGTGCACCGCGCGGGCCGACAGCGGCACGGCGGAGGTGTCGGGCACCTGGCCCCGTACGTGCAGGGTGTGTTCGGCCCAGCCGCCCAGGACGGGGTCGGGGAGTAGTTCGTGCAGGGCATCGTCGGGCACGGCCGTCGCGTCCAGGGTGGCGAGCAGCGCTCGCCGCCTGGCGGGCTCCTCCTCGGGGCGGTCGGCGGAGAGCGCCTGGAAGAAGGGGGTCCATCCGTGGGTGCCGTGCGCGGTCAGCCAGTCGGCGACGGACTGCCGGGCGGCCCCCTTCGACCACCACTGGGCTCCCGCGACGAGCCGTTCCGCGTCCCAGGCGAGCACCTGGTCCCGAGTGGGGAAGACATCGGCGGCTTCGCCTCCGATGCCCAGGAGGAGGGCGTCGCGCAGCAAGGAGGTGCCGAGTGGGGTGAGGGTGAGGGCATCGCCGGAGCGCTGGGTGACGCCCAGACCCTCCAGGCGGTCCATCAGGCGGGCGAGGCGGGCTGCGCCCGGGATCAGGTCCGTGCGGTCGGACTCGGTGAGTGCCGGAAGCCCGAGGACGGCGGACAGGGCCTGGGGGTCTGGCAGTTCGTAGGTTCCGGTGGCCTGGACGGTCGGGTCGGGGTCGCTCTCGTGATCCGGCGGGATGAACCACATGTCGTTCAGGGCGGCCAGTCGGGCCACGGACTGCGCCGCCCCCGCCCGCTCGGACAGGAAGTAGAGGGTCAGCAGGTTCTCGCCGTCGAACTGTTCGGCGGTCTCCTCCTCCTCGGCCAGCTGTGCGAGCAGGGCGCCGAACAGGTTCAGGGCCAGGCCGGTCAGCTCGGCGGGGCCGCCGTCGCGCCACGCTTCGGCCGATGGTCCCGTGCTCGGCGCGCCGCCCGGCTTCCGGCGCACCAGGAACCCGCTCGCCAGCGCCAGTTCGCGCGTCCTTTCGTCCACACCCTCCGGATCGGCTGCGGCTCGTGCCAACAGCTGGGGCAGGGGGGCGGCGCGCAGCAGCGCGGCCTGCTCCTGGGGGGAGCCCGGCAGTGGGGCCGGGGGCATCGGTGCGAGTACCTCGCCGTACATCTCCATGTGCTGGACGGCCATCGCCTCGACGAGGGCGAGGAGGGGGCGGCCGGGAGCGTCGCCGCCGCCCGGCGCCAGGTGCGCGAAGGGACCGCGCAGGAGGGTGTCGAGTCCGGCCGCCGTCCAGCGGTCCGCGAGCGCGCCCGCCTGTTCGTCGTACCAGTCCTCCCGCGCGTCGTCCGGCTCACCCGCCGGGGCCCCGGCGGTCGTCACGGCCTCCAGCCGTGCGGTGAGCAGCGGACGGGCCTGCCTTGAGCGTTCCGCGCACAGTGCCTGCGCGTAAGCCGCCTCGGAGAGCGGTCCGTTCGGGGACGAGGAGGCGACGAAGCCCAGCGCGGCGTTCCGCTCGGCGTAGGGGCGCGCGGCGAACGTCTCCAGCCAGTCGCGCACCGCCCGGGGGTCGTTGGGGTCAACTCCCGCGGCACGCACCAGGTTCCCGTAGAGCCGCGGCCAGGTGAGGCGGTCGTGGCTCGTCATCGCCTGCCCGAGGCCCTCTGCCAGCTCGTGCACCCGGGCCACGAGCTTCGCGTGCCGCTTGGCATTGAGGCGGCCGGCCTCGTGCGTGTGGTCGGCCAGCGAGACCAGCGCGGTCACGAAGCCCGGCAGCTCTTGCGCGGTGGCACTGACGTACAGCGGGAGCAGGAGGTGCAGCAGTTGCTTGGCGAGCTCCTCGGTGGGCTCGGGCAGGCCGGTCCGGCGGCGGGCCCCGCCCAGGACGAGCAGGCCGAGGACGGCCTCCGCCGCCCGCGCGTCCAGCGGGGCGCCCCGCTCTTCGGCTCGGGCAAGGAAGGAGTCCACATCGAGGGGGAAGGGCGTGGCGTGGCGCGCGGTGGTCATCCCTGCAGCCTAGAGGCGCGGCACGGCGGCAACCCGTGGTCCGCCTTCTTTTACGTCGCCCGGGTTCAGGCGTGTTCGGCAGCCGTCCGGGGTCGGGCTCGGGCCCGCTGGTTCCGGTGGTCCGTACGAAGGATGTGGGGGTGGGTCTGTGGGTTTTGGGGGGTGGGGGGTGGGGGTGGGCGTGCGTAGGTTGGTGGGGAGGCCACTTTGGGTTGCTGATCTGGGGCTTTGTGGCGTGCTCTGACGGTGAGGATGGGGCGGCGCGAAATGCGTGACTTGGTGGAGACGGCGCGGCGGTGGGTGGCCGAGGGGCGGGTCGGGTTTCTGGCGCGGCCCGTGACCGAGCAGGGCTTCGGGCCCCGGGATCCCGCCGGGGCGGTGCTCGTGGATGTGAAGGGCGAGTGTGTCGGGGCCCTGTACCGGGGGGTGTTCGATGCCGAGCTGGTGGCGGAGGCCGCCTCCATGGGGGCCGGGGAGACCGCGCGGGTGTGCGAGGTTTCCGTGGGGGCCGGGGAGGCCGTCGAGGCGAAGCTGACGTGTGGTGGTCAGGCCGAGGTGCTGTTGCAGCCGCTGGGGGCGATTCCCGGTGAGTGGTGGGAGCTGCTCGGGCAGGGGGTCGGGGTCGCGCTCGTGACCCAGTTGAACGAGCGGGCGGATCAGGCCGTGAGTGTGGTCGTGCGGGGGGCCGATGAGCCTTCCGGTCACGCCGAGCGGCGGGCCGGGGAGTTGCTGAGGACGCGGCGGCCGGGGCGGGACGCGCTGTACGCGGGGTCCGGGCTGGTGCTCGTGGAGGCGTACCCGTCGGCTCCGTACGTGGTGATCGGCGGGGGCGGCGAGCTGGCCGAGGTCATCGAGGCCCAGGCCCGGCTGCTCGGGTGGGAGGTCAGTGTCGTCACCGGCGTCAGTGAGGCCGGGAAGCTGCTCGGGGCGCGGCGGGACGCCGCTTGTCTGGCGATGCTGAGCCACGATCCGGAGTTCGACGTGCCGACGCTGCGGGCCGCGCTCGCGCTCGGGATTCCGTACGTCGGCGCGCTCGGCTCCCGCAAGACCACGGCGCGGCGCCGCGAGGGGCTGCTCGCGGCGGGGGTGGGCGAGGAGCTGCTGCGGACGGTGCACGGGCCGATCGGGCTGGATCTGGGCGGGCAGACGCCGGCGGAGACCGCGCTGGCCATCTGCGCGGAGATCCTGGCGGTGCTCGGTGGGCGCGAGGTGCGCGGGGTGCGGGACGCGGACGGCCCCCTCAGGGGGTGAGGACGCAGCTCGCGGGCGTGATCGGGTGAAATGGGCGCCCATGCGGGAAAATGGGTTGTATGGACACGACTCTGATCTTCCTCGCGGTGGACAGAACACTGACCAACATCGCGTGGTTCCTGGTCGTCGGGCTCATCGTGGTCGGCTTCCTGCTCGGCGGCTTCTTGCTGGGCAAGCGGGTCCGGGCACAAGAACCCGCACCCCCTTCTCCCGAGAGCCAGCCTCACCTGCCCGTCGGCGGCGCCGTGCACGAGGTTTCCGAGGAGCGGGAGTACGTCGAATTCCCCGAGAGCGGACTGCGCCCACACGAAATGCAGGGGTACGGGAACTTCGGCTCCCGGACCCACAGCCATCAGGACGAGGCGCGGGCCGAGCGGGAATCCGGGTACGAGCACCCCAATCCGCGGCCGGCACGAAAGCAGCCGCCGACCCTGCCGCCCCTGGACGGCGCCAAGCCCGCCTGAACGGTGGAGGGGAAGGCCTGAGACCGCCCGCCCCGAACCGAACCGCCCGCCCGCCCGCCCCGAACCGACCGCCCCGAACCGACCCGTGACCGTGACCCGCGGCCTTCCCGCCGCGGGTCACAGGTCTGTGCGCAGGCGCAGGACCTCCGGGGGCGGGTGGCGGGTCGAGGTGTGGCGGACCTCGGCCGTCAGTGGCGGGTCCAGGGGGTGGAAGGGGACCTCGCCGAGGCCGATGGCCGTGACCGTGGCAGTGACGGTGGCGTTCCCGGCCACTGTCGGGGCCCGGCTGGCCACCGCTGCCGCCACCTCGGTGCGGAGCGGCGCCGTCAGGGGACTCGACACCAGCGGGGTCTCGTCCCCGACCGGCAGGACCAGGACGAGGGCGAGGGGGCGGCGGGCGGTGCCCGTGTAGCCGACCACCGCCGCGTCCCAGACGTCGGTGTGGCGGAGCTTGCGCCAGGATCGGCGGCCGGCCGGGTAGGGCTGGTCCATCCGTTTGACGACCAGGCCCTCGATGCCGCTGGCGGGCAGGGTCTCGTACCAGGTCTCCGCCAGCTCGGGGTCCGTGGTCATGGGGACCGGCTGGAGCGGCGGGCCCAGGGGCAGGAGCAGGTCCACGAGGAGGGCGCGCCGGCGTTCGTACGGACGGGCGCGCAGGTCCAGCCCGGCGAGTTCCAGGACGTCGAACGCCGCGTACGAGGCCGGCAGCGTCTGGGCCAGTACGGCGGCCCGCGCGGCCGAGGCGGCGGCCGCCCGGCGCTGTACGAGCGCGAAGTCGGTGCGGCCCCCGTGCCAGATCACCACCTCTCCGTCGAGCACCGTCCCGGCGGGCAGGCGGTGGGCGGCGGCGGCCAGGTCGGGGAAGGCCGCGGTGACGATGCGGCCGGAGCGGGCCTGGAGGACCACCCCGTCAACGGCGCGGTCGGTGCGGACGATGACGAGGCGGTGGCCGTCGAACTTGGGCTCGTACGCCAGACCGGGCCCGCGCGGCAGGGTCCGTACGGCGGCGGCGAGCGCGACGGTGATCACGGGAGCCGTCCGGCTCGGGAGGGGTCGAGGAGGGGGGCGAACAGGTCTCCGTCGCGGGCGAGGCGGGGAGCGATGTCGTCGGCGAGGAAGACCAGGTCGGAGGGGGTGCGGCAGGCGTCGACCTCCGCCCAGGAGAGGGGGGCGGAGGCCGTGGGCAGGGTGCGGGCGCGCAGGGTGTACGGGGCGGCCGTGGTCTTGGCGGCGGCGTTCTGACTGTGGTCGACGAAGACCTTCCCGGGGCGCAGTGCCTTGGTCATCCGGTGCACGACGAGCTCGGGGAGGTCGCGCTCGGCCTCCTGGGCGAGGACCTTCGCGTACGCCGACACCTGCTCGGAAGGGGTCGGTTCGAGGGGTACCGCCAGGTGGAGGCCCTTGGAGCCGGAGGTTTTGGCGTACGCGTGCAGGCCGTCGGCCCTGAGGCGGTCCCGGAGCCAGAGGGCGGCCGCGGAGCATTCGACGACGGTGGCGGGGGGACCCGGGTCGAGGTCCAGGATCAGCCGGTCGGCGAGGGCGGGGGCCCCGGCCGGCCACTGGGGGGTGTGGAACTCCACGACAAGGTTGGCCGCCCACATGAGGGTGGGCAGGTCGGCGACGACCACCTGCTCGGCCCGGAGGTCCTCGGAGCGGGGCACCGGTGTGGTGTTCACCCAGGCGGGGGTACCGGGCGGCGGGTTCTTCGTGAAGAAGAGCTGTCCGTCCGGGCCGTCGGGATAGCGCAGGAAGGACACCGGGCGGTCGTGGATGTGGGCGAGCAGGGGGCCCGCAACCGTGGCGTAGTAGTGGAGGACCTCTCCCTTGGTGAAGCCGGTCTCCGGGTAGAGGACCTTGTCGAGGTTGCTGAGCGAAATGCGACGGCCCTCCACCAGGGTGATCGGCGTCATACGATGAGATTGCCACGAAACAGGAGGAACCGTGCGATCCATATGGAACGGGGCGATCTCCTTCGGCTTGGTCAGCATTCCGATCAAGCTCGTGAACGCCACCGAGAGCCACTCGATCTCCTTCCGCCAGATCCATGTCGGCGATGGCGGACGCGTCCGCTACCGCAAGGTCTGCGAGCTGGACGGGGAGGAGGTGCCGGCCTCCGAGATCGGCAAGGGGTACGAGGAAGCGGACGGGTCGATCATTCCGATCACCGATGAGGATCTGGCGCAGTTGCCGATCGCCACCGCGAAGACGATCGAGATCGTTTCGTTTGTTCCTGCTGATCAGATCGATCCGTTGCAGATGGACGCGGCGTATTACCTCGCGGCGAGCGGGGCCACGGCGGCCAAGCCGTACACGCTGCTGCGGGAGGCGCTGAAGCGGAGCCGGAAGGTCGCGATCGCGAAGTACGCGCTGCGGGGGCGGGAGCGGCTGGGCATGCTGCGGGTCGTCGACGATGTGATCGCGATGCACGGGCTGCTGTGGCCGGACGAGATCCGGGTACCGGAAGGTGTCGCGCCCGAGGGCGCGGTGTCGGTACGGGAGGCCGAACTGGACCTGGCGGACGCGCTGATGGCGACGCTGGGGGAGGTCGACATGGACTCGCTGCGCGACGACTACCGCGAGGCGGTGGAGGCGATGGTCGCGGCGAAGGCGGGCGGCGAGACGGTCGTGGCGCCGGGGCAGCCCGCGGAGGGGGAGGGTGCGGGTGGGCAGGTCATCGACCTGATGGCGGCGTTGGAGAGCAGTGTGCGGGCGGCGAAGGCTTCGCGGGCGGGGGCGGGGGCGGCTGCGCCGCCGGAGGGGGAGGGGGCCGGGGCCGGGGCGGAGGTTACGCCGATTCGGCGGAAGAAGGCCGCCGCCGCGGGGGCGGCTGCGCCGAAGGCTGTGGGCGGGAAGAAGTCGACTGCGTCGGCGGCGGGTGGCGGGGGCGGTGGCGGTGCCGCGAAGAAGACGACGGCTGCCGCCGCGGCGAAGAAGAAGGCCGCTGCGGCGGCCGCGAAGAAGTCCGCTTCGGCCAAGGCCGTGGAGGCGAAGCCCGCTCGGGCTGCGGCGAAGAAGGCGGTGACGCCGCGCAAGCGGAGTTCCGCTTGAGGGGGCGGCCGGGTGGCGGGGCCCTGCGGGGCTGTCCCCTACCCACCCTTCCACCGTTCCCCGGGCTACGCCCGGACCCCATCCGGCCCCCGGGCCGGACCCCGGGCCGGTGTTTCGCGGGCCGGCCCACCGCCGGCCGTCCCTCGGGCCCGACCACTCGGTCCCGGAACGCCGGACCGGCGGCAGGACTCGGTCCCGGCATGCCGGTCGGTCGGCAGGACTCAGTCCCGGGATGCCGGTCGGTCGGCAGGACTCGGGCGGAACGCCGGACCGGCGGCAGGACTCGGGCCCGGGTTGCCGGACCGGCGGCAGGGCCCGGCGCCGGACGTCGGATGGTTGGCCGGGGTGGCCCGGGTCAGTGCCAGGTTCGGCGGTCTCTGGCTGTGGTGTGGAGGGCTTCCACGTCCGGGGGTTTGAGGGTGGTGGCGGTGCTCGTCAGGAAGGTTGCCGTCGTCGGTGGGGTGAGGATGCGGACGTCTCGGAGGGTGGGGGCGACCTCCAGGCGGGTCGCGTCGACCACGGCGAGGACCGGGGTCACGGGAGTGGAGAGGGCGCGGGTCGCGTACGCCGCCGCGCGGCGGGCCTCGCGGGGGTCCGGGGTGGGGTCGGCGCGGCCCACCGTGAGGAAGAGGTCGCCGATCACCGCCCGCTGGCGGCGGCCCTGGACGGTGCGGATGCAGAAGACGCCGGGCGGGCCGATGAGGAGGTGGTCCGCGACGGCGTGGATCGAGTGCAGGACCTGCCAGTCCTCCGACTCCGCCAGGGCGTCCAGTACGTCGCCCATCCGCTGCCTCACCGTGAGCTCCTGCCGGAGCCGGTGCCGGGCGCGGGTGCCCGCGGCGCCGTACGTGAGGGCGCCGAGCTGGGCCTCCCCCGGGCGGTTCGGGGCCAGGTCCTCGTCGGGCGGGAGGGACAGGCGGAGCAGGTCCTCGGCCGTGGGGACGGGTGGCGGGCCGATGGCCACGGTTCCGGTGAGGTAGGGGCGTAACGCCGTCAGGATCTCCTCCCGGCGCTCGTCCGCCAGCACGCTGATCCGGTTGGCCCGCCGGTCGTACCAGGCCACCGCCCGGCCGTCGGGCAGGTTCACGTACAGCCGGCCGCGGCCCGGCCGGCCGCTCGGCAGTACCTTCAGTCCCCTCGAAGCCATCGTCCTCACCCCCGCCGTCCATGGGAGCAGCCCGGGCGCCCCGCGGCAATCCCCCGGTGGGGTCCGCGTGACCCGCATGGCGTGTAACGACTCCGCCGGGTCGCCGAGGCACGGCTGTTACAGAAGCAACGGGTTACCGCAACGGCCGGTGCATACGTTTGTCCCACCTGGACAGCCCAGGGCCTGACCAGCACCGAAGGACGTCCCGTGAACACCATCAGCCGCAGCCGACGCCCGCTCGTACGCGCCGCCGCCGTGGCCGTGGGTGCCGGCACCCTGCTGGCGTTCCCCGCGGCGGCCGCGCTCGCCGACGGGGTGCCGTCGGCTTCCTCCGTGCAGGGCGTGAGCGCCCCGCGGACCCTGGTCAAGACCCTGTCCCTGGCCGACGGCGTCTCCACCGCGCACGTGTACCGCGTGGCCAAGGGCGCCTACCAGGCCGATGTCCTGAACCCCGACGGCTCCACGGCGGCCACCTTGACCAGCCGTGACGGCAGCACCGGCTTCGGTGACGCCGGGGAGATGCACCTCGCGCTGCGGTCCGACGGCCTGCTCACCTCCTGGGCCGGGAGCGACCGTGGGAGTGGAAGTGGAAGTGGGAGTGGCAGTGGGGGCGCCATCGTGGGCTCCGGGTACAAGACCGCGAGCCGCGACGGGCGGGTCGTCCCCGCCTCCGTCCCCGCCCCGCGCTCGGGTGCGGGGACCGTCGAGGTGCTGGGCCTGAACACGCTGGCCGACGGCCCGGGTGACGGCATGCTGCTGCTCGCCGCGGGCGCCGGCATCGCGGCGGTCGGCGCCGCCGGGCTGGGCTTCGCGATGCTGCGCCGCGGGCGTACGAACGCGTAGGACACGAACGCGTAGGGCACGGACACGTGGGA
Source organism: Streptomyces sp. NPDC099050 (assembly GCF_044759865.1). Taxonomy (NCBI): domain Bacteria; kingdom Bacillati; phylum Actinomycetota; class Actinomycetes; order Kitasatosporales; family Streptomycetaceae; genus Streptomyces; species Streptomyces sp. NPDC099050. The sequence goes on along the minus strand of NZ_JBIWAE010000006.1, from coordinate 360,887 downwards.
CACGGACACGTAGGCCCCCGTCCGTCCGCCCTGCCGGGTGCCCCCGCGCGAGCTCGCGGGCAGAAACGATGCGGCTCTGCCTACTGTGGACGGGCACACGCTCATGGGAGAGGAGGGCGGACGGATGATCGGATCCGTTCCCTCCGGCCGCCCCCGGCGCCGACGTCTCCGGGCCGCGCTGCTCGCCGCCCTGCTGCTGCCGCTGGCCGGCGCCTGCGGTGACACCGGCGGGCTGACCGGCGCCGGGGCGACCCCGACCGCGAGCGGGCCCGTACATCTGTGGCCGGGGCGCGCGGGGGCCGTCGTACCGCCCGCCGATCCCGGGGGCGCGCCGCCCGAGTACGTACCCGGGATCGCGCCCGTGCGGGACCAGAACGTGCACGGGATCGACCCGGCGGCCCTGGTGCAGGCGGAGCTGCGGGCCCATCCGAACGTGCAGACCGGTCCCGACGGGATGCCGCCCGAGACCATCGCCGCGATCGAAGCGTGCGGGGCGGACGGGTCCGATCCGAGGAAGTGTCCGGTGCTGACGCCGTATTACCGGGACCTCACCGGCAACGGCAAGGACGAGCTCATCGTCGGCATCGAGTACCCGGAGCAGCAGATGTCCGTCCGCGTGTACACCGCGGACGCCGAGGGCCGGCTCAACCGGATCATGGCGACGACCGACACCGTCATCAGCGTCGAGCTCGCCGGGCGGGACGTGATCCTGCGCGTCCCGAGCGGCAACGCCGGCTACGAGGTGAACACCACCTGGTCCTGGGACGAGACGCAGCGCTCGATGCTGCCGACGTGGGAGCAGATCGTACGGGTGCCCGGCAGCGCCGGGCCGGGCAGGGCCCCGGCGCCGTCCCCGAGCCCCGGCTCGTCGGGAGCGGCGCGGTGAGGCTCCGGCCGCCCTCGTGGACGGCGACGCTGACCTGGAAGTCGGCGTGCTTCATCGTGCTGATGTGCTGCTCGCTCGCGGCGGTACTGGGTGTGCTCGTGCACGTGGAGGTGACCCGGCAGACCGTCGCGACGGCCCGCGAGAAGGCGCTGGCCAAACTCACCGACGCCTCGCGCGCCTACGAGGCCGGCGAGGTGCTGCCGCCTGAGTCCGGGCTGGATCCGGCCGGGCTGCCGGACCGGCTGCGCGCGCTGGCCCTGTCCGGGCAGCGCGGGACGCTCGTGGCGAAGGACCCGAAGGACGGGGACCGGCAGCTGATGTGGGCGGCGGCCCCGGCGGACGGCAAGGCGCTGGCCGCGGCCGTCGACTACGGGCAGAGCGCGCGGACGATCACCGGGCTGGACAACGCGATCATCGGCTCGTCGGTGCTGGCCATCGGCGGGACGCTGCTGGTGGGCGCCTTCGCCGTGACACGGGTGACGCGGCGGCTGCACCAGACGGCGACGGTGGCCCGCCGGATCACCCAGGGCGACCTGGACGCACGGGTCGGGGATCCGCGGACGAAGGACCCCTCGCGGCACCAGGACGAGGTGGCGACGGTGGCGGCGGCCCTGGACACGATGGCGGGCAGCCTGCAGACGAAGCTCCAGCGCGAGCAGCGGTTCACGGCGGACGTGGCGCACGAGCTGCGCACCCCGCTGACCGGTCTGCAGGCGGCCTCCGAGCTGCTGCCGGAGGGGCGGGCGACGGAGCTGGTCCAGGAGCGGGTGCGCACGATGAGGCAGCTGACGGAGGACCTGCTGGAGATCTCCCGGCTCGACTCGGGCAGCGAGGTGGTGGAGACCGACCTGCACCAGCTCGGACGCCTCGCGCGGCGGGTGGTGCGGGCCTCGGGGACGGACACCGAGGTCGTCGTGGTGCGGGACGCGCACGTGGAGACGGACCGGCGGCGCCTCGAGCGGGTGCTGGGGAACCTGGTCGCCAATGCCCACAAGCACGGGCGGGCGCCGGTGGTGGTGACGGTGGACGGGCCGGTGGTGACGGTACGGGACCACGGCGACGGCTACCCCGAGTACCTCGTGACCCACGGGCCCCAGCGGTTCCGCACCAGGGGCGGTAGCAAGGGTCACGGGCTGGGGCTGACGATCGCGGTGGGACAGGCGGAGGTCATCGGGGCCCGGCTGGTGTTCCGGCAGGCGGAAGACACGGCGGGCGGGGCGGGCACGGCGGACGCGGCGGGCGGGGCGGAGGCCGTACTGACCCTGGTCGAGGCCCGGCTGCCGTGAGGTGACGCCCGGCCGCCGTCACTCCCCCGGCGCCGCCGGCGGGCTCGGCTTCGTCCAGGGCCAGCGGAGCTTCGGCTTCTGGCCGCCCGGGGCGTAGACGTACTTCCAGCCCCGCTGGAGGCCCAGGCGCTTGGAGTACCCCGCCGGGACCCGCTCGTAGAGCAGCACCGTGGGGGCGCCGCCGTCCGGGGCCGGGACGGGGATCTCGTACCACTTGGACGGGTGGCCGGTCGGGCCGAGCAGGATCGGCAGGGTCCGGCCGTCCATCGGGCCGCCCTCGAAGGGGGTGGGTTGGCTTCTCACCCCTCCAGTCTCACAGCTTCTCGAAAATCACAGCAGGTGGGCCGCCTCGGAGACCACGGGGATCACCCGGCGGGCCAGGATCCCCACCGGACCGTCCGCCGATTCGAGCGCGAGGGCGGCGCGGGCCGCCGCGGCCGTCTCCGGGTCGGTGGCGGCCGTGGCCGTGAGGAGGGCGATGAACTGGTCCACCAGCCAGTCCCGGAGCGAGTCGGTCCCCGGCTGCTTGCCCTCGTCGATCCAGATCAGCGAGGCGGCCTCGACCGCCGTGATCCAGGTGCGCACCATCATGCGCAGGCGCGGTCCGGGGGCCGGCACGCCGAGGTGGAAGAGGATCGCCTCGGCGGCGGCCCGGCGGATGCCGTCGACGGTGGCGGTGGTGCGGGAGGTTTCGACCACGCTGCCGCCCTGGAGGAGGGCAGAGAAGCCGGCGTCGTGTTCGTCGACGAAGGCGAGGTACCGGTCCAGGGCCCGGGAGAGCCGCTGGGTCAGGGGGCCGGCCTGGGGTTCGGCGAAGCAGAGCCGCAGGACGTCGGCGGCCGAGCCGAGGGCGGCCTCGTAGAGCTGCTGCTTCCCGCCGGGGAAGTAGCGGTAGACCAGGGGGCGCGAGACGCCGGCGGCTTCGGCCACGTCGTCGAGCGAGACCTCCTCCGGCGCCCGGTGTGCGAACAACGTCAGGGCCGCGTCGAGGAGCTGGGCCCGGCGCTCCTCGACGCTCATCCTGCGGTACGCCCGTACGGCTGTCATGTCCGCAGGGTAGCCCCACCCCGCGGCCCTGGGGTGGGGGTGTTCGGGCGGGTTCAGGCCAGGAGGCCCGAGCTCTTCCAGAGCCTGCGGCCGGCTCCGCGCAGCACACCGATGTCGTCCAGGAAATCGGTGAGCCGCTTGGCCCCGGTCTGCATGACCTCCCGGCGGTGGCCGCTGGCCTTGACCTGGGCGAGTGCCTCGCGCCGGTCGAGGCCGATGTTGTCGTAGACCTGGGGGTTCACGAAGGCCTGCGAGAAGACGCGGGCGGCCTGGCCGCAGCTCACACGGGTCAGTTCCTGCTCCCAGCGCGGAGCGGTGAGCATCTGGCGGCGCAACTCCTCGCGGGCGTAGCGCACGTGGCGCGCCTCCTCGATGACGTGGATGCGGGTGACTCCGCGCACGAGGGGCTGCACGCGCTCGTCCGGGAAGGTCAGGCGCTGCATCCAGTCGAGGACCTCCTCGCCGAGGAGGGTGCAGGCGAAGGAGCCGGGGGTGGTGGAGACGGTCTTCAGGACGCGGGCCAGGTTGTGGTTGGCGCGGGAGACCGGGTACTCGGGGGCGCCGCCCGTCTTGATCATGCGGGCGAACATCATCGAGTGGCGGCACTCGTCGGCTATCTCGGTGAGCGCGTACCGGACGTGGTTGCTGGTCAGGGGCTTGTCGTAGACGTGCCGGACCAGGAGCTGCATGAGGATGATCTCGAACCAGATGCCGAGCGAGCCGAGGGCCGCCGCCTCGTGGCGGGAGAGTTCGATGCGCTGCTCCTCGCCCATCTTCTTCCAGAGCGGGGTGTCGAAGAGGGAGAGCAGCTCGGGCGGCCAGTAGTACTTGCCGTCGATGGGCGGAGCGTCCCAGTCGAGTTCCTTGTCGGGGTCGAAGGAGTGCTTCGCCGAGGATTCGAGCAGCCGCTCGGCGATCTGCTCGCGGTCCTTGAGCAGGCCGAGGGCGTCGCGGAGCTCGGCTCGTTCGGTCACGGTGGTCATGGCTTCGGACACCTCGTCGTCGAGTTACCGGCGGTCACCTCTTATGAGACTGCTTGTCAGCAAGGCCGTCAATCCCCCGCACACGACTTGTTGACCGCGCGTCTACCAACGTGTGACGCTGCCAACTGTCCGGTCCCGTAAGGAAGTACGCGGCTACGCCATGCGCGGTTACGTGAGACGAGGGGGCGTCAGTGTCGACGCACGAGCTCTACACCAACGATCCGGGCGAGACCGTCTGGCCGGTCCCCGCATCCGGCAACGCCCGTTTCAGCTGGGAGTACGACGGCGGCCGCGAGCGGCTGCTGGCCCTGTACCAGAAGGGCAAGGACAAGCAGTGGGACGGCGCCAAGCGCATCGACTGGGACATCGAGGTGGACCCGTACGACCCCCTGGGCACCCCCGACGAGGCGCTTCCGCTGCACGGCACCCGGCACTGGGCCAAGCTCACCGAGCGGGACCGGGGCGAGCTGCGCCGGCACTACAGCGCATGGAACTTCAGCCAGTTCCTGCACGGCGAGCAGGGCGCGATGGTGTGCGCGGCGCGCATCGTCGAGTCGGTGCCGGACCTGGACGCGAAGTTCTACTCCGCCACGCAGACCATGGACGAGGCCCGGCACGCGGAGATCTTCGGGCGCTTCCTGCACGAGAAGATCGGGATGCTCTACCCGATCAACGACAGCCTGCAGGGGCTGCTCGGCGACACCCTGCGCGACTCCCGCTGGGACATGCCGTACCTGGGCATGCAGGTGCTCATCGAGGGGCTGGCGCTGGCCGCCTTCGGGATGATCCGCGACACCACGAACAAGCCGCTGCCCAAGCAGATCCTGGCCTACGTGATGCAGGACGAGGCACGGCACGTGGCGTTCGGGCGGATGGCCCTGCGCGACTACTACAAGCAACTCTCGGACGCCGAGCTGCGCGAGCGCGAGGAGTTCGTGATCGAGGGCTGCTACCTGATGCGGGACCGGCTGCGCGGGGTGGAGGTGCTGGAGAACTTCGGCATCTCGCGCGTGGAGGCGGAGGAGTTCAGCGAGCGCTCCGAGTTCCTGGCGCTCTTCCGCAAGCTGCTGTTCAGCCGGATCGTGCCGTGCGTGAAGGACATCGGGCTGTGGGGCGAGCGGCTGCAGAAGGTGTACCTGGACATGGGCGTCTTCGAGATGGGCAACTCCAACCTGGACCTGCTGATGAGCCAGGACGAGGAGATCGCCGAGGCCCTCGACCGGGAGCGGTTCGCCGCCGAGGAGGAGCAGCGGGTGGCGGAGGTCGCGGAGACCATCACGGAGGGCGCGGGCGGGTAGGGCTGAGGGCGGGTGAGGGCGTGTAGGGCCGGGGAGGGCCGCGGGCGGGGACGGGGAGGGCCAGGGAGGGCCGGGGACGGGGAGGGCCGCGGGCGGTGGACGCGTACGGGTCACCGGGCGGACAGTGCCGCCTCCATCACCGCACGGGCGATCGGTGCGGCGGCGCCGTTGCCGCTGATGTCCCCGCGGACGGCCGACGCGTCCTCGACGACCACCGCGACCGCGACGGCCGGCGGCCGGCCGCCCTCGGGCCCGGCCCAGGAGATGAACCAGGCGTACGGGGTCCCCGCGTTGCCGACTCCGTGCTGGGCGGTGCCGGTCTTGCCGCCGACCACGGCGCCGGGGATCGCCGCGTTGCGGCCCGTGCCGTTCTCCACCACCTTCACCATCAGCTCCTGCATCCGCAGCGCGGTCGCCGGGGTCATGGCCCGGCCGAGACTGCGCTGGTCGGCCCGGCGGACCGGGTCGCCGTCGTCCTGGGTCGTACGGTCCACCAGATAGGGGGCCTTGAGCTCCCCGCCGTTGGCGACCGCCGCCGCCACCATCGCCATCTGCAGCGGGGTGGCCTTGGTGTTGAACTGCCCGATCGAGGACAGGGCCAGCTGGTCGGGGCTCATGTCGGTGTCGAAGTTCGACCGGGACACCCACGCGGGCACCCGCAGCCCGGCGTCGTTGAACCCGAACCGCCGGGCCGCCTCGGTCATCCCGCGCAGCCCGATCCGTACGCCGATCTTCGCCATCACCGTGTTGCACGACCACTGGATCGCGTCCGCCATCGAGGCGTCGGCGCAGCCCGTGCCCGCGTTCGGCAGCAGGGTGCTGGTGCCGGGCAGCGGGTACGGGTCCGGGGTCTCGGTCGGCGCGTCCACGTCCTTGACCACGCCGGCGTCGAGGGCGGCGGCGGCCGTCACGATCTTGAAGGTGGAGCCGGGCGGGTACGTCTCGCGCAGCGCGCGGTTGAGCATCGGCTTGGCGGGGTCCGCGTTGAGCTTCTCCCAGGCCTCCTTGACCCGCGGCCCGGTGCCGGAGAGCACCGCCGGGTCGTAGGAGGGGCTGCTGACCAGCGCGAGGATCCTGCCCGTGGACGGCTCCACGGCGGCGACCGCGCCCCGCTTGCCCGCGAGCCCGGCGTGCGCGGCCAGCTGCATGTTCGCCCGGATGGTGGTGGCGGCGTTGCCGCCGCCGGGGCGGCCGCGCGAGAGCTCGTACCAGAGCGGGAAGGCCGACAGCCCGGGGTCGGTGCCGGAGAGGACCGGGTCCTCGGCGCGTTCCAGGAAGCTGGTCCCGTAGGTCTGGGAGGCGAAGCCGGTCACGGGCGCGTACAGCGGGCCGTTCTTGTACGTGCGCTCGTAGCGCAGGGTCTGGCGGCTGTCCCGGGAGCCGGTGACGGGACGGCCGTCGACGGTGATGTCCCCGCGCGGTTCGGCGTACCGCGCGATGGCGGGGCGCTTGTTGGCCGGGTTGGCGCCGTAGCCCGCGGCCTCCCAGACCTGCACGCGACCGACGTTGACCAGCAGGGCGACGAGCAGCAGGGCGCAGAAGTACGCGCACCAGCGGATGTAGCGGATCACGCGTCGGCCTCCTCGGCCGGTCCGGGTCTGCGGGCGCTGTCGCTGAGCCGGACGAGGAGGGCGACGATGATCCAGTTGGTGACCACGGAGGAACCGCCCTGGGCGAGGAAGGGCATGGCCATGCCGGTCAGGGGGATCAGACCGGTGACTCCGCCGGCGATGACGAACACCTGGAGCGCGATGATCGAGGCGAGTCCGGTGGCGAGGAGCCGCCCGAAGGGGTCGCGCAGCGCCAGCCCGGTGCGGAAGCCGCGGGCGACGAGGAGCCCGTAAAGGAGCAGGATCGCGGTGAGGCCGACGAGGCCGAGCTCCTCCCCGGCGGTGGCGAGGATGAAGTCCGATTTGGCGGCGAATCCGATGAGGAAGGACTGGCCGTGGCCGAGCCCGGCGCCGAGCAGCCCACCGGCGCCGAAGGCGAAGAGGGACTGGGCGAGCTGACCGGGGCCCTCGCCGCGCTCGATGGAGGCGAAAGGATTCAGCCAGTCGTCCACACGACTGTGCACGTGCGGCTCGAACGTCCCGACGGCGTACGCGCCCACGGCCGCGAGCAGCAGCCCGATGGCGATCCAGCCGATCCGGCCGGTGGCCGTGAACAGCATGATCACGAAGAGGCCGAAGAAGAGCAGCGAGGTCCCCAGGTCGCGCTCCAGGACGAGCACGCCGACCGAGAGCAGCCAGATGGCCAGGATCGGGCCGAGCACCCGGCCGGGCAGCAGCCTCAGCTTCCAGAAGAGGGTGCGCCCGGTGAGGGCCAGGGCGGTGCGGTTCGCCGCGAGGTAGGAGGCGAAGAAGACGGCGAGCAGGATCTTGGCGAACTCCCCCGGCTGGAAGGAGAGCCCGGCGAACCGGATCCAGATGTGCGCGCCGTTCACGGCCGGGAAGAAGACGGGCACCAGCATGAGCACCAGCGCGAGGGCGACGGACAGGTAGGCGTACCTCTGCAGCACCCGGTGGTCGCGCAGCAGCGCGACGGCCAGTACGAAGAGCACCACCCCGAGGGCGGACCAGCGCAGTTGCTCACCGGCGGTGGCATTGCCGGGGGTGGCGGCGTCGAGGCGCTGGATCAGGACGAGCCCGAGGCCGTTGAGCAGGACGGCGATCGGGAGCAGTAGCGGATCGGCGTACGGGGCGTACAGCCGGACGGCGAGGTGGGCGACGAGCGCGGCCACGGCGAGGCCGGCGGCGTAGTGGGCGGCGGGTGCGGGGATCCGGCCGGTGGTGGCCAGCCCCACGTAGAGGTGGCCGAGCACGGCGATCAGGACGGCGCCGAAGAGCAGCGACAGCTCGACTCCACGACGCTTGGGCGCACGGGCGTCGGGGGGCGGTGGCGGGGCGGGTTCCGTCACCTTCGCCGTCAGAGCGGTCATACGGGGAAACGTAGCAAGGAGGTGGCCCGTATGTCCGCTTATGTCATAGTGTGCCGAAGAGTCGTCAGAACTGGTCGGAAATGAAGTAGCGGATCAGGAGTCTCCTCCCATGGGACCTGCGGAGTTCATCGTCCTGGCCTTTCCGGAAGAACAGCTGCGGGTAGCGGCGGTCGAGGCGGTGATGGGGCTGCGCAAGGCCGGGGTCGTGCGGCTGATCGACGGGCTGGTGGCCACCAAGACCGCCGGCGGCGAGGTGCTGTCGGCGGAGTTCGACGAGTTCGTCGAACTCCGGGGCCTGCTCGCCCACCGGGAAGCGGCCCCGCTGATCGGCCCCGAGGACGTCAGGGAATCGGCTGAACTGATGGACCGCGGCAGCTGCGCCCTCCTCCTGGTCGTCGAACACGTCTGGGCCGAGGACGCCGCCATCGCCGTCCGCGCGGCGGGCGGCCGGATCGCCGGAGCGGTCCGCCTCCCGGCCGACCGGCTGGGGGTGGCCTGATGTTCATCCGCCCCATCGGTTCCGTGGTGAACCCCTCCCGGCGCCCCACGGGCCACCCCCTGCTGCGCGGAATCCTGGCGCGCGGAGCCTACGTGTGGGACGCCGCCCAGCAACCGGCGGCGGCCGCAGCCCCACAGCCCGGGGACGGCAGGGCCCCGACTGCGGCACCGGGCACGGCTCCGGACCCGGTACCGGGCACGGCCCCGGCCCCGGCCTCCGGCGCAACCCCGGCCCCGGCCCCGGCCCCGAGCACACACCCCGGCCCGGCTTCCTCGCCCCCGGCGGCCCCCTCCGACCGCCCGGAGCCCGCGGCCGCCCGCCCGGCTCCCCGCACCGGCCAGGGGGTTCCCGTACCGGCCCCTCCCGGGGCCGATCTGACGGACCGCCTGACCCAGCTGGCCGCGCTGGCCCGCGAAGGCCTGCTCACCCCGGAGGAGTTCTCGGCGGCCAAGGCCCGCCTCCTGGCCGGCTGACCGGTCCGGTCACCCCCTCGGCCCGGTCCGCGAGGGGGCATCCGGCCGCCTACTCCTGGGGAAGGCCCTTCAGCGCCTCCGGCTTCCGCGGCGCGATCAGACCCGCCCCCGCCCTCACCACCTTCATCACCCGCGCCGCCGTCCCGGCGGCCATCGGTATTCGCGGTCGCCGGGCAGGCCGGCCGGCGAGGAGGTCCACCCCGCCCCCGGACTCCGCCCGGTCGGCGACTATCGCCACGAGCTCCGTTTTCAGACGCTCCTCGAACGCGGTGGGCCTGGTGCTCATCGTGCTGCCTCCAAGTGCTGCGCCGCGGCGGAAGCGGCGGGATCGGCCGGGGTCCGCAGCGCGCGCCGGGCGCGGTGCAGCCGCACCCTGATGGTGGCCTGGGTGACACCGAGGGCCTGGGCGGCCTCGGCCGGGGTGAGGCCGTCGATCACGACCAGGTCGAGCGCGGCCCGCAGCGGCTCCGACAGGGCGGCATGCCGCCCGGCCAGGTCACGGAAGGCCCGCTGTGCGTCTATCCGTTCCTCCAGGGCCGCCACGTCCTGGTCGTCGAGCAGCCTTCGGCCGCTGAGCCGTTGCATCGCACCGCGCTCGCGGGCACCGTCACGGGCGTGGCTCGCCAGGACGTTGCGCGCGATGCCGTAGAGCCACGCGATCGGCACTCCCCTGTCGGGCCGGTAGCCCCCCACGTCCTTCAAAGCGGCGAGGAAGATGTCGGCCGTGAGGTCCGCCGCCAGGTGCGGGTCGGCGACCCGCCGGGTGACGAACCCGAGCACGGCGTCGATGTGCTCCTCGTAGAACGCGCCGAATCCCTCAGGTGTCCGGAGATCCGGCGGTCCGGGATCCGGTGGCCGGCGATCCGGCGGCCCAGCCCCCGCCCACCCGGCGCCCTTCCCCCTGCTCGCCGCCCGCCCGCCGCCCGCTCGCGGACCGCTCGCCCGCGCCTCGCCCGCCTGCGCGGCGCCCGCCCCCGCGCCGTTCTCGTATGCGCTGTTCACCCGGTCCTCCCCTGGTTCGCGGGGCCCCGTCGGCCCCTCACCCCGTACTTGGCGAAAGCCGCGTCAAGCGTTTCATCGGGTGCGGCCGGCGGACGTACGCCGACCGGGTGAGCGGCGCGGCACGGCCGCCCCGGGTGGGCGATTTGTCATACCGCGCATGGCAGCATCGGCCGCCAGGAGGTGACCCCATGTCACGACGACGCAGACGTCGGCTGCTTCGCGCCGCGTGCCTCGCCGCAGCCCTCGTCACGGCCGGCCCGCTCCCCGTCACCCACGCCGAGCCCACCGCCCCCGTGACACCGCAGACCCCGGCGGTACCGCAGACGCCCGCGGTACCGGACGCACCGGACGCACCGACGGCCCCGGACGCCCCGACCGCACCCGCGGAGCCCGTCGGGGTCCTCCTCACCCGTCTCCAAGGCCTCTACCAGCGCGCCGAGCAGGCCACCGAGGCCTACAACGCCGCCGAGACCGCCCTCACCTCCCGGCAGCGCGAGGAGAGCCGGCTCAGCGCCGAGCTCGGCAAGGCCCGTACCGCCGTCACCGACGCCCACGCCATCACGGGCCGGCTGGCGCGCGAGCAGTACAAGGGGGCCCGCGGATTCTCCCCGTACGCCCGGATGCTGTTCGCCCGGAACCCCCAAGGGGCCCTGGAGCAGCGCCGGGTCGCGGAGCGCGAGGGGGCCCGGCGGGCCGCCGCGCTGGAGCGGCTGACCCGGGGCGAGAAGCGGGCCGACCTCCTCGCCACCGCCGCCCGCAAGGCCCTGGACTCGAAGCAGAAGCTGGCCGCCGAGACCAAGAAGCGCAAGGAGGAGGCCGCCGCGCAGCTCAAGGAGGTCGAGCGGATGCTGGCCTCGCTCAGCCCCGCCCAGCTCGCCGAGCTGGGCACCCGCGAGGCCGAGGAGACCGCCACCGCCCAGCGGGAGCTGATCGGTTCGGGGAAGCTGGGCAGCGCCGGGCCCCAGCTCCGCACCCCCACCGCGGCCGGCGGCACGGCCCTCACGTACGCGGCCGCCCAGATCGGGAAGCCGTACGTCTGGGGCGCCGAGGGCCCGGCCTCCTTCGACTGTTCCGGGCTGACCTCGCAGGCCTGGGCGCACGCGGGCCGCGAGATCCCCCGGACCAGTCAGGAACAGTGGGCCCGGCTGCCCAGGGTGCCGCTCGACGAACTGCGCCCCGGCGACCTGGTGGTGTACTTCCCGACCGCCACCCACGTGGCCCTGTACGTCGGCGACGGCAAGGTCATCCAGGCACCGCGCCCGGGCGCGAAGGTGAAGGTCTCGCCGATCGCGGCGAATCCGCTGCTCGGCGCGGTGCGGCCGGACCCCGACGGGGCGCCGCTGCGCGCCTTCACCCCGCCGCCGCTGCCCGAAGCGGGCGGGACCTCGGCGGCGGGGGACGACACGGGCTACTCGGGCGAGACGGCTCCGGAGACGGAGCCCGAGTCGGAGCCCGAGACCTCCGCGAGGTAGTCCGCCGCGTCCTCGGGGTCGTAGAAGTACGCGTCGAAGTCGGCCGGGTTGTCGAAGCCGTTGGCGAATCGGTCCGCCACCGGCTGGAGCTGCCCGGCCGCGCCGATCAGGTTCAGGACGTGCTCCGGCGGGACGCCGAGCATGGCGTTCGTCCACTGGGTGGTGGGCTTGCCGCTGGTGAACCAGTACTTGTCGAAGGTGGCCTTCATCCACGCCTCGTCGAACGGGTTGTCCCCGTGCATGAGGATCGACGAAAGGTACGAGGCCGCGCACTTGGCGGCGGAGTTCGAACCCTGCCCGGTGATCGGGTCGTTGGCGACGACCACGTCCGCGACGCCCAGGACCAGCCCGCCGCCCGGCAGCCGGCCGACGGGGCCCCGGACCACGGGGGCGTAGCGCCCGGCGAGGGTGGCGCCCGCGTCCGTCAGCTCCACCTTCGTCGCCCGCGCGTACTCCCAGGGCGTGAACTTCTCCATCAGTTCCAGCGTCAGCGCGAGGTGGTCCGCCGGGTCCTTCACGCCGCCGAAGGCATCCACCGGTCCGCCCGGGATCCCCTCCCAGAACAGGATGTCGGCCCGCCCGGAGGTGGTCAGCGTCGGGATCACGAACAGCTCGCCGACCCCCGGGACCAGGTTGCAGCGCACGGCGTCCGTCTCCGGGTGCTCGGGGCGCGGGGCCAGCCCGTGCACGTACGACACCGCGAGCGCGCGCTGCGGGGCGTCGTACGGGGAGCGGGCCGCGTCGCGGGCGAACAGCGAGACCAGCTCGCCCTTGCCGGCCGCGACGAGCACCAGGTCGTACGTACGGGAGAAGAAGTCCAGGTCGGAGACGGACGCGCCGTGGATGACCAGCTGTCCGCCGCGCTGCGCGAAGGTGTCGAGCCAGCCGGCCATCTTCACGCGCTGGTCGACGGACTGGGCGAAGCCCTTCAGCTTGCCGAGCCAGTCGACGGGGCGGCTGCCGTCGGGGGCGGCGACCGAGACGCCCAGGCCCCCGATCTTCGGCGCCTGCTGCTCCCAGAAGTTCAGCTGGAGGTCGCGCTCGTGCTGGAGCGCCGTGTCGAACATGCATTGCGTGGACATGACCCGCCCGGTGCGGATCTCGTCCGCCGTCCGGTTGGACATGAGGGTGACCTCGTACCCCTTCGCCTGGAGTCCGAGGGCGAGCTGGAGACCGGACTGGCCGGCGCCGACGACGAGTATCTTGCGCATCTGCACGTTCTCTATTCGGGGGTCGAGTCGAGGGCGTGGCCCACGAGGGTCATCAGGGATTCCAGGACCGTCACCCGGCGCCGCGCGTCCATGATCACGACGGGTACGCGCGCCGGTATGGTCAGCGCCTCCCGCACGTCCTCCGGTTCGTACGAAGGCGTGCCCTCGAAGTGGTTGACGGCCACGGCGTACGGCAGCCCGCAGCTCTCGAAGTAGTCGAGCGCCGGGAAGCAGTCGCGCAGCCGCCGCGTGTCGGCGAGGACGATCCCGCCGACGGCGCCGCGCACCAGGTCGTCCCACATGAACCAGAAGCGCTCCTGGCCGGGGGTCCCGTACACGTACAGGACGAGGTCGTCGTCGAGCGTGACGCGCCCGAAGTCCATGGCGACGGTGGTGGTGTGCTTGTCCGGGGTGGCGGACAGGTCGTCCGTCGGTGCGGCCGCCTCGGTCATCACGGCCTCGGTCCGCAGCGGCCGGATCTCGGAGACGGAACCGACGAACGTGGTCTTGCCCACCCCGAAACCACCCGCCACCAGCACCTTCACGGCGACGGGCGCCCGCGAGCGGTCGTACTGCCAGGGCTGTACGGGCTCGTCCGGATCGGTGTCCCGATCCGCGGCCGGGTTGGCGGAGAAGAGGCCGGTTTCAGAGACGGCGGAGCCCACTGAGCACCCTTTCGAGCAGAGCGCGGTCGGGACGGCCACTGCCGTGCCCGGTCCCGTAGACACGGATCCTGCCCTGGTCGGCGAGGTCGCTGACCAGGACGCGAACCACGCCGAGCGGCAGCTTCAGCAGGGCGGCGATCTCGGCGATCGTCCGCATGCGACGGCAGACCTCGACGATCGCCGGCAGCTCCGGCATCCGGTCGGCCTTGCGCGGCTCGGACACCTTGGTGTCCAGGGCCGCGACGAAGGTCTCGACGTGCAGGACCTGCGTGAAGCGGGTACGGCCGCCCGTCAGGGAGTAGGGGCGTACACGGGCGGGACGGCGGTCGGCGCCGCGTATCGGCAGCCGGTCGGAGGCCGGACTCCTCACGGGGTGTTCTCCATCGACTGGCGCAGCTCACTGCGGACTTCGGGGGTCAGGACGTGGCCGGCGCGGCCCACGAACAAGGCCATGTGGTACGCGACGACGCTCATGTCGCAGTCCGGCGTGGCGTGCACGCCGAGGAGCGAGCCGTCGCTGATGGCCATGACGAACACCGAACCGTGCTCCATGGCCACCATCGTCTGCTTGACCGAGCCGCCGTCCATCAGGGCGGCGGCGCCCGTGGTGAGCGAGCCGAGGCCGGAGACGATGGTCGCGAGATCGGCGGACGCGCCGCGGGGGCCCGCGGGGCGGGCGGGTGCGGCGGAGACCGGAGCCGGTGTGTCGGGTGCCACCGGATCGGAGGACAGCAGGAGGAGCCCGTCCGAGGACACGACGGCCACCGAGTTGACCCCGGGCACCTCCTCGACCAGGTCTGTCAGCAGCCACTGAAGGTTGCGGGCCTGGGAGCTCAGTCCGTACGTACTGGACGCGTTCATGTGCGTGCCTCCTGTGCGGTGTCCCCCCGGTCGGTCTGCCCCTGATCCCGCGGCGGGTCCTGCGGCGGGTCCTGCGCGAGCTCGGCCTCCACGACGCGGCGCCCGTCCTGGGCGCCCCGGTAGAACCCGCCGAGACGGCGGCGCAGCTCGTCGGCGTCCACCCGGCCCGGCGCCGGACGCACGTCCTCCCCGCGCCCGGCGGTCACCGTGCGGGGGCTCCGCTTGGGCAGCCCCTTGTCGGTGAGGACCTCCTGCGGCTCGCTCCCCCGCGGGGCGGCGGCCTGGTCCCCGAGCGGCTGCCCGGTCGGCGCCTCGGCCTGCGGCGGTACGCGGAACACCTGCTCGGCGGGTACGTCCCCGGGCGCCTCGGCGGCCGCCGGAACCCGGAACACCTGCTCGGCCGGCACCTCGACCGGCGCCGGGACCCGGAACACCTGCTCCGTGGGCGGCAGCTGCCCGGCCGGAGGCACGAACGCCGCCGGAGCGGGCGCCGGGGCCACCCGGGCGGGCGGCTCCGCGGCGGCGGCCCGCGCGGTGTCGTTCGCTGCGCCGTGCGCGGTGTCGTTCGCTGCGCCGTGCGCGGTGTCGTTCGCTGCGCCGTGCGCGGGCTCCGGCTCGGGGAACGCGGCGGGGGCCTGGTCCACGGCCGGTGCCGGGTCAACGGCCGGTGCCGGGTCAACGGCCGGTGCCGCAGCCGGGGCCTCCGGCTCCGCGACCGCATCCGCGACCGCATCCGCGACCGCATCCGCATCCGCGACCGGGGCTGTGTCCGCGACCGCGTCCGGGGCAGCCTCCGCCTCGAAGGCGGGCTCCGGCCGGGCCGGGGCCTCCGCGGCCGCCGGCTCCGCCGGGCTTTCGGGCGCGGGTGCGGCAGGGCCCCGTAGGCGCGAGGGCAGGGTGTTCTCGTTGGCCTCCGCGATCACCCCGGGCAGGTGCAGCGCGGGTGCGCCCGGTGCGCCCAGGCTGTGGATCGGGGACGCCGGCGGGGTGGCGGGCAGCAGCGCCGCCGGTACGACGACCAGGGCCTCCGTGCCGCCGTGCCGCTGGACGCGCAGCTCCGCGCTCACCCCGTGCCGGGCCGCGAGCCGGCCCGCCACGTAGAGGCCGAGGCCCAGGCCGTGTTCGGACTCGGGCTCCTCGTCGTACGCCTCGGGGGTGGACAGCCGCTCGTTCAGCGTCGTCAGCCGGTCACCGGTGATCCCGATGCCCTCGTCGACGACGGAGAGGACCACGTCGCCGGATTCCAGCAGCCAGCCGGAGACCTTGACCTTGGCGTCCGGCGGGGAGAAGGTCGTCGCGTTCTCCAGCAGCTCCGCCAGTACGTGCGAGATGTCGTCGGCGGCGTGCCCGGCGACCTGCGTGTACGAGGGCAGCACGCCGAGGTCGACGCGCTCGTAGCGCTCGATCTCGCTGACCGCCGCCCGCATGACGTCGACCAGCGGCACCGGCAGGCCCTGGCCGTGTCCGTGCTCCTGGCCGGCGAGGACGAGCAGGTTCTCGTTGTGGCGGCGCATCACGGTCGCCAGGTGGTCGAGCTTGAAGAGGGTGGAGAGGCGGTCCGGGTCCGGCTCCTCGGACTCCAGCTCCTCGATGACGGCGAGTTGGCGCTCGACGAGCCCCAGGGTCCGCAGGGACAGGGACACGGACGTCGTCGACATGATGCGGCGGTGCTCTTCCAGCCCCGCCCGCAGCTGCGCGAGCTCCTCCTCCAGCGCCTCCCGGCCGCCCGAGAGCGCCTCGTTGCGGCCGATCAGGCGGCGCCGGTCGGCGTCGAGTCCGGCGATCCGGGTGTGCAGGGAGACCGTCTGGTCGCGTACCGCGTTGAGGTGGCGCACCACTTCGGCGAACTCGTCGTTGCGGCCCGTGAACCGGACCGGTTGCACCGAGCCCTCCGGCGTGGCCAGCCGGGCCGCGCCGCGCCGCAGGACCGACAGCGGGCGGGTGAGGGAGCGCGCGATGGCGGTGGAGATGCCGAGGGTGACGAGGAAGAGCACACCGAGGAAGGCGACCATGACCTCCAGCGCGGTCACGTCGTCGTCGCGCAGCGCGGCGAGCGCGGTGGCGCGCTGGCCGGCGAGGGTGGCCTCGACCGAGCGCATCCGGTCGACGCGGGCGGTGAGGGCCGGTCCGACGGCGCCGGGATCGAGCTTGCGGTCGGCGGCGGAAAGGGTCGGCCGGTCGGTGAGCCGCTCGAGGTAGTCGTCGGCCGTCTTGACCTCGGGTCCGGTGACGGTGGCGGTGAGGCTCTGGCGTACGTCGGGACGCGCGGCCCGCGCGAAGTCCTCGAGCGCGCCCTGCTCCCGTACGCGCGCCCGCTGGGCGGCGGCGGTGAGTTCGTCCACGAAGGCGGAGCCCGGCTGCCGGTCGCCGCCCGGCACGGACAGTGCGGCGAGCAGCAGGCCGCGGGTGGCGGAGGCCTGCTCCACGGCCTGGCCGAGGGCGGCCAGCGGGCGGGTGGTGACGAGGGCGTCGGTGGCGCGCGGCGGGGTCAGCTCGGTGAGCCGCTCGCCCGGTGCGAGGAGTTCGGCGATGACCCCGGCGTAGGCCTGGTGTGCGGTGAGGGCGCTGTCCCTGCCCTCGATGGCCTCGTTGCGGACGGCTGCGATCCGGTCGAGGGCCTCGGAGAGTTCCTCGTCGGCGTCGGTGGCGATCTCGGCGAGCTGGCGGTCGGTGCCCGCGGCGCGTTCCTGGACCACGGCGGCCTGCTTGCCCCGGGGGCCGCCGGGGCGGCCCTTGGCCACGTACGCGGTGACGGCGTCGCGCTCGTCCCCGAGCAGGTGGGCGAGGGTGAGGGTCTGCCGGCTCCGGTCGGCGAGGGTGACCAGCTGCTGGGAGTCCTTCAGGTCCGCGGAGGCGGACAGGACGGCGGGCGCTCCCGCCACGAGCACGGCGAGCCCGGCCACGGCGACCCCGATGACCAGCCTGCTGCGCACGCGGACGCGGCGCCCGGTGGGAGCGGCCGCGACGACCGGGCCGCCGGGGGCTCGTCGGTCGGGTGCGGTGCCGTCGGGTGCGGTGCCGTTCGCGACGGTGCCGTTCTTCCGAGGCCGCTTCTTCTGCACCGGTGCTCGCAATCCTGTTTACGTGTGCTGCTCGTGCTCGTTGCCTGATGCCCGTACGTGTCACGCGGTACGCGCTGCTTGCTCGCGTCCACCGCCGTACCGCCTCAGACCCTCGCAGTGAGTTGGGATGAGGGCCGCACATCGCCCGCCCGGCCACACGAAGGAGTGAACAGTACGGAGGAGTTGGCGACCAACTCGGCGATCGGCTGTCAGAGCCCCGCCGTGGACGGGTGGTTGAAAGATCGATGCGGCTTTTGGCAGGATGCCCGCCCACATCGCCGAGGGGCGCCCCGCGGAACCCGGCAGTCCCCTCTCCCCCGGCTCCCACCGCCCTGGTCCGTACCTGCCCCGGCCCTGCCCGCCCCTACGGAGCCCCGCGCGGGCAGAATGTCCCCATGCGCATCGATCTCTCCTCCGCCCCCGGCCATCCGGAACGCCCCAACGAGGACTGGCTGTCGGCCGCGATCCCCGCCTCGGGCGGCGGCGTTCTGGTCGCCCTCGACGGGGTCACCCCGCCGCCGGGGGAGGTCGGATGCGCGCACGGGGTGCCGTGGTTCGCGGCCCGGCTGGGTGGCCGATTGACCGAACTGTCCGGATCGCGCCGGGACATGTCCCTCGATCGCGTCCTGGCGGAGGCCATCCGCGTCACCGCGGACACCCATCGCGACACCTGTGACCTTTCTCACGTCCGGACGCCGCAGGCGACGGTGGTCGTGGTCCGCTGGGACGCGTCCTGCGTCGAACACCTGGTGCTCTCGGATTCCGTACTCCTCCTCCAGGCGCCCGGGGGCGAGGTGCGCGCGGTCCTCGACGACCGGCTGGACCGCATCCCGCGCGAGCGGCTGCGTACGGAGGCCTCCGCCGACCTGCTGCGCAACGCGGAGGGCGGCTTCTTCACCGCCGCCGCGGACCCGGAGGTGGCGGCCCGGGCGGTGACCGGGCGGACGCCGCGCGCGGAGGTCCGGGCGGTGGCGCTGCTCACCGACGGGGCCAGCCGGTGGACGGACACCTTCGGGGAGGGCGACTGGACCGAATGCCTGGCGGTGCTGCGCAAGGAAGGCGCGCAGTCCCTGATCGACCGGGTCCGCACGCTGGAGTCGGACCCGGGCCGGGCGCACCGCCGCGAAAAGCGCCACGACGACGCGTCGGCGGCTTACGCGGAGCTATAGATACAGATAGGGGGCTCACTCGGAGCCGTAGGGGCTTACGCGGAGCCGTAGAGGCTTAGGGGGAGCCATGGAGGCGAGCCCCAGGGGGGTGTGCCCCGGGCCCCCGGGTGCTACTCCGCGCCCGCGTTCAACTGGTTCAGCAGCCGCGCCAGTTCCGCCACTTCGCCGCGGTCCCAGTCCGCGAGCTTGCGCATGTACTGCTCGCGCCGGGCGCCCCGGACGCGCAGGAAGCGCTCCCGGCCCTCCTCCGTGAGCCCGACCAGGAAGGCCCGCCCGTCCGCCGGATCCGGCTCGCGGGCCAGCAGGCCCAGCACCTCCAGGGCCCGCAGCTGCCGGCTCATCGTGGCCTTGCCGACCCCGAAGTACGCGGCGAGCTCGGTCGCCCGCTGCCGTCCGGCGGCTTCCAGCCGTACGAGGAGCCCGTACGCGGCCGGTTCCAGCTCCGGGTGCAGCTCGCGCGCCATCTCCCCGGAGGAGGCGCGGGCCCGTCGGAGGAAGACGGACAGCTCCCGCTCCAGGGCAAGGAACTCCTGGTCTTCGGTCCCGTGCACGGCCCGCTCCTTCGCTGGTGGGTGGGCCATCAGTATTTCGCAGCGGGTGCGCCGGGGGCCCGGGGCCCCGCCGGAGCGGGAACCCCGGGCCCCCGGCCCGCCCGGATCAGGCCGCCGCGACCACCGGGACCCCGTCCGCGGCCAGGGCCAGCTCCAGGACCTGGCGTACGTCCGTCACCGGATGCACCGACAGCCCTGCGAGCACCTCGGCGGGAACGTCGTCCAGGTCGGCCTCGTTCCGCTTCGGGATGATGACGGTGGTCAGCCCGGCCCGGTGCGCGGCCAGCAGCTTCTGCTTGACCCCGCCGATCGGCAGGACCCGCCCGGTCAGCGAGACCTCCCCGGTCATGGCCACGTCCGTGCGGACCTGCCGGCCCGACAGCAGCGAGGCCAGCGCCGTCGTCATCGTGATGCCCGCGCTCGGGCCGTCCTTGGGCACCGCGCCCGCCGGGAAGTGGATGTGCACGCCCCGGTCCTTCAGGTCGGCGACCGGCAGTTCCAGCTCGGCGCCGTGGGAGCGCAGGAAGCTCAGCGCGATCTGCGCCGACTCCTTCATCACGTCTCCGAGCTGGCCCGTGAGCGTGAGCCCGGCCGCGCCCGTCTCGGGATCGGCCAGTGAGGCCTCGACGAACAGGACGTCGCCGCCCGCCCCGGTCACGGCGAGGCCGGTGGCCACGCCCGGTACCGCGGTGCGCCGCTCGGCCGGGTCCTGCGCGGACTCCGGTACGTGGTGCGGCCGCCCGATGAGCGCCCGCAGGTCGTCGGCGCCGATCCGCAGGGGCAGCTCCCGCTCCCCCAGCTCGTGCTGGGAGGCCACCTTGCGCAGCAGCCGGGCGAGGGAGCGCTCCAGGGTGCGCACGCCCGCCTCCCGGGTGTACTCCCCCGCGAGCTTGCGCAGCGCGTCCTCCTCCAGGACCACTTCCTCCGCGGCCAGGCCGGCGCGCTCCAGCTGCCGGGGCAGCAGGTGGTCGCGGGCGATGACGACCTTCTCGTCCTCGGTGTAGCCGTCGAGGCGGACCAGTTCCATGCGGTCGGCGAGGGCCTCGGGGATGGACTCCAGCACGTTCGCGGTGGCGAGGAACACCACGTCGCTCAGGTCCAGCTCCACCTCCAGGTAGTGGTCCCGGAAGGTGTGGTTCTGGGCCGGGTCGAGGACTTCGAGCAGCGCCGCGGCCGGGTCGCCCCGGAAGTCGGAGCCGACCTTGTCGATCTCGTCGAGCAGGACGACCGGGTTCATGGACCCGGCTTCCTTGATCGCCCGTACGATCCGGCCGGGCAGCGCGCCCACGTACGTACGCCGGTGCCCGCGGATCTCGGCCTCGTCGCGGACCCCGCCCAGGGCCACGCGGACGAACTTGCGCCCCATGGCGTGGGCCACGGACTCCCCGAGGGAGGTCTTACCGACGCCTGGAGGGCCTACGAGCGCCAGCACGGCCCCGCCCCTGCGCCCGCCGACGACGCCCATCCCGCGCTCGGAGCGGCGCTTGCGCACCGCCAGGTACTCGGTGATCCGGTCCTTCACGTCGCTCAGCCCGGCGTGCTCCGCGTCCAGTACGGCGCGGGCGCCCCGGATGTCGTACTCGTCCTCGGTCCGCTCGTTCCAGGGCAGTTCGAGCACGGTGTCCAGCCAGGTGCGGATCCAGGAACCCTCCGGGGACTGGTCGCTGGAGCGCTCCAGCTTGTCGACTTCCTTGAGGGCGGCCTCCCGTACCGTCTCGGGCAGGTCGGCGGCCTCGACGCGGGCCCGGTAGTCGTCGGACTCCTCGCCCTCCTTCTCCCCGCTGAGCTCGCGCAGTTCCTTGCGCACGGCGTCGAGTTGCCGCTTGAGCAGGAACTCGCGCTGGACCTTGTCGACGCCGTCCTGGACGTCCTTGGCGATGGACTCGGCGACGTCCTGCTCGGCGAGGTGGTCGCTGAGGTCCTTGACCGCGAGCTTCAGCCGGGCGACGGGGTCGGCCGTCTCCAGCAGTTCCACCTTCTGCTCGACGGTCAGGAACGGGGAGTACCCGGAGTTGTCCGCGAGCGCCCCGACCCCCTCGATCTGCTGCACCCGGTCCACGACCTGCCAGGCCCCGCGCTTCTTGAGCCAGCTCGTGGCGAGCGCCTTGTACTCCTTGACGAGCTCGGCGACGGCCCCGGGCAGCGGATCGGGGACGACCTCGTCCACCGTCTCGCCCTCGACCCAGAGCGCGGCCCCGGGACCGGTCGTCCCGGCCCCGATGCGGACCCGGCCGCGGCCCCGGATCAGCGCCCCGGGGTCCCCGTCGGAGAGCCGCCCCACCTGCTCCACCGTCCCGAGCACCCCGGTGCCGGCGTACTTCCCGTCGACCCGGGGGACGAGCAGCACCTTCGGCTTGCCCTCCCCGGCGGCGGCCTGAGCGGCCTCGACGGCACCGCGCACCTCTGCGTCGGACAGGTCCAGCGGAACGACCATCCCGGGCAGCACGACCTCGTCGTCGAGCGGCAGCACGGGCAGAGTGAGCGTTACGGACGTCGAAGCCATGATGTTCCCTCCGGCAGTGAAGTTGAGCTATGCCGACTCAATGCACGCGCGCCCCCCAATGTTCCCCAACCCCCGTTCGCCCGGGGCGAACAGCCTTCATCGGGTCCCCCGGCTGACGCGCGTGCGGAGGAGCGGCGCCCTTGCCCTTCGCGTCCTTCGCGTCCCGGCGCGGCTCAGGCCGCCGAGACGACGATGTCGCCCGAAGAGGTCAGTACGGCGAGCCTGGCGGTCGCGGACGGGTCCGCGGGGACGGTGATCTCGCGCTCGCCGGAGGTGGTGGAGACGTCGAGGGCGTACGGGGCCGCGGGAACCTTCACCTTGGCGTCGCCGGAGCCGGTCCGCACGGCGACCGAGGCCGGCGCCTTCGCGAAGGCCAGGCGGACGTCGCCGGACTCGGAACGGGCGTCCGCGCCCGGCCCGGCGAGCTCCTCGGCGGCGATCGAGCCCGAGGAGGTACGGACCTTCAGCGGGCCGGCGATCCGCTCGGCCCGGACCGGGCCGGAGGAGGTCGTGACGTCGGCGGCGGCCACGCCCGCCACCGTGACGCTGCCGCTGGAGCTCCCGGCGCGGACCGTCGCGGAGGCCGGCACCTCCAGCCGGTAGTCGACGGAACAGCGGCCGGAGCACTCGCCGTTGGTGAGGGTCAGGACGCCGCCGGAGATCCGCTGGGCGGGCTGGGGCACGGTGTCGCCGCGGTAGTGGACGGTGCGGCGGACGGTGACGCCCGGGCCGGATCCGGCGACCACCTCGATGGATCCGCTGCCCGCGTCCGAGACGTCGACCGCCGTGACGGCCTCCACGACCGTGGCATCGGCGCTCGCCGTCTTCTCGTGGCCTCCGCGCGCGACGAGCGAGCCGAAGGAGCAGCCCGTGAGCAGGAGCCCGGCGGCGAGGGCCGCGGCGGTGTAGGTGGCGGTGGCCTTGGAAGTGGCCGTGGCCTTGGCCGTGGTGCCGCGGGGGTGCGTCTTCGTGGTCATGGTGTCGATCGTGCCCGTGCGGCGACCGCGGGGGCATGGTGCACGTCCCCGGCTCCGGGGTGGGGTTAACCCCCGGCCTCACGGACTCCCGGGGCCGACCGCCGGAATCCGGCCGGGGCGGCTCAACTCCCTTCCACGACCGGCCTGTCCGGGGACGGTACGCCCCATTCGCTCCAGGAGCCGTCGTACACGGCGAGTTCCCCGTACCCGGCGAGTTCCGCGCCGAGGGCGAGCACGCAGGCGGTGACGCCCGATCCGCAGCTGAAGTACAGCCGCTCCCTCTCGCCCGCCGCCGCCCCGAAGGCCGTACGGAGTTCGGCGGCGGGGCGCATCAGGCCGTCGGGGCGCTGGAGTTCGCCGAAGGGGAGGCTGACCGCGCCCGGCATGTGGCCGCCGCGCAGGCCCGGGCGGGGTTCGGGGGCGGCGCCGGCGAAGCGCTCGCGGGTCCGGGCGTCGAGCACCGCGGCGGCCGGGTCGGCCAGGGCCGCCGAGACGGTGGCGGCGTCCACCAGCAGCCCGGCGCGAGGCCGGGCCGTGAAGGAGCCGCGCGGGCCCGCGTAAGCCGGTCGGTGCTGCTCCACCGGCCGCCCTGCGGCGAGCCACGCGGGCAGCCCGCCGTCGAGGACGGCCGCCCGGTCGAAGCCCATGGCGCGCAGCATCCACCAGGCGCGGGCGCTGGAGTAGATCCCGGCGCCGTCGTACGCGACGACCGTGCTGCTGTCGTCGACGCCGAGGGCGCGCATCGCCTCGGCGAAGGCGGCGGGTCCGGGCATGGTGTGCGGGGCGGCGGCGGTGTGGTCGGACAGCGCGCCGTCGAGGTCGAAGGGGCGGGCCCCCGGAATCCGCCGGTCCGTGTCGCGGTGCGCCCCGACGGAGGCGTCGAAGACGACGAGGCCGGGCATCCCGAGCCGCTCCGCGAGCCAGCCCCCACCGACGAGCGGGCCGGGCGGCACGAGGCCGCGGGAAGCGGGGTTCGCGTGGGAATGGGCGTGGGAGTGGGCGTGGGCTGCTTCCATGAGGCACCTCCGACAGGATCCGACGGGGCCCGGCACGGTCGGCGCCCCATCGGCCATCCTCTCCCCCGCGTCCCCGCGCCCCGCGAACACCCCCCGCCCCGGGCGCAGGTTGCCCCGGCGGGCGGCCTCCGCGCCCCGGGTCGTTCAGCGGGCCGGCATCCCCCGTGCGGGCTGTCCAGCACCATGGCCAGTGAACCGGCGGCAAGGTGGTCGTGACCTGGGTAGAGCTCGATGTGCTGGTGCCCGCCGACGGCACGCGGACCCGTGGACGGTGGACCCGCCGACCCGCCGGCCCACCCGCCCGCCCGCCCGCCGGGAGCTACGGGCAGTCGCCCGGCCTCGCGAAGAGGGCCACGCGGGCGCCGCGCACCTCCGTCACGGAGCACAGGTCGAAGTGGGAGACCAGCGTCTGGCGTTTCACCGCCTCCGCCGGGTAGCCGTCCAGCGGCTGCCCCGCCGGGTCCAGCAGGGCGACCACCCGGTCGACGGCCGGGTCCAGCAGGGCCGCCCGGATCTCCTCCGGGGTCCGCTCCACGCCCTGGAGGCTCCGCGAGGCCGCCGGGGTGCGGGACAGGCCGAGGTCGCGCAGGGATCCGTACACCTCCGGCGAGGACAGCAGCCATTCGCGCCGCCGCGAGGGGAGGAAGAGCACCTCGTCGCCCGGGCGGGCGAGTGCTCCGACGGCCGCCGCCGCGGCCCGCGCGTCGTCCTTGCGGCTCTCGGGGGTACGCAGCCATGCGGACCAGAACCCCACGGGGACGAGCAGCACCCCGACCAGCGGCCACACCCACCACCCCCGCGCCGTGGCGAGCCGCGCCCCCACGAGCAGGGCGAGGCCGGCGAGGGCGTAGAGGACGTACCGGTCCACGTACCAGGGGTGCACCAGCGAGACCGCGAGCAGCAGCCCGGGCGGCAGCAACGCCAGCGGCAGGGCGACCCGTACGAGGTCCCGCGCGGCCCCCCGGGCCAGGAGCAGCGAGGCGGCCGCGAGGACCCCGTACGCCGCCCAGTCCTGCCAGGTCGGCCGCCCGAGCCAGCCCAGCTGCGTCTGCGCCTGCCGCGCGCTGACCAGGGCGAGCGGCACCAGCGCGGCCACCACCGCCCCGGCGGCGAGCCGCCAGCCGCGCGAGCGCCGGGCGGCGAACGCGTGCGCGGGCAGCGCCAGTACGGCGAACTCGTGCAGCCAGCACCCCAGCACCAGCACCACCGCGTAGGCGGCCCAGCGCTCGCGCAGCATCAGGTACGTGGCCCAGACGACGGCCGCGGCGACGAACGCGTACGAGCGCCCCTCCTGGGCGTACATCTGCACGGGCGGCAGCAGGGCGTACGCGACCCCGGCCGACACCGCGACCCGCTCGGCGAGGCCGGTACGCCGCCCCGGGCCGGCCGGCCGGGGCAGGCCGGGGCCGTCGGTGTGGTCGGGGCGGGCGGGGGTGCCGGAACGGGCGGGGGTGCCGGAACGGGCGGGACCGTCGGGGCGGCTGGGTCCGACGGGCGGGGCAGGCGGGGCGGGCGGGGCAGGCGGACGGACGCCGCCCCCGTTCCCGCCGCGCGGCGGACCCGCCAGGTGGTGGGCCACCGCGGCCACGCCGGACGCGGCGAGGGCCGTGGCGGCCACCGAGGGGAGGCGCAGGGCCCAGAGGCCGGGGTCGGAGGCGGCGGTGCCCGTCACCGCGAACACCGCGTGCATCAGCAGGTAGTAGAGGCCGTGGACGGCGTCCACCTGGCCCAGCAGTTCCCAGAGTTCCCCGAGCGGGCGGTGCGCGACCTGCCACGTGACGGACTCGTCGCGCCACAGGGAGCCGCCCCGCGAGAGGCCCCAGAGGCCGAGCGCGAAGGCGGTGAGGGGCGGCAGCCAGCGCCAGGGGGCGAAGCGGCGGATGTCGGCCTCCGGGTGCTATCCGTGCGGGTGGTGCTGACTCCATACTCGGGGTTCGAGCCGGATACCTGCGGGGGTGGGGCGTGCGAGCACGTGGTGGACGAGTGGGCTTGGCGACGGCGGCCGTGGCGCTGGCCGTGGTGGCGGCCCTGGGCGGATGCTCCTTCGGCGGGCCGGAGGACGGGGCCTCACCGAAGCCGAAGCCCGATACGAACGCGAGCACGGACGCGGGCACCGGCACGGGCGGCGGTACCGGCGCCGCCACGAGCGCCCCCTCCGGGACGGCGACGGAGACTCCGGGGACCCCGTCCCCCGGTCAGAGCGCCGGCCAGAGCCAGGGCGCCGGTACCACCGGCCCCGCCCCACAGCCCGCGCCCAGCACCTCCGCTCCCGCCCCCGCGCCCAGCGCCTCGCCGCCCGGCGCCGGCGAGACCCTGCTCGCGGTCACCCGCAGCGGGGGCATCACCGGAAAGACCAGCACCTTGATCATCAAGGGTGACGGATCGTTCCAGCGGCTGAACGGCAAGGCCGAGACGGTCGGCCGCGACAAGCTCTCCGCGGCCGCCCTCACGAAACTGCGCACCGCGCTCCGGCAAGCGGACTTCCCCCGGCTGCCGCGGATCTCGATGCCCGCCCAACCTGTCTTCGACTCGTTCACGTACGCCTTCCGGCACGGCGGCTACGAGGTCGCCGCCGACCAGACCACGCTGCCGCGGCCCCTGAACGCGGTCCTGAGCGCCCTGCCGCCCTTCGAGCCGCGCTGAGCAATCCCGTCAAGCACGCGGGGCCCGTCAAACACGCCGGGCCGAACGAGCCCGCCGGGCACACGTGGCACACCGGGCACGCCGGGCCAAGCCGCACCGATCCGGCACCGCCCCGTCACAGCCCCGTTCCCGCCACCGTGATCTCCCGCAGCCGCCGGTCCAGGTAGCCGCGGAGCAGGACCGCCATGTCCACGCCCTCCGGGTCCAGCACCCACTGGATCTGGAATCCGTCCATCACCGCGATGGTCTCGCGGCCGACGGCCTCGCAGTCCGTGTCCGCCCGTACCTCGCCGCGCGCGACGCCCGCCCGGAGCAGGTCGACGCTGTAGCCGAGCACCCGGTCGTAGCGCTGCCGGAAGTAGGCGTGCGCGGGGTGCCCCGGGTTCCCGGACTCGCCGACCAGCGTGTTGTACATCCGTACGAGCCCGGGCCGCCGGGCGTTCTCCTCGGCGAGGGCGACCACCGCGGCGAAGTGCGCGGAGACCGTGGGGGCCTCCTCCGCCGGCCCGCTGAAGAGCCGCTCGACGTCGTGCTGCTCGCTCTGCGCCAGGACCGACAGCAGCAGGTCCTCCTTGCCGCGGAAGTGGTGGAGCAGGCCGCCCTGGGTGATCCCGCAGTCGTTGGCGATCCGGGCGAGCGAGGAGGCGTGGAAGCCCCACCGCGCGAAGTGCTCGACGGCAGTGTCGAGGATCTTCTGGCGACGGGCTTCGCCCACCGCGTAGCCGCCCCGGGCGGCCGCCGCCTTGGGGGCCGTTCGACCCTTGTCCTGTGCCATGCGGACCACCCTAAACCCGACTGTTTCCGGCCATCCCGATGGAGTGATCCAGCTCACTGAATGAAAACCTAGTAGGTGCATGGTTTTCGCGCCTACGGTGAAGCCGCCCGGTCGGCGACGAGGCCGACGCGGAGACGTTGGAGCCCCCATGCCGCTCACGCAGGACCCCGGAACCCCACGCGACGCCACCGACCGACCTGATCCGGCCACACCGGCCGACACCTCGGCCACCCTGGCCACCACCCTGGCCACCACCCCGGTCACACCGGCCACCTCGGTCACCACCTCGGTCACCACGAAGGCCGCCCTCCCGGCCCAAGCCCCGGTCGGCACCCCCGCCGACGTCCCGGCCCACGCCCCCGCCGACGCCCCCGCCAAGCTGATCTTCGGCCTGGTCGCCGCCCAGCTCGGCGTCTGCATCGCCGTCTTCACCCCGATCGTGGTGACCCTGGCCCTGCGCGTGGCCCAGATCGTCCCGGAAGCCGAGCGCGGCGCCGCCCTCGGCAAGGTGCTCTCCGTAGGAGCCCTGCTCGCCCTCGTCGGCAACCCGCTCTTCGGCGCCCTCTCCGACCGCACGACCAGCAGGTTCGGCCGCCGCCGCCCCTGGCTCGTGGGCGGCATGGTGGTGGCCGCCGCCGGGCTGACCGTCGTCGGCCTCGGCTCCAGCGTCACCACGCTGCTCATCGGCTGGGCCATCGCGCAGCTCGGCTGCAACGCCGCCCTGTGCATGGTCACCGCCTGCATCCCGGACCTGATCCCGGACCACCAGCGCGGCCGCGTCTCCGGCATGGTCGGCATGATGCTGTCCGTCTCGATGGTCGCGGGCAGCTTCCTCGCGCAGCTCTTCACGGACAACATGGCGCTGGCCTTCATCGTCCCGGCCGTCGTCGGCGTCCTCGGGGTGTGTGTGCTGGCGGCCGTGATGCCCGACCGGCCGGCCCGCGCCGAGTCCGTGGCCCCGTACGGCTGGCGGGAGTTCCTGCACAGCTTCTGGGTGAACCCGCGCAAGAACCCCGACTACTCGTGGAACTTCGCGAGCCGCTTCCTGGTCTTCATCGGCATCGCCTGCGTGACCAGCTACCAGGTGTACTTCCTGATGGACCGCCTCGGGGTCGCCGAGGGCGACGTCGCCTCGAAGATGTTCACCACCACCCTCGTCACCGTCGGCGGCGTCGTGGCCGGCTCCCTCGCCGGCGGCTGGCTGTCCGACGCCACCGGCCGCCGCAAGCCCTTCGTGCTCGCCTCCGCCTTCGTCATCGGCGTCGGGCTGCTGCTGATCGCCACGGCGGGCACCTTCGGAATGTTCCTCCTCGCCGTGGCCGTCTTCGGCTTCGGCGAGGGCCTCTACCTCGCGGTCGACGTGGCGCTCGCCGCCGCCGTCCTGCCCGACCCGGAGACCGCCGCCAAGGACATGGGCGTACTGAACATCGCGAACGCCCTCCCGCAGTCCCTCGTCCCGATGCTCGCGCCGTTCGTCCTCGCCATCGGCGGAGGCGGCAATTACGGCGCCCTCTTCCTCGCCGGCGGCATCGCGGCGGCCGTCGGCGCCGCCCTCGTCCAGCTGATCCGCTCGGTCAGGTGACGGCCCGCCCCCCGACGGGGCCCGCCACCGCCCCCGCCCACGCACCCGGACCCGCGGCCCCGCCCGGACCCCGCCCGGGACGCGCACCCGCACCCGCACCCGCACCCGCACCCGACAAGTCGTCCACCCCCGCGACCTCCCGCGCGACCGACCTCCTCAGGAGCCCCGCCATGAACGCGACCCCGGCACCCCCGACCACCTCCACCGCGCCCCTCCCGTACCGGGACGCCTCCCTCCCCGTCGACGACCGCGTCGAGGACCTGCTCTCCCGCATGACCCTGGAGGAGAAGGCCGGCCAGCTCTTCCACTCGATGCTGATGATGAACCCGGACGGCACCCCGGTCACCGAGACCGACGGCTCGATCCTCCCGTTCACCACCCCCGAGCTGATCGAGGACCGCCACCTCACCCACTTCAACCTCCTCGGCAGCTACGGCGCCCGCGAGATGGCGCTGTGGCAGAACGCCGTCCAGGAGATGGCCGCCGCCACCCGCCTCGGCATCCCGGTGACCCTGTCGACCGACCCCCGCCACTCCTTCACCGACAACGTCGGCGCCTCCTTCAACGCGGGCGCCTTCTCCGCCTGGCCCGAGGCGATCGGCCTGGCCGCGATCGGCGACCCGGAGCTGGTCTTCGAGTTCGCCGACATCATGCGGCGCGAGTACCTCTCCGTCGGCTTCCGCGTCGCCCTGCACCCGCAGATCGACCTGGCCACGGAGCCGCGCTGGGCCCGCCAGTCGGGCACCTTCGGCTCGGACGCGAAGCTGACGGGCGAGCTCGTCCAGGCGTACGTACGGGGCCTGCAGGGCGAGACGCTCGGCGCGGCCTCGGTCTCCGCGATGGTCAAGCACTTCCCCGGCGGCGGCCCGCAGAAGGACGGCGAGGACCCGCACTTCGCGCACGGCAAGGAGCAGGTCTACCCGGGCGGGATGCGCGAGCACCACCTGGAGCCGTTCAAGGCGGCCATCGCGGCCGGCTGCTCGCAGATGATGCCCTACTACGGCCAGCCCGTCGGCACCGACTGGGAAGAGGTCGGCTTCGGTTTCAACAAGGGCGTCGTCACCGGCCTGCTCCGCGAGGAGCTCGGCTTCCAGGGCATCGTGTGCACCGACTGGGGCCTGCTCACCGAGTCGACGATCTTCGGCGAGCCGCACCCGGCCCGGGCCTGGGGCCTGGAGCACCTGAGCGTGTCCGAGCGGGCGGCCCGCGCGCTGGAGGCGGGCTCGGACCAGTTCGGCGGCGAGCAGTGCCCCGCGGTCATCGTCGAGATGGTCCGCTCGGGCCGGGTCACCGAGGCCCGGATCGACGCGTCCGTACGCCGGCTGCTGCGCGAGAAGTTCGTCCTCGGCCTGTTCGAGAACCCGTACGTGGACCCGGACGCGGCGGCCGAGACGGTCGGCCGCGCCGATTTCACGGCGGCCGGCGCGGCGGCCCAGCGGCGCTCCCTGACGGTGCTCACCAACACCGGGGAGACCCTGCCGGTGTCCGGCCGGCCGAAGCTGTACGTCAAGGACGTGGACGCGGACGTCGCGGCGGCGTACGGGGACGTCGTGTCCGACCCGGCCGAAGCGGACCTGGCGGTACTGCGGCTGCGCACCCCGCACGAGCCCCGCACGAACATCTTCGAGTCCTTCTTCCACTCCGGTTCGCTGGCCTTCCCCGAGCCGGAACTGACCGAGATCCTGTCCCTCCTGGACGCCGTCCCGACCCTGGTCTGCATCAACCTGGAGCGGGCCGCGGTGATCCCCGAGATCGCGGAGCGGGCGGCCGCGCTGATCGCGGACTACGGCGCCTCCGACGCGGCCCTCCTGGACGTGGCCTTCGGCCGGGCCACGGCCGCGGGGCGCCTGCCCTTCGAGCTCCCGCGCTCGATGGCGGCGGTGGCGGCCTCCCGGCCCGACGTCCCGAACGACACCGAGAACCCGGTGTTCCCGCACGGCCACGGCCTGACCCTGTAGCCCCGGAGCCGGGCAGCCCCGCGGGGCGAAGTCCCCCACCCGCCCTTCCACCGTTCCCCGGGGCTCCGCCCCGGACCCGCGGTTCAAACGCCGGCGAGGCCGGATTTTCCAGCCCGCCGGCGTTTGAACCGCAGGTCCGGGGGCAAGGGCCCCCGCGACGAACCCGCGCAGCGCACCCGTCATAGCCGGAGCCCGAGCGCTCCTCTACGCTGCACCCCTACCACGCGGGATCTTCAGGGGCGGGACATGGAACAGACGCACACCACCCACAACGGCGCCGCGGCCACCCCGGGCGCGCAACGCCGGGTACTCGTCGTCGAGGACGACCACACCATCGCGGAGGCGATCGCGGCCCGGCTGCGCGCCGAGGGCTTCCAGGTGCAGACGGCCGCGGACGGGCCGGCGGCCGTCGCCGCGGCCGAGAGCTGGCTGCCGGAACTGCTGGTCCTGGACGTCATGCTGCCGGGCTTCGACGGCCTGGAGGTCTGCCGCCGGGTCCAGGCGCAGCGGCCCGTTCCGGTGCTGATGCTCACCGCCCGGGACGACGAGACCGACATGCTCGTCGGCCTCGGGGTCGGCGCCGACGACTACATGACGAAGCCCTTCTCGATGCGCGAGCTGGCCGCGCGGGTCCACGTACTGCTGCGGCGGGTGGAGCGGGCCACGCTGGCCGCGCACGCCCCGCGCGGGGCCACGCTGCGCCTCGGGGATCTGGAGATCGACCACGCGCAGCGCCGGGTCCGGGTGCACACCGAGGACGTGCACCTGACGCCGACGGAGTTCGACCTGCTGGTGTGCCTCGCCGGGACCCCGCGGGCGGTGCTCTCGCGCGAGCAGCTGCTGGCGGAGGTGTGGGACTGGGCCGACGCGTCCGGGACCCGTACGGTCGACAGCCACATCAAGGCGTTGCGCCGGAAGATCGGCGCCGAGCGGATCCGTACGGTCCACGGCGTCGGGTACGCCCTGGAGACCCCGGCGCAGCCGTGAGCGGCTACCGGCCGCCGGGGCAGCGGCCGCCCGGGGTGCTGCGGCCCTTCTCCCCGTTCTCGATCAAGACCAAGCTGGGCACGCTCGTGGTGGTGTCGGTCTTCATCACCACGGGTCTCCTGATGGTGGCCCTGCGCACGGCCACCGAAGTGCGCTTCATCACGGTGTTCTCGGTGATCGCCTCCATGCTGATCACCCAGTTCGTGGCGCACAGCCTGACGGCGCCGCTGGACGACATGACCACCGTGGCCCGGGCGATATCCCACGGGGACTACACGCGCCGGGTGCGCGGGGCGGGCCGCCGCGACGAGCTGGGCGACCTGGCCTCCACCATCAATCTGATGGCGGACGACCTGGAGGCGGTGGACCGGCACCGCAAGGAGCTCGTGGCGAACGTCTCGCACGAGCTGCGCACCCCGATCGCGGCCCTGCGGGCGGTGCTGGAGAACGTGGTGGACGGGGTCTCCGCCGCCGATCCGGAGACCATGCGCACGGCCCTGAAGCAGACCGAGCGGCTCGGCCGGCTGGTGGAGACCCTGCTGGACCTCTCCCGCGTGGACAACGGGGTGGTGCCGCTGCGGGCCCGCCGCTTCGAGGTGTGGCCGTACCTGTCGGGGGTGCTGAAGGAGTCGGGCCTGGCGGCCGCCGGCCGGCCGGGACTGTCCTCCGGCTCGGGCGGGCACACCCGCAACGACGTCCACCTCCACCTGGACGTGTCCCCGCCGGACCTGACGGCGTACGCGGACGCCGAGCGGCTGCACCAGGTGGTGGCGAACCTGATCGACAACGCGGTCAAGCACAGCCCCCCGCACGGCCGGGTCACGGTCCACGCCCGGGCGGGCGACGCGCCCGGGGGCCTGGTGCTCGAAGTGCGGGACGAAGGTCCCGGGATTCCGGAGGCGGAGCGCCACCGGGTCTTCGAGCGGTTCAACCGGGGCAGCGCGCGGGGCGGCGACGGCGGCACGGGGCTGGGCCTCGCCATCGCACGGTGGGCGGTCGGCCTGCACGGGGGCCACATCGGAGTGGCCGAATCATCACGGGGCTGCCGGATCCTTGTCACTCTTCCGGGCAGCTCGCAGACGCCGAGTTGACGTAGGGTTCGAGTGGGAAGGACATGATCTCGGCCACACGCGCCGGGGTCCGTCAGGGGTGCGAAGCCAGGGGGCCGCAACCGCGGTGTCTCCTGCCCGAACCGCGTTTGTTTCCCGCCATTCCAGGTGGTGAAACCCGCCGTTCGATGTGACCTGCGCGACGTAAGTCCCGCCCGGTCTGCATCTCACGGCCCGGGAGGCGTAGCCTTTATTCCCGCTGTCCATACCTTGTGAAGCGGAAGAGGGCGGTTGCCGCCGTGTCGCCACAGTCCCCCAGTAACTCGAGCACCACGACCGAAGCAGGAGGGAGCGGGAAGAACCCCGCCCCAGGCTTCGGCGCGAATGAGTGGCTCGTCGACGAGATCTATCAGCAGTACCTCCAGGATCCGAACTCGGTCGACCGGGCCTGGTGGGACTTCTTCGCCGACTACAAGCCGGGTGGCGCTGTCGCTCCGGTGAAGGCGGACAAGCCCACGGACCGGCCCGCTCCCCCTGCCGCGACGACGACGGACGGCGCCTCCGCACAGGCCGCCGCCCCCGTCACCGCCGTGGCTTCGCAGGCTTCCGACGCCGCCGCCCCAGGGACGGCGAGCCCCGCGCCCGCCACCCCCGTCGCAGCGCCCACGACGCCCGTGTCAGCACCTGCCCCTGTACCTGCCACCCCCTCTGGTGCCCCTGCTGTGACTGTCACCTCCCAGGCCCCGGCCGCCGCCGCACCGGCAGCCCCCGCCCCTCAGGCCCCGGCTCCCGCCGCCGCCCCCGCCTCCGTAGCCCCTCAGAAGGCCGCGCCCCCCGGTGCAAGCACCGGCTCCACTGGAGCGACTAACGCCGCGCCCACCTCTGAGGCCCCCGCAGGCCCCGAACTGGTGACGCTCCGCGGCCCGGCGGCTGCCGTGGTCAAGAACATGAACGCCTCGCTGGAAGTGCCGACGGCCACGTCCGTCCGCGCCGTCCCGGTGAAGCTGCTGTTCGACAACCGCATCGTCATCAACAACCACCTGAAGCGCGCCCGGGGCGGGAAGATCTCCTTCACCCACCTCATCGGCTACGCGATGGTGCAGGCCATCAAGGCCATGCCGTCGATGAACTACTCCTTCGCGGAGAAGGACGGCAAGCCGACCCTGGTCAAGCCGGAGCACATCAACTTCGGCCTCGCGATCGACCTCGTGAAGCCCAACGGCGACCGCCAGCTCGTCGTCGCCGGCATCAAGAAGGCCGAGACCCTCAACTTCTTCGAGTTCTGGCAGGCCTACGAGGACATCGTCCGCCGGGCCCGCATCGGCAAGCTGACGATGGACGACTTCACCGGGGTGACGGTCTCCCTCACCAACCCCGGCGGCCTGGGCACCGTCCACTCCGTGCCCCGCCTGATGCCCGGACAGTCGGTCATCATGGGCGTCGGCTCCATGGACTACCCCGCCGAGTTCCAGGGCACCTCGCAGGACACCCTGAACAAGCTGGGCATCTCCAAGGTCATGACCCTGACCTCGACCTACGACCACCGGGTCATCCAGGGCGCGGCCTCCGGCGAGTTCCTGCGCATCGTCGCGAACATGCTGCTCGGCGAGAGCGGCTTCTACGACGACGTCTTCGAGGCGCTGCGCATCCCGTACGAGCCGGTCCGCTGGCTCCGGGACATCGACGCCTCGCACGACGACGACGTCACCAAGGCCGCCCGCGTCTTCGAGCTGATCCACTCCTACCGGGTCCGCGGCCACGTCATGGCCGACACCGACCCGCTGGAGTACAAGCAGCGCAAGCACCCCGACCTCGACATCACCGAGCACGGCCTCACCCTGTGGGACCTGGAGCGCGAGTTCGCGGTCGGCGGCTTCTCCGGCAAGTCGATGATGAAGCTCCGCGACATCCTCGGCGTGCTGCGCGACTCGTACTGCCGCACCACCGGCGTCGAGTTCATGCACATCCAGGACCCGAAGCAGCGCCGCTGGATCCAGGACCGCATCGAGCGCCCGCACACCAAGCCGGAGCGCGAGGAGCAGCTGCGGATCCTGCGCCGGCTGAACGCGGCGGAGGCCTTCGAGACCTTCCTGCAGACGAAGTACGTCGGCCAGAAGCGCTTCTCCCTGGAGGGCGGCGAGTCCGTCATCCCGCTGCTCGACGCCGTCATCGACTCGGCCGCCGAGGCCCGCCTCGAAGAGGTCGCGATCGGCATGGCCCACCGCGGCCGCCTGAACGTGCTGGCGAACATCGTCGGCAAGTCGTACGCGCAGATCTTCCGCGAGTTCGAGGGCAACCTCGACCCGAAGTCCATGCACGGCTCCGGCGACGTCAAGTACCACCTGGGCGCCAACGGCACCTTCACGGGCCTGGACGGGGAGCAGATCAAGGTCTCGCTCGTCGCGAACCCCTCGCACCTGGAGGCGGTGGACCCGGTCCTGGAGGGCGTGGTCCGCGCCAAGCAGGACATCATCAACAAGGGCGGCACGGACTTCACGGTCCTGCCCGTCGCCCTGCACGGCGACGCGGCCTTCGCGGGCCAGGGCGTCGTCGCCGAGACGCTGAACATGTCGCAGCTGCGCGGCTACCGCACCGGCGGCACCGTGCACGTGGTCATCAACAACCAGGTCGGCTTCACCGCCGCCCCGGAGTCCTCGCGTTCCTCGATGTACGCGACCGACGTGGCCCGCATGATCGAGGCGCCGATCTTCCACGTGAACGGCGACGACCCGGAGGCCGTGGTCCGCATCGCGCGGCTCGCCTTCGAGTTCCGTCAGGCGTTCAACAAGGACGTGGTCATCGACCTCATCTGCTACCGCCGCCGCGGTCACAACGAGTCGGACAACCCGGCGTTCACGCAGCCGCTGATGTACGACCTGATCGACAAGAAGCGCTCGGTGCGCAAGCTGTACACCGAGTCCCTCATCGGTCGCGGCGACATCACGCTGGAAGAGGCGGAGCAGGCGCTCCAGGACTTCCAGGGCCAGCTGGAGAAGGTCTTCGCGGAGGTCCGCGAGGCCGCCACGCAGCCCGCGGTCGCCCCGGTGGCGCCCGCGCAGGTCGCGCAGGAGTTCCCGGTGTTCGTGAACACCGCGATCTCCCAGGAGGTCGTCAAGCGGATCGCCGAGGCCCAGGTCAACATCCCGGACACGGTCACCGTCCACCCGCGCCTGCTGCCGCAGCTGCAGCGCCGCGCGGCGATGATCGACGACGGCACCATCGACTGGGGCATGGGCGAGACCCTGGCCTTCGGCTCGCTGCTGATGGAGGGCACCCCGGTCCGGCTGTCCGGCCAGGACTCCCGCCGCGGCACCTTCGGTCAGCGCCACGCGGTCCTGATCGACCGGGAGACCGGCGAGGACTACACCCCGCTGCTCTACCTGTCGGACGAGCAGGCCCGCTACAACGTCTACGACTCGCTGCTCTCCGAGTACGCGGCCATGGGCTTCGAGTACGGCTACTCGCTGGCCCGCCCCGACGCGCTGGTCCTCTGGGAGGCCCAGTTCGGCGACTTCGTCAACGGCGCGCAGACCGTCGTCGACGAGTTCATCTCCTCGGCCGAGCAGAAGTGGGGCCAGACGTCCGGCGTCACGCTCCTCCTGCCGCACGGCTACGAGGGCCAGGGCCCGGACCACTCCTCCGCCCGCCCGGAGCGCTTCCTGCAGATGTGCGCGCAGGACAACATGACGGTCGCGATGCCGACGCTCCCGTCGAACTACTTCCACCTGCTGCGCTGGCAGGTCCACAACCCGCACCACAAGCCGCTCATCGTCTTCACCCCGAAGTCGATGCTGCGTCTGAAGGCGGCGGCGTCGAAGGCGGAGGAGTTCACGACCGGTTCGTTCCGTCCGGTCATCGGCGACTCCACCGTCGACCCCAACGCCGTCCGCAAGGTGGTCTTCTGCGCGGGCAAGGTCTACTACGACCTCGAGGCGGAGCGCGAGAAGCGCGGCATCACCGACACGGCGATCATCCGCATCGAGCGCCTCTACCCGCTCCCGGGCGCGGAACTCCAGGCGGAGATCGCCAAGTTCCCGAACGCGGCGAAGTACATCTGGGCCCAGGAGGAGCCGGCGAACCAGGGCGCGTGGCCCTTCATCGCCCTCAACCTGATCGACCACCTCGACCTGGCGGTCGGCGCGGACGTCCCGGCCGGCGAGCGCCTGCGGCGCATCTCCCGCCCGCACGGCTCGTCCCCGGCGGTCGGCTCGGCCAAGCGCCACCAGGCGGAGCAGCAGCTCCTCCTGAACGAGGTCTTCGAGGCCTGAGCACTGCGCTCGCTTGAACAGTGGAAGGCCCGGCCCCCTTGGGGACCGGGCCTTCCGGCGCATCCAGCCCGTCCGGCGCTTGAGGACCGGGTCCTGGCAGAGCCCGGGGAACGGTGGAAGGGCGGGCAGGGGACCTCGCCCCGCGCGGCGGCAGCCCCGAGCCGTCAGACGGCCGCGTACGGGGCCAGGTTCGGGTGCGCCGCACACCACGCGGCCCGGTCCCGCTCCACCACCCCGCGGGCCACCGCGTACCGCGTACCGGGCGAGGACACCCCGTCCATGGCCCGCTCCGCGGCGGCCATCGCGCCGACGAACACCTTTCCGCCCGCGGTGAGTTCCGGGGACGCGTCCAGGACGGGCAGCACGGCCGCCACCTGCGCCCGCACCCGCGCGTGCTGCGCCCACGCCCCCCTGGCCCCGTAGAGCGCCGCGCGCTGCCAGTAGCCCGCCAGCCCGAGATGCGCGTACGCGCCCCTCAGGAGTCCCTCCAGCGGTCGCGGATCGTTCCTCCAGGGGGCCCAGTAGCGTGCCGTGCGGTCGGCGGTGTGCAGCGGCAGCACCTCCGCGAGGGCCGCCAGCTTCCCGTGCTGCACCTCGAACACGAGGGTCGCGGCCAGTGCGGGCGGCGGCTGCGCCCGCGCCAGGACGGAGCCCGCCGCCGCGGGCAGGGTTCCGCCGTAGGACCGGGAGCCGCCGGACAGCGGGACCAGGCAGCGCAGCAGCCTGCCGGCCTCCTCCGCGCGGGCGGTGTCGTAGCGCCGCAGCAGGGTCAGGGCGCCGGACCACTGGGTGTCCCAGCGCTTGTGCCCCTTGGGGGTGAGCCGGCGGGCGGCGGGCACGCTGCCCGGGGCGCGGTACGGGTCCAGGTCGTCGAGGGCGGTCCGCCCGTCGGGCAGCGCGTGCAGGGCCAGTGCCTCCGGGCTGCCGGGGTCCCAGGAGCCCTCGGTCAGGGCGAGCGGGCCCGGCCGGTCCGGGCGCAGCAGCCCGAGGGTGGGCAGGACGAGGCGTCCGTGTGCGGGCCGCAGCGTGATCTTGAAGCCGATCCCGGCGCGCAGTGCCGCGGCGGCGGCCAGTGCCCCGAGGTGTCCGAGGTCGGCGGGCGGTCCGTACCGCGTGCGCAGCCGGCCCAGCGTCTCCTCGGCCCACACCCCGGTGGCCGGATAGTGCACCACGTCGTCCACCGCACGGGGGTCGCGCCGTCCGGCCTCCTCCAGCAGCGCCCATCGCTCGGCCGCCTCCCCGGCGCGGGCGCCGGGCTGCCGCGCGAGCTCCCGCAGCAGCCGCAGCCGCCGGGCCCGCCGTACGCCGCACACCAGCGCGGTCCCCTCGGCGGACGGCTCGGTGGAACCGAGGGCCCTCAGTACGCCGTCGCTCGGCTCGGGGTGATCCATGCGTGCCTCCCGCCGCGGACCCTCCATCCCTGCCCTGGGGAGGGGCTCCGCGAACGGCGGAAAGCGGTCAGGTCGGGTCCGCCCCCGGCGGGCGGATTATCCTGGCGGGACACACCCGAACACCCGACCACCGCACGGAGCCCGACTTGTACTTCACCGATCGCGGCATCGAGGAGCTGGAGAAGCGGCGAGGCGAGGAGGAGGTCACCTTCGAGTGGCTCGCCGAGCAGCTGCGCACCTTCGTCGACCTGAACCCGGACTTCGAGGTCCCCGTGGAACGCCTCGCCACCTGGCTGGCGCGCCTGGACGACGAGGACGAGGACGAGGACTAGGACTAGGACGAGCGGTCCGCCGCGCACGACGAAGGGGCCCGACCGCGATGCGGCCGGGCCCCTTCGTCATCGTCCTACGGGACAAGGCAGATCAGACCGGAGAGTCCGATCAGGCGGCCTTGGTCTCCCAGAAGATGCGGTCGATCTCGGCGATGAGCTCCAGCGCCTTGGCGCCGGTCGCCGGGTCGTTCGACGCCTTGGCGGCCGAGAGGGCCTTCAGGGTGTCGTTGACCAGGGTGTGCAGCTGCGGGTACTTCTCGAAGTGCGGCGGCTTGAAGTAGTCGCTCCACAGCACGGAAACGTGGTGCTTCGCGAGCTCGGCGCGCTGCTCCTTGATGGTGATGGCGCGCGCGCGGAAGTCGGCGTCGTCGTTGGCCTGGTACTTCTCCTGCACGGCCTTGACGGACTCGGCCTCGATGCGGGCCTGGGCAGGGTCGTACACGCCGCACGGAAGATCGCAGTGGGCGGAGACCTTCGCCTTGGGGGCGAAGAGGCG
This sequence comes from Streptomyces sp. NPDC099050, assembly GCF_044759865.1. Lineage (NCBI taxonomy): Bacteria > Bacillati > Actinomycetota > Actinomycetes > Kitasatosporales > Streptomycetaceae > Streptomyces > Streptomyces sp. NPDC099050. Next base: position 321,507 of record NZ_JBIWAE010000006.1, on the reverse strand, counting down.
GGAAAGCATGGAGTTTGTCCTCCTCGTGATCGTCTTCTCAAGGGGGAGATTACTCCGTGAGACAGACGATTTCGCGGGCGCCCCCGTGCGGTTGGGACAAAAGTCCAGGGGCGTACCCGGGGCGGTGACCGAATGTACGGAAGAGTGCGGCAGCATGCGGGATGGCACGAAGAGTGAACGGGCGCGGTCAAGGAGGTCTCGGATGGCGGGGAGCACGCGCTCGCGCGGCCGGGCGCGGGAGTGGGAGTCGCCGTTGAAGCGGATCGGCACGGTGGAGGTCATGGGCCCCTCGATGGCGCCGACCCTGGAGAACGGGGACCAGGTGCTGGTCCGCTACGGGGCCCCCGTGCGGCCGGGCCACGTGGTGGTGCTGCGCCACCCGTTCCAGCAGGACCTGCTGGTCGTCAAGCGGGCGGCGGAGCGGCGGCCGGGCGGCTGGTGGGTGCTGGGCGACAACCCGTACAACGCGACGGGCGACAGCACGGACTACGGGGCGGTGCCCGACGAGCTCGTGCTGGCGACCGCCCTGGTCCGCTTCCGGCCGCGCCCCCGGCCGGAGCACACGGGCGGGGATCAGCGTTCGCTGAGGGCGTGGCTCTCCTGGGCTTCCTCGGCGCTGCGTCCGCTGCGGGCGGACTCCTCGGCCTCCAGCCGCTTGCGCGCGCGGTAGGCGGCGACGTTGGCGCGCGTGGCGCACCGGTCGGAGCAGTAGCGCCGGGAGCGGTTGGTGGAAGTGTCGAGGTAGGCGTTGCGGCAGGGCGGGGCCTGGCAGAGGCCGAGCCGGTCGGGGCCGTGCTCGGTGAGGTGGAAGGCCAGCCCGAAGCACGCGATCGCGGCGTAGCCGGCGGAGGCGTTGGAGGGGTGGTCAGCCAGGTGGATGTGCCAGTTCGGGCCGCCGTGCTCGCTGTGCTCGTCGATGGCCTCGTGCCCGGAAACCTGGGGGCTGACCGGGAACTCCATGAGCAGGGAGTTGAGCAGGTCGACGGCGAGGACGTGGTCGCCGCCGTCGGCGGCCTCGAAGACGGTGCGCAGCCGGCCGCGGACGTTGCGGAAGCGGGTGACGTCGCCGTCCGTGACCCGGCGGGCCATCTGCACGCTGGCGCCGAAGAGGGCGCGGACGGCGTCCACGGAGGTCAGCGAGTCCTTGTTGCGGGCCGGCTCCTCGGTGTTGACCAGGCGCACGGCGTAGTCCGAGTAATGGGCCAGTTCCACTTGTAGTCCTTACGGCCGCGGATCGGTGTCTCCGGTAACGGCTGAGACATGTTCGAGGGTATTACGCATGGAGGCATTCGTGACGGATTCGGCCCTCGACCCCATGCGTGAGGGGCGGTACGGATGTCCGTACCGCCCCTCACGCGTGGAACGCCGCCGCCCTAGAGGACCTTCGAGAGGAAGGCCTTCGTGCGGTCGTGCTGCGGGTTGCCCAGGACCTCGCGGGGGTGGCCGGACTCGACCACGACACCGCCGTCCATGAAGACGAGGTTGTCGCCGACCTCGCGGGCGAAGCCCATCTCGTGGGTGACCACGATCATCGTCATGCCCGACTCCGCCAGGTCGCGCATGACGTCGAGGACGTCGCCGACGAGCTCCGGGTCGAGCGCCGAGGTGGGCTCGTCGAAGAGCATCAGCTTCGGCTCCATCGCCAGCGCGCGGGCGATGGCCACGCGCTGCTGCTGGCCGCCGGAGAGCTGGGTGGGGTAGTTCCCGCCCTTGTCGCCGAGGCCGACCCGGTCCAGGAGCTTGACGGCGCGCGCCCGGGCGACGGCCTTGCTCTCGCCCTTGACCATGACCGGGGCTTCCATGACGTTCTCGATGGCCGTCATGTGCGGGAAGAGGTTGAAGCGCTGGAAGACCATGCCGATGTCCCGGCGCTGGGCCGCGACCTCGCTGTCCTTCAGCTCGTAGAGCTTTCCGGCCTTCTCGCGGTAGCCGACCAGCCGGCCGTCGACCGAGAGCCGGCCGGCGTTGATGCGCTCCAGGTGGTTGATGCAGCGCAGGAAGGTGGACTTGCCGGAGCCGGACGGGCCGACCAGGCAGAACACCTCGCGGGGGGCGACTTCGAGGTCGATTCCCCGCAGGATGTGGGCGGGGCCGTAGGACTTGTGGACGGCCTCGGCCTTGACCATCGGCTGGGCGGTCACTTCGCCACCTCCGTACGGCGGAACATGTTCAGGTTGGCGCGCAGCCGCTGGAACGGCGTGGGCGGCAGGGAGCGCAGCGAACCGCGGGCGTAGCGGCGCTCCAGGTAGTACTGGCCGACGCTGAACACGCTGGTCAGGGCCAGGTACCAGATGGAGGCGACGAACAGCATCTCCATGATGGCGCCGGCCGTGGAGCCGATGTTCGACGAGGCCCGCAGGAGTTCCGTGTACTGCACGGCGGAGACCAGGGACGAGGTCTTCAGCATGTTGATGAACTCGTTGCCCGACGGCGGGATGATCACGCGCATCGCCTGCGGGAGCACCACGCGGCGCATGGTCTGCGTCTGGGTCATGCCCAGCGCGTGCGAGGCCTCGGCCTGGCCCTCGTCGACGGACTGGATGCCCGCACGGACGATCTCCGCCATGTACGCGCCCTCGTTCAGGCCGAGGCCCAAGAGCGCGACCATGAACGGGGTCATCAGTTCGACGGTCTCTTGCTTGTAGATCGGGCCGAGGTTCACGTACTGGAAGATCAGCGACAGGTTGAACCACACCAGCAGCTGTACGTAGACCGGGGTACCGCGGAAGAACCAGATGTAGAGCCACGCGACGGTGTTCGTTACCGGGTTCTTGGAGAGCCGCATGACCGCGAAGAGGATGCCGAGCACCAGGCCCAGCGCCATCGCGGACACGCTGATGATCACGGTGTTGCCGAGGCCCGCGATGATCGAGGGGTCGAAGAGCTTGTCCCCGACCGTCCCCCAGATCACGTTGCCCTGGGAGAAGGCGTACACCAGCCAGCCCAGCAGGACGACGACCACGACACCGCTGATCCAGCGGCCGTAGTGCCGCACGGGAATTGCCTTGATGGCCTCGTACGGGGTGCCCGAGGCGCCGGGTCCGGCCGGCGGGGTCGCGGCCGGATCCTTGTCGATCTTGTCAGTCACAATGACTGCCCTTCAGTGGAGCTCAGGAACCAGGGACCGGCGGGCACGGTCGCCCGCCGGTCCGCACGGGTCACTTGCCTGCGTTGACCGTCGCCGACTGCACGGCGCTGTCCTTGACGTTCCACTTCTCCAGGACCTTGGCGTAGGAGCCGTCCTTGATGATCGCGTCAAGGGCCTGCTTGAGGGCGTCGCGCAGCTGGGTGTTCTCCTTGCTGACGCCGATGCCGAAGAGGCCGACGTCGGCCTGCTGGCCCGCGACCTCGAAGTCGTTGCCGCCGCCGGAGGTCTTCGCGGCGTACGCGGCGATCGGGAAGTCGTTCAGGTCGGCCACGGCGCCGCCGGCCTTGACGCGGGTCTGGGCCTCGGCGTCGGTGTCGAAGGCCTCGATGGTGAGCTTCTTGTCACCGCACTTCGCGGCCTGGGCCTTGAAGGTGTCCTCGTACGTCGTGCCGCGCTGGACGGCGACCGTCTTGCCGCACAGGTCGTCCAGGGACTTGATGCCCTGCGGGTTGCCCTTCTTGACGAGGAGCGAGACGCCGGAGGAGAAGTAGTCGACGAAGTCGATCCCCTTGCCGATCTGCTTGCCCTCGTCGTCGAGGCCCTTCTGGCGCTTCTCGTTGTCCGTGATGGAGGACATGATCGCGTCCTGGCGGCCGGTGTAGATCGAGGTGATCAGACCGTCGAAGCTGCCCGAGGTGAACTCGAACTTCACACCGAGCTGCTTGCCGAGGGCCTCGGCGATGTCGGGGTCGACACCGACGATCTTGCCGCCCTCGGTGAACTCCATCGGCGCGTACGCCGCGTCCGTGCCGACCTTGATGACACCCGCGTCCTGGATCTTCTTCGGCAGGGCCGAGAAGAGGGGGGCGGCGTTGGACTTGGTGGCGTCCCCGGACCCCTTCTTCTCCGTCTGGTCTCCACAGCCGGTGAGGATCAGGGCGCCGGCGACCGCGATCGCGCCGACCGCGGCGATCCGGGACCGGGCGGCGGTCGTACGACGGGTGGTGCTTGCGGTCATGAGCTGGTTCCTCCGGCAGGTGGAAAGCATCGATATGCGGTCGGGCACGCCCCATCGAGTGTCGCGACCTTGTGTGATTAGGGGCATCTTGCCATTCGGACTGAGTCATTCAGGCAGCCCGTCAGGTCAAAATCGGATAACGGCAGCCCCTTCGTACCCAACAGGACTGCGGACATGGCCCCTCAGAGCCGCACGAACGGCCGTGACCTGGGCCTTTTGCCGCATGATTTACGGCGCGTCTCGCCCATCGGACAGAGAGGTTTGGACTTTTCGCCAAAACCGGGACAAGGACCTGACACTTGAGCGGGAATCGACTCGTCTGGGTGAGTGTTCTTCGGGTAGAACAGATCCTTACACCCCTCATCCGGGGCTCAGGGCGCGCGTGCGGCGCGCCCGCGCGTACGAACCTCCCCTTCGCGGAGACGGACCTACAACCGTCGCCGAGAAGACGGACGCGGTGCCCGCCCACCCCTTAACCAGGAGTGGCCACCCTCAACGATTCAAAGACATAAGGGGTTAAGACAGTGGCAGCGGAGATCGTCAATCCTCGCAGCGACAGCGTGACGGACAACAACCCGGATGCGGTGTTCGCGCTGCACCGGGGCGGCAAGATGGCCATCGTGGCCACCGTGCCGGTCCACAACAAGGACGACCTGTCCCTGGCGTACACGCCCGGCGTTGCGAAGGTCTGCAGCGCCATTGCCGAGCAGCCCGAGCTCGTGAACGAGTACACCTGGAAGTCCAACGTGGTCGCCGTCGTCACCGACGGTACGGCCGTGCTCGGACTCGGTGACATCGGGCCCGAGGCCTCCCTCCCCGTGATGGAGGGCAAGGCCATTCTCTTCAAGCAGTTCGGTGGCGTCGACGCGGTTCCGATCGCGCTCGCCACCAAGGACACGGACGAGATCATCGAGACCGTGATCCGCCTCGCGCCGTCCTTCGGCGGGGTGAACCTGGAGGACATCTCGGCGCCCCGCTGCTTCGAGATCGAGCGCCGCCTCCAGGAAGCACTCGACATCCCGATCTTCCACGACGACCAGCACGGCACGGCCATCGTGACGCTGGCCGCCATGCGCAACGCCGCGAAGCTCACCGGTCGCACCCTCGCCGACCTGCGCGCCGTGATCTCGGGCGCGGGTGCCGCGGGCATCGCGATCGCCAAGATCCTCGTGGACGCGGGCATCGGCGACGTGTGCGTCACCGACCGCAAGGGCGTCGTCTCCGCCGACCGCTCCGACCTGACGGACGTCAAGGCGGAGATCGCGGGCCTGACGAACAAGACCGGCCAGACCGGTTCCCTGGAGAGCGCCCTCGCGGGCGCGGACGTCTTCATCGGCGTCTCCGGCGGTACGGTCCCCGAGGCCGCGGTGGCGACGATGGCGAAGGACTGCTTCGTCTTCGCCATGGCCAACCCGAACCCGGAGGTCCACCCCGACGTCGCGCACAAGTACGCGGCGGTCGTGGCCACGGGCCGCTCGGACTTCCCGAACCAGATCAACAACGTGCTGGCGTTCCCCGGCATCTTCGCGGGCGCGCTGAAGGTCCGCGCGACCCGGATCACCGAGGGCATGAAGATCGCCGCCGCCGACGCCATCGCCGGCGTCGTGGGTGACGAGCTCGCCGCCGACTACGTGATCCCCTCGCCGTTCGACGCCCGCGTCGCCGAGGCCGTCACGGCCGCGGTCGCCGCGGCGGCCAAGGCCGACGGCGTGGCCCGCCTGGCGTAGGTGCCGCGCAAGCCGTACGAAGCGGGGCCCGGCCGGAACCTTCCGGCCGGGCCCCGCTGACGTTCCCGGGGCAGTCGAGTCCCGCCCCGCGGGCGTTCACGTGCGGGCCGGCGCTGGCCACATCCAGCCCCGCCGGCGCTGGAGGCGCGGGTCTGGGCGGAGCCCAGGGAACGGTGGAAGGGCGGGTAGGGGACAGCCCTCGCGGGGCCCGGCTCCGCCACGGGCCGGGTCGGAACCTCCGGGCGAGCGGCCGCCGGGCCCGGGCCGGATCCCCGGAAGCGGCCGGGGCAGGCCCTGGATCCCCGGGCTACCGCCCGGTAGCCTCGCGGCCATGTTCGCTGCCTACGCTGCCCGAATCGACCGTGACCAGCCGCTGAACGGCCTCGTGCTGGGGGAACGCCCGGCCCCCGAGGCCCGCCCCGGCTGGGTGACCGTGAACGTCAAGGCCGCCTCCCTCAACCACCACGACCTGTGGTCGCTGCGCGGGGTCGGCCTCGGGGAGGAGAAGCTCCCCATGATCCTCGGCTGTGACGCCGCCGGGATCGACCAGGACGGCAACGAGGTCGTCCTGCACTCCGTCATCGGCCAGAGCGGCCACGGAGTCGGCCCCGACGAGCCCCGCTCGATCCTGACCGAGCGCTACCAGGGCACCTTCGCCGAGCAGGTCACCGTCCCGGCCTGGAACGTCCTGCGCAAGCCCGCGGAGCTCTCCTTCGAACAGGCCGCCTGCCTGCCCACCGCCTGGCTCACCGCGTACCGCATGCTCTTCACCAACGCGGGCGTCCGTCCCGGCGACTCCGTCCTGGTCCAGGGCGCGGGCGGCGGGGTGGCCACCGCGGCCATCGTCCTCGGCAAGGCGGCCGGCCTGCGGGTCTTCGCGACCAGCCGCGACCAAGCCAAGCGCAAGCGCGCGGTCGAGCTGGGCGCCGTGGAGGCCTACGAGCCCGGCGCGCGGCTCCCCCAGCGGGTCGACGCCGTCATCGAGACGGTCGGCGCCGCCACCTGGTCGCACTCGGTGAAGTCCCTGCGCCCCGGCGGCACCCTGGTCATCTCGGGCGCCACCAGCGGGGACCGCCCGGCGCACGCCGAGCTGACCCGGATCTTCTTCCTGGAGCTCAAGGTGGTCGGCTCCACGATGGGCTCGAAGGACGAGCTGGAGGACCTGCTGTCCTTCTGCGCGGCGACCGGCGTCCGCCCGGTGATCGACGAGACCCTCCCGCTGGACCGGGCCCGCGAGGGCTTCGAGAAGCTGGAGTCCGGCGACCTCTTCGGCAAGATCGTCCTCACCGTGTAGTGCTCGGCACCGCGTCCGGTGTCAATGTGGGTTGACACCCTCCCGTCCGTCAACCTACATTGACGCCCATGACCGAAGCTACCGATCTGGCCGCACGCGCCGGTGACCGTGACCCACGCGTGGGCCTGCGTGCCGTGGCCGCCCTCCGGCGCCTCCTGGAGCAGCTGGAAGCCGTACAGGTACGCGGGGCCCGCGCACAGGGCTGGTCCTGGCAGGAGATCGCGGCCGAGCTGGGCGTCAGCCGGCAGGCCGTACACAAGAAGCACGGGAGGCTCTGATGTTCGAACGCTTCACCCAGGACGCCCGCTCCACCGTGACGGGCGCGGTCACCGAGGCCGAACGGACCGGGGCGCGGCGCGTCGGCGAGGAGCACCTGCTGCTCGCCCTGATCTCCCTGGGCGCACTCGACCCGCTGGGCGTCGACCGGGCGGCGGTCCGCTCCGACCTGGCGGCGGCCCGCCGCCGGGGCGGCATGTCCAAGGCGGACGAGGAAGCCCTCGCCGGGCTGGGCATCGACCTCACGGAGATCGTCTCCCGCGTCGAGGAGACCCACGGCGAAGGCGCCCTGGCGGACCCGGTCCCGCGCGGCCGCGCCGGCCGCACCCGCTTCGCCCCGGGCGCCAAGAAGGTCCTGGAGCAGTCCCTGCGGATCGCCCTGGGCCGCAAGGAGCGCCACATCTCCACCCTCCACCTGCTCCTCGCCCTCCTCTCCCGCCCCGGCACGCCCGCCGAGGTCCTCGCGGACCACGGGGTCACCTACGCGGGCGCCGAGGCGGCCCTGACGGCTTGAGAAGCGGTCACACCCCCTCCGCTTCTTGGCAGCCGCGTACAACCATCGGCCCGGCTCGTGAGTCTTGAGCCGCGAAAGAACGTTTCCTGCTGGGGGTTGTCCGTGAAGCTGTCCCGTATCGCCGCCGCGATCACCACTGCCGCGCTGGCCCCGGCGGTCCTGCTCGCCTCCCCGGCCTTCGCCACCGGCCAGGGGTCCGCCGCGTCCGTCGACATGACGGCTCCGGCCGCTCCCGGCCAGGGCGCGGCGGACGGCCCGGACGGCACGGACCAGGGCGGCGCCGACCAGGACGCCGCGGACCAGGCCGAGCAGGACCGCAAGACGATCCTCGCGATCATCGCCGACCCGATGGCCAGCGGTTACATGAAGGAAGCCGGCAACAAGGCCATCGCCGACGGCCCGGCGGCCATGCGCAAGTTCATCGAGACCGACCAGTACGTCATCCGCCGCGACGACTACAGGGTGCTCATCAGCCGCCTGGCGAACGACGCCGGGCCCGGCCTGATGGAGGGCATCAAGCAGATCATGCGGAGCGGCGCGACCCTGGACGAGCTGCGCCACTTCTACGAGGTCACCCAGCACGAACTGCGCGACGAAGACAACAAGGTCGACATCGCCCGGATCGTCGGCATCGGCGGCCCGGCCGTGCGGGAAGCGGGCAAGAGGGCCCTGAAGGGCACGCCCGCCGACCGCATCGCCTTCCTGAAGACGGGGCAGTACCTCGCACAGGCCGCCGACGACCGGGCCGAACTCGCCCGCATCGACGAAGCCTGGGACGGCCCCCTCCTGAGCGCGGCCATCGGCAAGATCCTCGGCGGTTCCGCGACCCCGGCCGAGCTGCGCCACTTCCTCGAAGTGACCCAGTACGAGCTGCGCGACCAGGACAACCGCACCGAGATCGCGAAGATCATCAACGGCGACGGCGCGGGCCCGGAGCTGGTCAAGGCCGGCCGCGCCGCGCTGGCGGGTACCCCCGCCGACCGCACCGCGTTCCTGAAGACGGGCCAGCACGAGGCGCGCGCCAAGGACAAGAAGGCCCAGGAGGAGCAGCAGGAACAGGGGAAGGAGGAGGGGAAGGGCGGACAGGACGAGAACACCCCCGGCACCGGAACCGGCTCGGATTCCGGTGCCGGTTCCGGAACCGGCGGCGGCAACACCGCCGTCACTCCCCAGGGCGGCACCGCCCCGCCCCTCGCCTCCACCGGCGCCGGTGACTCCGCCCTGATCGCGGTCGGCGGCGGCACGGCACTCGCCGCCGGCGCGGGGCTCCTGCTCGCCGCCCGGAGGCGTCGCGCGGGCTCCGCGCGCTGAACCGCCTCGCTGCGGCCGTACAGGGGTCGGCCGCGGCGAGGAATCCGGACGGGGCGGCCCAGGCCGCCCCGTCGGCTTGTGCGGAGACGGCCCGGGCCGGGCGAGATCCGAAAGGGCCGGCCTAGCCTTGCGGCCCGAGGGCCGTCGCGATGCGGGCGGCCGCCTCCGCCAGGTGGTTACGGGCCCGCGCCAGCTGGTCCTCGCTGATCCCCCGGTCACGGGCCGCGTCGCGGATGTCGTCGCGGAAGCGGTCCAGCAGCCGGTCCAGGTCGCGGGCCGGATCCCCCGTAGGCGGTACGTCACGCGCCCAGTCCGTGTCGGGAGCGGCGGCCGGGGCGGCCGCCCGGGCCGAGGGACCGGACGGAGCGGAGGGCCCGGACGGACCGGACGGATCGGAGGGAGCCGTCGGCGAGCCCGAGCCGCCGAGCCAGGCTCCCGCCAGGCTGCCCAGGACCCCGCCCGACTTCGCGAACTGCTCCTGCAACTGGCCGGCGATGCGCTGGACCTCCTCGCGCGCCCGCTCCTGCGCCTCCTTGGCCTGCCGGCGCGCCTGCTGGGCCTCCTCGCGGGCCCGGCGGCTCTCGTCCTTCGCCCGGCGCGCCTGTTCCTTCCACTCGGCCTTCGCCTTGCGGAACTCCTCCTTGGCGGCCGTCCAGGACTCGCCCTCCACCTGCGTGGCCGACGCACTGGCCGCGGCCCGCAGTTCGCGCCGCAGATCGCCCGCCGCGCCGCTCACGTCGGCGCGGATCTCGGCGGCCAGCTCGGAGACCGAGTCACGGATCTCCAGCTCCAGGTCGGCCAGCTCGCCGACGCGGTCGGCCAGTTCGGCGCGGCCCGCGTCGGTGATCGAGTACACCTTGCGCCCGCCCTCCGTCGCGTGTGTGACCAGGCCCTCGGTCTCCAGCTTCGCCAGGCGCGGGTACACCGTGCCCGCGGAGGGTACGTACAGCCCCTGGAAACGTTCCTCCAGCAGCCGGATCACCTCGTACCCGTGGCGCGGGGCCTCGTCGAGCAGCTTGAGGAGGTAGAGGCGGAGGCGGCCGTGGGCGAAGACGGGCGGCATGTCAGAGCACCTTCTTGTCGAGCGTGAGGGGGGCGGCGGGGGCGGCCTGGTCCGTGGCCGGGCGGCGCAGCAGCGCGATGGAACCGGAGACGGTGGTGGCCCGCAGCGTGCCGGCGCCCGCGCCCAGGGTGCCGGTGATCCGCTTGGCGCCCAGCTGGCCGGAGACCTGCAGGTCCTCGAAGGCGTTGGAGACGCCGCCGGTGGCGGTGTTGGCCTCGACGCGGGCGTCGGCCGGGTGCGGGAGGCGGATGGCGACCTGCCCGGATACGGAGGTGAGGGAGATGTCGACCGGTCGCGGTTCGGGGCGGTCGTCGAGGGCCAGGTCGATCAGCATGTCCCCGCTGACCGAGTCGGCCCGTACGGTGCCCACGGCGCCGTCGACGACCGTCAGGCCGCCGGACACGGAGTGGAAGCCGAATTCGCCGGTCACGGACTGGGCCTCGACCCCGCCGGAGACCGTGTGCGCCTTGACCTTGCCGGAGAGGCCGACGAGCGTGGTCTCGCCGGAGACCCCGTGGATGTCCGTGCCGCCTTCGATGCCGGAGACGAAGACGGTGGCGCCGACCCGGGCCAGCTGGACGTGGGCGGCGGCCGGGACGGTGAGGGTGACGGTCGCGCTGCGCTCCCAGGCCTTGCGGCCGGAGCCACCGGAGGACCAGGTCTTCCAGGGCTTGGCGTCGAACCACTCCTTGAACCCCTGGGAACCGTTCCAGGGGAGGTCCTCGTAGGAGACGGTCAGGATGCCGCCCTCCTGCACCACGTGCAGGGGCGGGCCGTCGACCTCGGACACCTCCAGGCGGGCCGGGCCCCCATCGGCGGCGGCGACGACGTTGACCGTGCCGCCGATCACCCGGACGCGGACCTCGGTCACCGGCTCCTCGAAGGTGAGCTTCTGCGGTCCGGCGACCGACCACACCTTCGGCGGACTCTGCGGATTCTGCGCTGCCTCTGCCATGGTGCTGGCCCTCCTCGGCGTACCTGCACGCAACATATCGCGTCTTCTGTCCAACACGATATATCGCGGTTGCCGGAAGTCAAGCGCGTCAGGATGATCCAAAATCATCAGTTTGGGCTGGTTTGGCTTAGCGTGTGGGCATGTCGATCTCCCAGACCACGGCGGGCGGCCTGCTGCTCTGCCGCGCCGAGCCCCTCGCCGCCCGACCCGCCGCGCACATCCTGCGCGAACGTCTGCTGCTGGCCCCCGCCGGCGAGTGGAGCGTGCTGGTACCCGAGGCCAAGCCCTGGCTCGGCGGCAACGAATCCGTGGCCGAAGTCCTGGCGGGATGGGGTGCGGCGGTCGCGCTGAGCTCCAACTGGCCGGTGCTCAGCCTGTGGTGGGAGGAGGGCCGGACCGGCTTCGTGCTCTCCTCGGGCTTCCGCCGGTCCGCGGCCTACGCGTGGGACGCGGCGGGCCGTCCGCACGGCGAGCCGGACGCCCCGGACGCGGATGCCATGCGGGTGCTCGCGGCGCGGCTCGGGCTCGACCCGGTGCTGGACCTGGAGGAACTGGAGCGCCTCACCCGCCCCGACGCGGCGGCCGACGGAGCGTCCCGGCTGCTCGGTGTCATCGCGCTGCTGGCCCGGGCGGGGCTGGCGCTGCCCGCCGGCCTGAACCCCGGGGAACCGGCCGACCGGCTGCGCGAGGCGGCCCGGGTCGCCCCGGAGGCGGAGCGGGTGGAGTGGGCGGGCTGGCGCGACACGGTGCGGGCGGAGCTCGCGGTGGTCGAGGACAGCCCCCTGGGCCCGTGGCTCCGGGGCCCCAAGGCGCGCCTGGCGGGAGCCGCCCAACTGGCCGCCGGAGCCCCCCTGATGATGTGGGCGGCCCGCCGCCGCAGCCCGGGCTGGCTGGCCGCGGGCACCGTCCTGGTGACCCACGGCGTAGCCGCCCTGGCCTACGACCGGGCCCGCCGCCGGGTCTAGGGCACCTACAGCTGCACCTCCACCTGCACCTGTACCTACGCCTACGCCTACACCTCCAGCGCCCGCGCGGCCGAGTCGGCTGCCGGACCGGCTCCTACACCGCCAGCAGCGGGCTCGCGTTGCGGCGCAGCCAGGCACGGTAGGGCGGAGTCCCCAGGGCTGCTTCGCGGTAGGCCGCGCGGAGGTCCTCGTACACCCCGTCGGACATCTGCGCCTGCACCCCGGGGCGGGTCGCGAGGAGCAGGCGCACGGCGAGCGGGTCGCCCGAGAGCGGGCGGATCGCCATGTCCTCGCGCGGTCCGGAGGTGGGCTGGCAGGGGGCGACGGCCTCGCCGGAGACGATCAGCGAGGTGGCCGTGTGGTAATCGGCGTGCAGCAGCGGCGGGTCGAGCCCGGCACCCGCCAGGACCCGGCGCAAGCCGTCCCACTCGCCGTCCACCGACGGGTCCACGGTCCACCGGTCGGCGGCGAGGTCCCGCAGCTCCACCACGGCCCGCGCCGCCGCGGGATGGTCCCGGGACATGGACACGAACTGCGGCTCCCGCTCCATCAGCACCCGTAACTCGAGCCCGGCCGGCACCCGCAGCGGGCTGCCCTCCACCTCGTGCACGAAGGCCACGTCGAGCCGGCCCGAAGCCGTCATCCGCAGCAGCGCGTTGGCGGACACGTCGACCATCAGGTCGGTCTCCGTGTCGGGCAGCCGCCGGTGCAGCCGCCGCAACCAGCCGGGCAGGGCGCGGCTGGCCGTGGAGCCGATCCGCAGCCGGGGTCCCTGGGACAGCGACCGGGCCTCCGCGACGAGGGCGGCCATCTCGGCGAGGAGCGGCCGCGCCCGTCCGAGTATCGTGCGCCCGAAGGGAGTCGGCCTGCATCCGGTGCGCTCGCGCAGGAACAGCTCCCCGTCCAGGGCCCGTTCGATGCGCCGCAGCTGGGTCGTCAGGGAGGGCTGGCTCACGCCGAGCTGCCGGGCGGCCTTGTGCAGGCTGCCGGCGTCGGCGATGGCGCACAGGGCGCGCAGGTGCCTGACCTCAAGCTCCATTCCCCGAGGGTAGGCCGGGCCGAGCCGACCGCACCAGTAACCGGTATCCCCTCGAATCCCGCCATTCTCACGCTGGTTGGGCTTCCGAAATCCTCCCGATAACCCGGCGCTATCGGATTCTGACATCATCCGCCGACCGCTCCCGCTCCCGCAGACTCCGGTACCGAACGACCCCCACCCCCCACCGCACCGGATGAGCAGGAGTCCCCCACATGCGCCACTCCCGCAAGACCACCCTGTCCGCCGTCGGCCTCGGCGTCGCCGCCGTCCTCGGCGCCGTCCTCCCGGGCGCCACCGCCTCGGCCTCCCCGGGCGCCGGCAGCCCCGCCACGTACGCCGCGTACGAGCAGTCGAAGGAGAACCAGGCCGCCAACCGCGCCTTCTTCGAGGCCGTGCAGCGCTCGGTGGCCCAACAGCGCGCCGCCACCCCGGGCCTGGCGGCCGTGACGGTCACCTACAACACCCGCAACGCGCCCAGCTTCCGCACCCAGATAGCCCGTTCCACGCAGATCTGGAACAGCTCGGTGGTCAACGTCAAACTCCAGGAGGTGTCCTCGGGCGGGAACTTCTCGTACTACGAGGGCAACGACTCGCGCGGTTCCTACGCCAGCACGAACGGCCACGGCCAGGGGTACATCTTCCTGGACTACCGGCAGAACCAGCAGTACAACTCCACCCGCGTGACCTCGCACGAGACCGGTCACGTGCTCGGACTGCCGGACCACTACTCGGGCCCGTGCAGCGAGCTGATGTCCGGCGGCGGCCCCGGCACCTCCTGCCAGAACGCCACCCCGAACTCCGCCGAGCGTTCGCGCGTCAACCAGCTCTGGGCGAACGGCCTCGTCGCGTCCGGCCTGGACGCGAAGGGCTAGGCCCCGTCGGCCGCGGAGCCCGGGGTCCCGGGCTCCGCGGCTCCTGGCTCCGCGGCCCTTGGCTCTGCGGCCCCGGGCTCTACGGCTCCGGGCTCGTAAACGCCGCGCACTCCCGGTTCCGGCAAGGACCGGGAGTCCACACCGGGACGAAGATCCCCAGGGATTTGCGCCGTCCGACGATCGTGTCGACGGGGCTCCCGCAGGCCGGGCACGACTGCTGGTCGTGCCCGGCCCGCGGGGCGACCGTCCCGTGTGCCCGCTGGTCCCGCTGTTCACCGGCCATACCTCCACGGTAGGCCGGTTTCGCCGGTTCGGCGGGTCAGCGCCCGACGGCGTACGAGGTGACGACCTGGCCGCCGCCGAGGGCCTTGAAACCGGTCAGCTCCAGCGGGCGCGCCCCGAATCCGGCGCGCGACATCGGCATGCCGGTGCCGACGAAGACCGGGTAGGTCTTGACCACGAACGCGTCGATCTCGTCGATCAGCTGCCCCGCGAGGTCCGCTCCGCCGCACAGCCAGATCCCGAGCCCCTCCTCGGCCTTCAGCTCGCGCACCTTGGCCACCAGGTCGCCCTCGATCAGCCGCACCGCCGGGTCCGGCGCCTCGGTGAGCGAGCGCGAGACGACGTACTGCTCGCGCATGTGCGCGTACGGGCTGGTCAGGCCCTCCTTGAGGCCGGGCTCGTACGTACCGCGCCCCATGAGCACCGTGTCGAAGTGCCTGGGTTCGGCGTCCTCGATCCCCAGCTGGACGCGCCCCGGTGTGGAGATGGTCTCCGGGTACTCGGCCATGAGGTGTTCGATGAACTCCCGGTCGAGATGGCCGTAGATGAAACCGGCGTCGCCGTCCGGGGCCCCGATGAAGCCGTCGACCGACGTGGCGACGAAGTACGTGAGCTTGCGCAAGCGATTCTCTTCCGTTCGACAGTGCACCCACATCGGGGCACGTCGATCAAAGTACTTCAGGTGAAGTGGTGCCGCAAGGGATAACCGAAGGGCGCCTGACCAGCGGCACCGGCCGGACCAGCCGGACCGGCCGGACCAGCAGGACGGGCCGCACCGGCCGCACCGGTCACTGCGGCTTGCGCCACATCGGCCACATCAGCGGCCCCTCCGGCAGCCGCACCGCCTCGCCCGTGAACTGCCAGCCCAGCCGCTCGTACAGCCCCTTGCTGCGCTCGCTGCTCGCCTCCAGGTACGCCGGTACGCCCTCGCGGTCGCAGCGCTCCAGCACCGGCCGGATCAGCTCCGTGCCCAGCCCCTCGCCCTGCCGCCCCGGGGCGACCGCGATCATCAGCAGGTACTCGTGCTCCTCCGCCATCGGGTGCACCGCGCCGGTGAGCCGGCCCACCAGCTCGCACCGCTCGTTGTCCGGGTCGGCGACGGCCCGCATCTTCGCCGGTATCTCGTCCTCGACGTGCCCGGCCTCCGGATCGGCCGCTGGGATCCGCAGCCACAGCGCCGCCGCCGAACCGTCCGCCGCGTAGTCGATCCGGCCCTCGGCCAGCGCCACGTCCACGAAGACGCCGAGGAACTTCCCGTGCACCGCGGCCCGGTGCTCCGGGTCCGGGAACACCCAGCTGCTCACGGGATCGCTGCGGAAGGCCTCGTCGAGCAGCCGTGCCACGGCGTCCCGGTCCGACGGTCCGGCCTGACGTATCTCCAGCCCCATGGGTCACACCCTTCACATCACTCACGCGTCAACAACCGTGAGTGATCCTAGAGTTGCCCCACCGACGCAGAAAGGCCCGTTCCGGCACCGTGCGGTACCGGAACAGGCCTCCGGGGTCCCCCCTCTCCCCTACGCGGTCACTTCGTACGCCGTGTCACGAACTCCGCCAGCGCCAGCAACCCGCCCGCGGCCCCCAGATCCGGGACGGCCCGCGACAGCTGCTGCACCGCCCGCCCCATCCGGTCGGCGGCATGGGCCTGCGCCCAGTCCCGCCCGCCGGCCCGCTCCACCGCCGCGGCCGCCCTGCTCACGTCGTCCCCGGTCATGGGACCCGCGTACAGCCCGGCCAGTTCCTCCCCCGCCGGGGTGCCCGAGGTGAGGGCGGCCACGACCGGGAGGGACTTCTTGCGGGCCAGCAGATCGGCCCCGGCGGGCTTGCCGGTGTGGCCGGGGTCCCCCCAGATGCCGATCAGGTCGTCGATGAGCTGGAACGCCAGCCCGGCCTCCCGGCCGAAGGCGTCCATGGCGTCGACCTCGTCCGGGCCGGCCCCGGCGTACAGCGCGCCGAGCGCGCACGCGCAGCCCAGCAGGGCCCCGGTCTTGGCCGTCGCCATGGTCAGGCACTCGTCGAGGGAGACGCTGCGGCGCTGCTCGAAGGCGCAGTCCGCCTGCTGGCCCGCGCACAGCTCGACGATGCAGGCGGCGAGCCGCGCCGAGGCCGCCGCCGAGGCCGGATGCGGATCCTCGGCGAGCAGCCGCAGCGCGAGCGCCATCATGGCGTCGCCCGTGATGATCGCGTCCGAGGTCCCGAAGACCGTCCAGGCCGTGGGCCGGCCGCGCCTGCGGACGTCCTTGTCGATGACGTCGTCGTGCAGCAGCGTGAAGTTGTGCGCCAGCTCCACGGCCACGGCCGGCCGCACGGCCTCCGTGGCCGTCCCGTCCCCGCGCAGGGCCTGCGCGGCGGCGAGCACCAGGGCGGGCCGGATGGCCTTGCCGGTGCTGCCCGCCGCCGGGGTGCCGTCCTCGTGCTCCCAGCCGAAGTGGTACATCGCCACGTGCCGCATCGAGCCGGGCAGGCTCTCGACGGCCCGGCGCAGTTCCGGGTTGACCGTTCCTCTCGTCCGCTCCAGCAGGACGGCGGCTTCCTGCCCCTCGCTGGTGGTGATCGCCTCAGTGGTCGACATGGCGTGTGCGCTCCGTCCCGTCCTGTCCCGTCCCGCCCTGCCCCGCCTGGCTCCCGCCCTTCGCTCCGGCGTCGGCGCCGGAGCCGGCCGGGTCAGCTCCAGCGGGCGATCTCCACGTTCTCCAGGACGCCGAGCGCGTCCGGCACCAGCACCGCGGCGGAGAAGTAGGTGGTGACCAGGTACGAGATGATCGCCTGCTCGCTGATCCCCATGAACCGCACCGAGGTGCTCGGCTCGATCTCGTCCGGGATCCCGGGCTGGTGCAGGCCGATCACGCCCGATTCCTCCTCGCCGGTGCGCATGCAGAGGATGGAGGTCGTACGGGCGTCGCTGATCGGGATCTTGTTGGACGGGAACATCGGGACCCCGCGCCAGGCCGGCACCCGGTGCCCGCCGATCTCGACCGACTCCGGGTACAGCCCGCGCTTGTTGCACTCGCGTCCGAAGGCGGCGATGGCCTTGGGATGGGCCAGGAAGAACTTGGATCCGCGCCGCATGCTGAGCAGCTGGTCCATGTCGTCGGGGCTGGGCGCCCCGTCGTGGGACTGGATGCGCTGGTCGTAGTCGGCGTTGTGCAGGAGGCCGAAGTCGCGGTTGTTGAGCATCTCGTGCTCCTGGCGCTCGCGCAGCGCCTCGACCGTGAGCCTGAGCTGCTGCTCGGTCTGGTTCATGGGCTGGTTGTACAGGTCGGCGACGCGGGTGTGGACGCGCAGGACCGTCTGGGCGATGGACAGTTCGTACTCGCGCGGCCTGGCCTCGTAGTCCACGAAGGTGCCCGGCAGGACGGCCTCGCCCTGGTGGCCGGCGGAGAGGTCGATCGCGGCCTCGCCGTACTTGTTGGTGCGCTGCTCCGGCAGGGCCCGTACGGAGTCCAGGTGCGCCCGCAGCGAGTCGACCCGGTCGGCGAGGATCTGGAAGTCCTGGCGGGAGAGGGCGAGCACGGTGCCGGCGGTGGCGGCGCGGGCGGTGTACTCCCAGATGGCCTCCTCGTCGAGGAGGGCGTCCTCGCCGAAGAAGGCCCCGTCGGCGACGGTCTGCAGGACGGCGTCGTCACCGTACGGGCCGGGGCCGATCTGGTCGATGCGGCCGTGGGCGAGCAGGAACACCTTGTCGGCGGGGCTGCCGAAGGAGGTCAGCTCCTGGCCCGCCTCGAAGTCGATCTGGTGGCAGCGCGCGGCGAGTTCGGCCAGCGCGTCGGGGTCGTCGTAGTCGCGCAGTACCGGGAGCTCCCCCAGCTCCGCCGGAATCACCTGTACCTGCGTGCCGGTCTTGATGAACTCCACGACGCCGTTGCCGACGGAGTAGCTCAGCCGCCGGTTCACCCGGTACGTGCCGCCCTGGACGGGCACCCACGGGAGCATCTTCAGGAGCCACCGCGAGGTGATCTCCTGCATCTGCGGCGCGGACTTGGTCGTGGTTGCCAAGTTCCGCGCGGCCGTGGTTCCCAGACTGCGCTGCGGTGCCTGGGTCTCGGATTCGGAACCTGCCTGGACCGACATGTTTTCCCCTTCGATCACTCCATGAATCTGCGGGAGGAGCCTTTCAGCACGGACCGTGGTGAGACCATTACACAAAAGGGTGGGACTACTCCGTTCGTGGCTGGGCACCCTCTTGAGTTCACCTCCGCCCCACGCGGCACTCGGACCCCACCCGTTTCAGCCATCCGCACGATGACCCCTCGTTAAATTGCACGCTGGATGCAAGTTTTCTACGCTGGATCCATGCGGCTGACCCGATTCACCGATCTCGCCCTGCGCGTCCTGATGCGCCTTGCCGTCGCGGAGGAGGACCTCCCCACCACCCGCGACGTGGCGGCGACCATGGAGGTCCCGTACACCCACACCGCCAAAGTGGTCGCCAAGCTGCAGCATCTCGGTCTGGTCGAAGCCCGCCGCGGCCGCGGCGGCGGCCTCACCCTGACCCCCGCCGGGCGCGCCGCCTCGGTGGGCGGGGTGATCCGCGAACTGGAGGGCGCCGGCGACGTCGTGGACTGCGACGGCACCGTCCCGTGCCCGCTGCGGAGCGCGTGCGTGCTGCGCGGGGCGCTGCGCCGGGCCCAGGAGGCCTTCTTCGCCTCCCTGGACCCGCTGACGGTGAACGACCTGGTCGCGGCCCCGACCGGGCCGCTCCTGCTGGGCATTTCGGGCGGATCACCGGGGGCCGGAAGGCCCTGAAGGCGGGGGCCGGATGGCCGGTTCGCACCGGCACTTGACCCGCATAGCCTGATGCCCACCGACACTTCGAACAGAAATCCGTATCGCCCAGCCATCACCACGGGCGCCCCACGGACCCCGGCAAGCCTCGCCCATAAATACGCATCTCACATTCCATTTTTACGATCCATCCCCGACCCGAGGAGTCACCGATGCTTTCCGAGAAGTCGACCGCGACCGTACGAGCCACCCTGCCCGCCGTGGGCGCGGCCATCGGCGACATCACGGAGCTCTTCTACCGGAAGCTCTTCGCGGCCCACCCCGAACTGATCCGCGACCTCTTCAACCGCGGCAACCAGAACGCCGGGCTCCAGAAGCAGGCCCTCGCCGGCTCCATCGCCGCCTTCGCGACCCACCTCGTGGCCCACCCCGAGGCCCGCCCCGACGTGATGCTGAACCGCATAGCCCACAAGCACACCTCCCTCGGGGTCACCCGCGAGCAGTACCCGATCGTCCACAAGCACCTCTTCGAGGCGATCGCGGAGATCCTCGGCGAGGCCGTCACCCCCGAGGTCGCCGCGGCCTGGGACGAGGTCTACTGGCTCATGGCGAACGCCCTCATCACCATCGAGGAGCGCCTCTACGCCGAGCAGCAGGTCCTCGCCGGAGACGTCTGGCGCGACTGGACGGTCGCCGCCCGCGTCGAGGAGACCGCCGACTGCACCACCTTCCACCTCACCCCGGCCGACGGCACCCCCGCGCCCGGCTTCAAGCCGGGGCAGTACGTCTCCGTCCAGGTAGAGCTCCCCGACGGCGCCCGCCAGATCCGCCAGTACAGTCTCTCCAGCGCCCCCGGCTCCCCGGTCCGCTCCATCACCGTCAAGCGGGTTCACGGCCCGGCCGCCGCCGGGCCCGACGGCGAGGTCTCCAACCACCTGCACGCCGAGGTCCGCGCCGGCGACGCCCTGCGCGTCTCCGCCCCCTACGGCGACCTGGTCCTCCAGGACTCCGCCGCGCCGGTGATCCTGGCCTCGGCCGGCATCGGCTGCACCCCGATGCTCTCGATGCTGGAGCACCTGGCCGACACCGCGCACGCGGCTCCGGTCACCGTCCTGCACGCCGACCGCTCCCCCGCCGACCACGCCCTGCGCACCGGCCACCGGGAACTGACCGGCAAGCTCGCCGACGCCTCGGCACACTTCTGGAACGAGGCCGACGCCGAGCCCGGCGACCACGAGGGCCTCCTCGACCTCACCGCCATCCCGGTCGCCCCGGGCACGAAGGCCTACCTCTGTGGCCCGCTCCCCTTCATGCGGGCGGCGCGCGAGCAGCTGATCGCCAAGGGCGTGGCGCCCGCGGACATCGCCTACGAGGTCTTCGGCCCCGACCTGTGGCTCGCCTCGGCGTGAACCGTGCGCCGGGTGCGCGCCCCTTGCGACGGAATGGCCGCCTCCACTAAACGTTGAGTAACCATTCGGCTACTCACAGCCAAGGAGGCGGTCATGTCCGCACCCCTGTCCGCGAACCGGTTCATCGGCGCCCTGCGGGCCGAGGGGCTGACGGTCGTCGAAGTCGGCGGCTGGCGCACCCGCAACCGCGACCACAAAGGCCCCTGGGGGCCGGTGCACGGCGTGATGCTCCACCACACCGTCACGCGCGGGACCGCGCACACCGTCCAGCTCTGCCGCGACGGCCACGCGGACCTCCCCGGCCCGCTCTGCCACGGCGTGATCACCAAGGACGGCCGGGTCCACCTGGTCGGCCACGGCCGCGCCAACCACGCCGGCGCGGGCGACTCCAGCGTCCTGGCGGCCGTGATCGCGGAGAAGCGCCTCCCGCCCGACCAGCACGCGGACACCGACGGCAACCGCCACTTCTACGGCTTCGAGTGCGAGAACCTCGGCAACGGCGAGGACCCCTGGCCGGCCCCCCAGCTCGACGCGATGGCCCGCGCGTCGGCCGCCCTGTGCCGCGCCCACGGCTGGACGGCCCGCTCGGTGATCGGCCACCTGGAATGGCGTCCGGGCAAGATCGACCCGAAGGGCTTCACGATGGCCTCGATGCGCACCCGCGTCGCGGAGCGCCTGAAGTAGCCGGCGCACCGCCGGCGAACCGCCCGCGAACCGGCGCGGGCGGACCCGGCACGCGGCGGCACACAATGGGCGGGTGGAACGTACAGTCGACCCGGCCCTGATCCTGCGGCCCCGCCCGCCCTCCCCGCTGACCGAAGCCCCGGACGAGCGGTTCGCCGCGCAGGGAGTACGGCTGCTGCTCAAGCGGGACGACCTGGTCCATCCGGAGCTGCCCGGCAACAAGTGGCGCAAGCTCGCGCCGAACCTGCGGGCCGCCGTCGCGGGCGGGTACCCGGAGCTGGTGACCTTCGGCGGGGCCTACTCCAACCACCTGCGGGCCACCGCAGCGGCCGGCCGGCTGCTGGGGCTGGCGACGGTGGGGATCGTACGGGGCGACGAGCTCGCGGCGCGGCCGCTGAACGACTCCCTCGCCCGGTGCGCGGCAGACGGCATGCGGCTCCACTTCGTGACCCGGTCGGCCTACCGGGACAAGGCCGGGCTGCCCGCCCTGGCGGGCGCGGAGGGGGCCTACGTGATCCCCGAGGGCGGCAGCAACGCCCTCGCGCTGCACGGCTGCGCCGAGTTGGGCCGCGAGCTGGGCGGTGCCTGCGACGTGGCCGCCGCGGCCTGCGGGACCGGGGGCACGCTGGCCGGGCTGGCGGCGGGACTCGGCGCGGGCCAACGGGCCGTGGGGGTGCCGGTGGTCGGGGGCGGTTTCCTGGAGGCGGAGATACGTTCCCTCCAGACGGCCGCCTTCGGCGGCCCGGCGGGCGACTGGTCGCTGGCCGAGGGCTACGCCCACGGCGGCTACGGCCGGGTCCCCGCCGAGCTGGCGCGGTTCGCGGCGGACTTCGAGTCCCGCCACGGCCTGCCGGTGGAGCGGATCTACGTGGCGAAGCTCCTGTGGGCCCTGCTCGACCTGACCCGCTCCGGCGCCTTCCCCCGCGGCACCACCCTGGCGGCGGTGGTCACGGGCCGCCCGTAGGCCGTCGCTTTCGGCGCGGCCCGGGCGCCCGCGCGGCCCCTCAGCCCGCTTCCTCCCGGTACGCCGCCGCTTCCTCCAGGTCCAGGCGGCGCAGCAGGGCCCGGAGCATTTCGTCGTCGATGCGGCGGGCGTCGCGCAGGGAGACGAAGACCTCGCGTTCCGCCGCGATCATCTCCCCCGCCAGACGGCGGTAGACGTCGTCCGCGGACTCGCCCGTCACCGCGTTAACCTCCCCCAGCCGCTCCCACACCGCGTTGCGCCGCCGCTCCAGCACGGTGTGCAGCCGGTCCGCCAGCGGGGGCGGGAGGGCGTTCGCGGGGGAGGCCAGGAGTTCCGTGAGCCGGTCCTCCGCCGCCCGCGAGGCCTCGCTCTGGGCCTGGGCCTCCGCCAGGGTCTCGGCGTGGGCGTCCTTGGGCGGCAGCCGCAGCAGCCGGATCAGCGGCGGCAGGGTCAGGCCCTGGACCACCAGCGTGCCGATCACCGTCGTGAAGGTCAGGAACAGGATCAGGTTGCGGTGCGGCACGCTCATCGGCACGGAGAAGGCGATCGCCAGCGAGACCACGCCCCGCATGCCCGCCCAGCCCACGATGACCGGGGCCTTCCAGGTCGTCTCCGGCTCGCGCCCGCGGATCCGCTGCGAAAGCCTCGGCAGGAAGGTCGCCGGGAAGACCCACGCGAAGCGGGCCGCCACCACGACGAGGAACACCACCACGGCGTAGCCCGCCGCGGCCGAGCCCTCGTACTCCCCCAGCCCCTTCAGCACCACCGGCAGCTGGAGCCCGATCAGCGCGAAGACCACCGATTCGAGGATGAAGGCGACCATCTTCCAGACCGCCTCCTCCTGGAGCCGGGTCGCGAAGTCGACCTGCCAGTTGCGGTGCCCGAGGTACAGCGCGACCACCACCACCGCGAGCACTCCCGACGCGTGCACCCGCTCGGCGGCCGCGTAGGCCACGAACGGGATCAGCAGCGACAAGGTGTTCTGCAGGAGCGGTTCGCGCAGCTTCGTGCGCAGGACGTGGATCGGGACCATCAGCAGCAGGCCCATCGCGACCCCGCCCACCGAGGCCACCAGGAACTCCTGGATCCCGTCCGTCCAGCCGGCGCTCGCCCCGACGGCCGCCGCCAGCGCGACCTTATACGCGGTGATCGCGGTGGCGTCGTTGACCAGGGACTCACCCTGGAGGATGGTCGTGATCCTGTTCGGCAGCCCGAGCTTGCGGGCGATGGCCGTGGCCGCGACCGCGTCGGGCGGGGCGATGACCGCCCCCAGCACCAGCGCCACCGGCAGCGAGAGCCCCGGCACCGCCAGGTACGCCGCGTACCCGACGGCGACCGTCGCGAAGAGCACGTACCCCACCGAGAGCAGCGCCACGGGCCGGATGTTCGCCCGCAGGTCCAGGTACGAGCTGTCCACCGCGGCCGTGTAGAGCAGCGGCGGGAGCAGCAGCGGCAGCACGATGTGCGGGTCCAGGTCGTATTCCGGCACGCCCGGCACGTAGGCCGCGGCCAGACCGGCGGCGACCAGCAGCAGCGGCGCGGGCACCGGGGTGCGGCGGGCCAGGCCCGCGACGACCGCGCACCCGGCGACCAGCGCCACCAGCGGCAATACCTCCATCGAAGATCATCCTCGCTTGAGTCATGTCATCCCGGGCGCCCGCACCTCAGTACGCTGGCCATCATGAGCGAGTGCACCCACGTTCCCGAACTGCCGCGCCCCGAGCCGGTCCCGCTTGCCCAGACCTGCCCCGAATGTCTGGCGCTGGGCAGCCATCCCGTCCAGCTCCGGATGTGCCTGGGGTGCGGGCACGTCGGCTGCTGCGACTCCTCCCCCCACCGGCACGCCACGGCGCACCACCGGGAGACCGGACATCCGGTGATGCGCAGCTTCGAACCGGGTGAGACCTGGCGCTGGTGTTTTGTCGACGGTTCGATCGTCTGAGGCGGGGTAGGTCAACCCTCCGCCGGTTCCCCTGATTTGGACCCGCAGACCCCTAGCCACTGTGCGTCCCCATGGGCTTACCATCAGTCACTGGTCGCAGGCACGGCCTTTCGGCCGGCTATGTGCAGCTAAGTTCAAAGGGGTTCTGCACCCTCCGACAGGGGTGCCGCGACACGATCGCCCGGATCGCGATAGCGTCACCGGCGAACAGAGCTCGTACCACCTTGGAGGTGAGGGTGTCCCAGATCGCAGGCGAGCCCGGGACCCAGGACTTCGTGGAAGTCCGGCTGCCCGCTGCGGGTGCCTACCTGTCGGTGCTGCGGACGGCCACGGCCGGCCTCGCGGCACGTTTGGACTTCACCCTCGACGAGATCGAGGACCTCCGCATCGCGGTGGACGAGGCCTGCGCGATCCTGCTCCAGCAGGCCGTGCCCGGCTCCGTCCTCAGCTGCGTCTTCCGGTTGGTCGACGATTCGCTGGAGGTGACCGTCTCCGCCCCGACCACCGACGGCCGGGCCCCGGAGCGCGACACGTTCGCGTGGACGGTCCTCTCGGCGCTCGCCGGGAAGGTCGAGGCCACGGTCGAGGAGGACAAGACGGTGAGCATCAGCCTCTACAAACAGCGCGGCGCGGGACCAGGCCCGGCGTGAGCGGCGGGGAGGTCCCGGTGCGGGGCGGGGATCGACCCCGGGTAGGACACGAGGTCGACGGCGGCATTCCGGAGCAGCAGCACGCCCGGCCGCACCCGGCTGACACGGATGCGGAAAACGGCTTTTTGGACTCGGCGGAGCGACGGGCGGGCCCTGTGAGCGAGAACCAGCACGACCAAACACTGCCGGTCCAGCCACCGGGGGCCGCTGCCACGGCCCCGCCGGTGGCCCCGGCCGCGGACACACCACTGGCCGCGGAAGCCACCGAAGCCCTGCGGGCTCCGGTGTTCACGGCGCCGGCGCCGCTGCCGGATCCGCGCGACCGCAGCGGCGCGCGGGCCCTCTTCATCGAGCTCCGGGCGCTGCCCGACGGCTCGCCGGAGAAGGCGGAGCTGCGCAACCGGCTCGTACGGATGCACCTGCCGCTGGTCGAGCACCTGGCCCGGCGCTTCCGCAACCGGGGCGAGCCGCTGGACGACCTGACCCAGGTCGCCACCATCGGTCTGATCAAGTCGGTGGACCGCTTCGACCCGGACCGCGGGGTCGAGTTCTCCACGTACGCCACGCCCACGGTGGTCGGCGAGATCAAGCGCCACTTCCGCGACAAGGGCTGGGCCGTACGGGTCCCCCGGCGCCTGCAGGAGCTGCGGCTCTCGCTGACCACGGCGACGGCGGAACTGTCCCAGCAGCACGGCCGCTCCCCCACGGTGCACGAACTGGCCGAGCGGCTGGGGATCTCCGAGGAGGAGGTGCTGGAGGGTCTGGAATCGGCCAACGCCTACAGCACGCTCTCGCTGGACGTCCCGGACACCGACGACGAGTCACCGGCGGTCGCGGACACCCTGGGCTCCGAGGACGAGGCGCTGGAGGGCGTCGAGTACCGCGAGTCCCTCAAGCCGCTGCTCGAAGGACTGCCGCCGCGGGAGAAGCGGATCCTGCTGCTGCGGTTCTTCGGCAACATGACCCAGTCGCAGATCGCCCAGGAGGTCGGCATCTCCCAGATGCACGTCTCCCGGCTACTGGCCCGCACCCTGGCCCAGCTCCGCGAGAAGCTCCTGGTCGAGGAGTAGGGGAGCCGGCCGCAGGGGCTATCGGGCCTGTTCCGCGGGCCCGATGCCCAGTGCTTCGGTGGCCTTCTGGTTCACCAGGAGGCCCGCGACGGCCACCGCGGCCAGCGCCAGGGCCGCGGCGGCGATCCGCATCGACCCTCCCGCGGTCCACAGCATCCAGGCGACCGGCAGCGACATCAGCTGGGTGATCAGCGCCGGGCCGCGGCTCCAGCGGCGGCGCAGCAGCAGCCCGCGCGCCGCGACCAGCGGCAGCGCGGCCAGGACGAGCAGGGTGACCCCGCCGGTCGCGGCCTGCAGGGAGTCGCCGCCGCCGAAGACGGCCGTGGAGAGGTCGGCGACGCCGGGCCCGGCCAGGGCCAGCCCCTCCAGCGCGGTCAGCGCGGCGGCCGCGGTCAGCCGGCGGGGCAGCGGGACGGGGACGGCGGACACGGTGGGGCTGGGCTTCGTACTCACCCCAGCAGGGTAGCGGCGCCCCTCCCGCCCCGAAGGGGACGGCCAGTATCGGCCGCCTTCGAACGGGTCGGTAGGCTGACGCCCATGCGTGCACTCCTCGTGGCCAACCCAGCAGCGACGACGACCAGTGCGCGCACGCGCGACGTCCTGACCCACGCGCTCGCCAGCGAGATGAAGCTGGAGGCGGTCACCACCGAGTACCGCGGCCACGCCCGGGACCTGGGCCGCAGGGCGGCCGAGACCGGCGTGGACCTGGTCGTGGCCCTGGGCGGTGACGGCACCGTCAACGAAGTGGTCAACGGGCTGCTGCACCAGGGACCCGATCCGGACCGGCTGCCCGGCCTCGCGGTGGTCCCCGGCGGCTCCACCAATGTTTTCGCCCGCGCGCTCGGCCTGCCCAACGACGCCGTCGAGGCGACCGGCGCCCTGCTGGACGCGCTGCGCGAACGGCGCGAACGGACGGTCGGCCTCGGGCTCGCGGCCGGCACCCCGGGCACGGAGGACGAGTCGGTCCCGGCGCGCTGGTTCACCTTCTGCGCGGGCTTCGGCTTCGACGCGGGCGTCGTGGGCCGCGTGGAACAGCAGCGGGAACGGGGCAAGCGTTCGACCCATGCCCTGTACGTGCGACAGCTGATGCGCCAGTTCTGGGAAGAGCCCAACCGCCGTCACGGCACGGTGACACTGGAACGCCCCGGCGCGGATCCGGTGACGGACCTGGTGCTGTCGATAGTGTGCAACACGTCACCTTGGACATACCTGGGCAACCGGCCGCTTTACGCCTCCCCCGAGGCGTCGTTCGACACCGCACTTGACGTGTTGGCGCTGGACCGTTTGTCAACTCCGGCGGTCGCCCGCTACGCGACACAGCTCCTGACCTCGACTCCTGAGCGCGGCCCGCACGGCAAGCACGCGGTGTCTCTGCACGATCTGACGGACTTCACCTTGCATTCGAAGGTGCCGCTTCCGTTCCAGATGGACGGAGACCACCTCGGGCTGCGCACCAGCGTTCGGTTCACAGGCGTACGCCGTGCACTGCGTGTGATTGTGTGAGCGGAAGGGCCGAAAGTCCTTTCACTCGAACGTTTACACGCCGGTCCACCCCTAGGAAGTAGGGCTGTGACCTAGTAGACACCGACGAATCAAAAAAAACTTTCCGGAAGGGGTTGTATCCCCGTCCGAGGTTTGCGAATCTCTACATGGCGATCGGGACAGCCCGCAGAACCCGGCACCCACACAGACCGCCAGAACCCCTCCACGAATCTCCGGCAGCCCAGGGCGAGTTTTTCCCCAAACTGGGCGGTCTCCCTTCCCTCACGAAGGGATTCGTGAAAGCGTTCACATTCACAAGCAACCTGCCCGCAATACAAGGAGATGGAGCAGCCATGGACTGGCGTCACAACGCCGTTTGTCGTGAGGAAGACCCGGAACTCTTCTTCCCCATCGGCAACACCGGTCCTGCGCTGCTGCAGATCGAGGAAGCCAAGGCCGTCTGCCGCCGTTGCCCCGTCATGGAGCAGTGCCTGCAGTGGGCGCTCGAGTCCGGTCAGGACTCCGGTGTCTGGGGCGGTCTCAGCGAGGACGAGCGCCGCGCAATGAAGCGCCGCGCCGCTCGCAATCGGGCGCGCAACGCAACCGCCTGACATCGACTTTCGAGCCTCGAGCCGCAGCGCGTAGTACCCATTTAAGCGCTCAGCAACGTGCTCTTGAACCCCGTACCGAAAACCATTCGGTACGGGGTTCAGTGCTGTCCGGGGCCCATGAGGACCCCGTGACGTCACTCTGAGTCACCGGAACGGTGCACTACTTCTGCGGACTGGCCGGTATGTCGAGGACGACCTTGGTGCCGCGCGGCTCGGACGCGACCATGTCGAAGCTGCCGCCGAGCTCCCCCTCCACCAGGGTCCTTACGATCTGCAGCCCCAGGTTGCCGGCCCGCTGGGGGTCGAACCCCTCGGGCAGGCCGCAGCCGTCGTCGACCACCGAGATCAGCAGCCGGGCATCGGCGCGGCCGCTGCCCGAGCGGGCCGCGGACACCTCCACGGTGCCGCCCTCCCCCTGGGTGAAGGCGTGTTCCAGGGCGTTCTGGAGGATCTCCGTCAGCACCATCGACAGCGGGGTGGCGACCTCCGCGTCCAGGATGCCGAAACGGCCGGTGCGCCGGCAGGCGACGTTGCCCGGGGAGATCTCGGCGACCATCGCGATCACGCGGTCGGCGATCTCGTCGAACTCGACCCGCTCATCCAGGTTCTGAGACAGCGTCTCGTGCACGATCGCGATCGACCCGACGCGGCGGACGGCCTCGTTCAGCGCCTCGCGCCCCTGCGGCGAATCCATTCGGCGGGCCTGCAGGCGCAGGAGCGCGGCCACCGTCTGGAGGTTGTTCTTCACCCGGTGGTGGATCTCCCGGATGGTCGCGTCCTTGGTGATCAATTCACGTTCGCGACGACGCAGTTCCGTGACGTCGCGGCACAGGACGAGCGAGCCGATCCGGGTGCCCTTGGGCTTGAGCGGGATGGCCCGCAGCTGGATGACCCCGCCGCTGCCCTCGGCCTCGGTCTCGCGCGGCGCCCAGCCGCTGGCCAGTTTGACCAGCGCCTCGTCCACCGGGCCTCGCGAGGGCGCGAGTTCGGAGGTGATGGTGCCCAGGTGCTGGCCGACCAGGTCGGAGGCGAGGCCGAGCCGGTGGTAGGCGGAGAGCGCGTTCGGGGACGCGTACGTCACCACGCCCTCGGCGTCGAGCCGGATCAGGCCGTCGCCGACGCGCGGGGAGGCGTCCATGTCGACCTGCTGGCCCGGGAACGGGAAGGAGCCCGCCGCGATCATCTGGGCCAGGTCGGAGGCGGACTGAAGGTAGGTGAGCTCCAGCCGGCTCGGTGTACGCACAGTGAGCAGGTTGGTGTTGCGTGCGATCACGCCGAGGACCCGGCCCTCCCGGCGCACGGGGATCGACTCGACGCGGACCGGCACCTCCTCGCGCCACTCCGGGTCGCCCTCGCGCACGATGCGGCCCTCGTCGAGCGCGGCGTCGAGCAGCGGACGGCGGCCGCGCGGGACCAGGTGGCCGACCATGTCGTCCTGGTACGAGGTGGGGCCGGTGTTCGGGCGCATCTGCGCGACCGAGACGTAGCGGCTGCCGTCGAGGGTCGGAACCCACAGCACGAGGTCCGCGAAGGAGAGGTCGGAGAGCAGCTGCCACTCCGAGACCAGCAGGTGGAGCCACTCCAGGTCGGTTTCACTGAGAGCGGTGTGCTGGCGTACGAGGTCGTTCATGGAGGGCACGTGGCGAGCGTACCCCGGGTACGGGCCATGACTTTCCTCAGCGCGATTCCCCGAAGTGACTATGGAGTATCCAGGAGACCCCGCTTCCGCGTACGCTTGGAGGAAGTGACGGGAACCCGGGTCGCGTCATTGGATGGACAGAACAGATTGGTCTAGTCCACAATTGCATCAAGCTTCCGCCCTCCCCGCACAGGAGGACGGATCGAGGTAAGCCGCGCGCTCTGCCCTGACCGCGCGTCACCTCCCACCGGCTGTCGGGCACCGCACACCCGACGGCCGTGAGTACTCCGGGCTACGGTGCCGGGCGGGCTGAGGGTCCCGTCCGGCACCGTGGCCCAGAGGAATGTGGCCCAGCGGAATATGGCCCAGAGGAATGCGGCCCGGATGAATCCGGCGCCGGAACGTGCCGCCGGGTGACGTGCCCCCTACTGCGGCCAGGCCCCCACGGCGAGCGCCGCCACCGCCTCCAGCTCCGCCCGGCCCGCGCCGTCGCGCGACTGCTGGGACATCCCCTGCAGCACCGCTCCGGCATAGCGCGCCAGCGCCCACGTATCCGTACCGGCCGGCAGGACTCCGGCGGCGACATCGGCCCGGACGCGGCTCTCGAACGCCACCAGGTTGGCCTCGCGCCGTACCCGCAGCGCCTCCGCCACCTCGTCCGAGGTGGTGTTGACCGCCGCGCTGATCACCATGCAGCCCGGCGGGTGGGCGGGGTCGGTGTAGACCTCCGCCGCCTCGTGCAGGATGCGCCCCAGCGCCGCGCGGGCGGTGGGCTCCTCGGCGAGGGCCACGGCCGCGAAGTCCCCGTAGCGGCCTCCGTAGACCACCACGACCTCGTCGAAGAGCTTGCGCTTGTCTCCGAAGGCCGCGTAGAGGCTCGGGGCGCTGATCCCGAGCGAGGCGGTCAGGTCGGAGATCGACGTCGCCTCGTAGCCGCGCTCCCAGAAGGCGAGCATCGCCTTGTCGAGGGCCGCGTCACGGTCGAAGGAGCGGGGCCTGCCGCGCTGTCCGGTCACCATGCACTCATTCTATAGCGGCCGCTACGAAATCTGATACGGTCCTTTCTGTAGCGACCACTATCGAAAGGGGGCGCGCCATGGGCGTGCTCAAGGGGAAGACGGCACTGGTCACGGGCGGCAGCCGGGGCATCGGGCGGGCCATCGCTCAGCGCCTGGCCCGCGACGGAGCACTGGTCGCGGTGGGCTACGGGTCCAACGAGGCGGCGGCCAAGGAGACCGTGGGGGCCATCGAGGCGGCCGGGGGCCGCGCCTTCGCGGTCGGGGCGGAGCTCGCCGTCCCGGGCGGCGCAGAGGCCCTCTGGGCGGCGTACGCCGCCCATCCGCTGGCCACCGAAGAGGTCGACGTACTGGTGAACAACGCGGGCGGGGCCACCTTCGCCGGGATCGGCGCCACCGACGAGGAGACGTACGACCGGGCGCACGCGCTCAACGCGAAGGCGCCGTTCTTCGTGATCCGGCACGGCCTGGAGCGGCTGCGGGACGGCGGCCGGATCGTGAACGTGACCGGCACCCCGGACATCGCCCTGCCCGCGATCCTCGCGACGGTCATGGCCAAGGGCGCGGTGAACGCGCTGACGGTCTCCCTTGCCGCCGAGCTCGCGCCCCGGAACATCACGGTGAACTCGGTGGGTCCCGGCATCGTGGAGACCGACCTGAACGCCGCCTGGCTCGCGGACCCGGCGGCCCGCGCGCACGCCGCCTCCCGCTCCGTCTTCGACCGGCTCGGCACCCCGCAGGAGGTCGCGGACGTGGTCGCCTTCCTGGCCTCCCCGGACTCCCGCTGGGTCACGGGCCAGCACCTCCCCGTCACGGGCGGGCTCCAGCTCTCGCTGCTTTAGGGGACGCCCGCCGCCCCCGGCCCGGGAGGCCGGGGCGGCGGATCCGGCCCACCATGGAGTGTGCGCGAAGACCCGGCAACGGGGCCTCGCCTCTGCTAGATTGGTCTATACCACAATGTCACACTCCAGATCGGCAGGCCCCGCGTGGAAGTTGTCATCGTCCCGGACGCCAAGGCAGGCGGCGAACTCATCGCGGAGGCCATGGCCGCCCTGGTCCGCCGCAAGCCCGACGCCCTGCTCGGCGTGGCGACCGGCTCCACGCCGCTGCCCATCTACGAGGCGCTCGCCGCCAAGGTGAAGGCCGGTCTGGTCGACGCCTCCAGGGCCCGCGTCTGCCAGCTCGACGAGTACGTCGGCCTGCCGGCCGGGCACCCGGAGTCCTACCGCGCCGTCGTCCTGCGCGAGGTCGTGGAGCCGCTGGGCCTGTCCGAGGACTCCTTCATGGGCCCGGACGGTTCGGCCGAGGACATCGTCGGCGCCTGCGACGCCTACGACCGCGCGCTCGCGGCCGCCGGCGGCGTGGACCTCCAGCTCCTCGGCATCGGCACGGACGGGCACATCGGCTTCAACGAGCCCTGCTCCTCGCTCGCCTCCCGCACCCGCATCAAGACGCTGACGGAGCAGACCCGCGTGGACAACGCGCGCTTCTTCGACAACGACATAGACCAGGTGCCCCACCACGTCATCACCCAGGGCATCGGCACCATCCTCGACGCCCGCCACCTGGTCCTGCTGGCCACCGGCGAGGGCAAGGCGGAGGCCGTCGCGCAGACCGTCGAGGGCCCGCTGTCCGCGCTCGTGCCGGCCTCGGCGCTCCAGCTGCACCGCCACGCCACGGTGATCGTGGACGAGGCCGCCGCGTCCAAGCTGAAGCTCGCGGACTACTTCCGCCACGCCTTCACCAACAAGCCCGCCTGGCAGGGTCTGTAAGCCGTACCGGTACGCGAAGAAGGGCCGGACTCCCCCTGCGGGAGTCCGGCCCTTCTTCGCGTGCCGGTACGCACAACGCCGGCGGGGCTGGATCTTCCAGCCCCGCCGGCGTTTGGCGGGCCGGGGTCCGGAGCGGAGCTCCGGCAGCCGGCCCGCAGGGGTCCACTACACCCCCGCGATCACCTCGGCGGCGGCCCTGCCGCACACCCGGGCGGCGCCGTGCGTCGCGATGTGCAGCGCGCCGCGGGGCTCGGCCCGCGGCAGGCCCATCTCGACCACGATCGTCTCCGGCCGCGCCGCGACGAGCGCGTCCAGGGCCTCGGTCATCCAGGGGTGCCGGTGCGCGTCGCGGACCACCGCGACGACGGTGCGGTTCCCCGCGGCGGCCAGGACCTCGGCCGCGGTCGAACCCTGCGGGTACACGCCCGACTCGGTGCCCGGGATCAGCGCGGATACCTCCCCGGCCACCCCCCACGGGGTCTCGTCGCCGACGGCGATGTTCGCCACCGGGCTGAGCGTGGCGATGTACGGGGCGTTCACCGG
Organism: Streptomyces sp. NPDC099050; assembly: GCF_044759865.1. NCBI lineage: Bacteria > Bacillati > Actinomycetota > Actinomycetes > Kitasatosporales > Streptomycetaceae > Streptomyces > Streptomyces sp. NPDC099050. The sequence continues at coordinate 288,596 of NZ_JBIWAE010000006.1, read as the reverse complement.
GGCGGCCGCCTGGGGCGAACCCGTCACGACCACCGCGCGGCGGGCCGCCGCCAGTCCGATGCCGGGCGCGCTGCTCCCCTCCGGCCGCGCCCCCCGGCGGACCTGGCGGGTCCACTCGGCCAGTGAGCGGACCCGGGCGGCGGCCTCGGCGAGGCGCTCCTCCGGGAGCGAGCCCTCGCGGACGGCCGTGACCAGCGCGTCGCGCAGGCGCAGGACCGTGGCCTCGTCGGCGAGCCCGCCGCCGACGCAGATGGCGTCGGCGCCGGCCGCGATGGCCAGCACCGAGCCGCGCTCGATCCCGTACGTCCCGGCGATGGCGTGCATCTCCATGCCGTCGGTGACGATGAGCCCCTCGTAGCCGAGCTCCTTGCGCAGCAGACCGGTCAGGATCTGCGGGCTGAGGGTGGCCGGGCGGGTCGGGTCCAGGGCGGGCACCAGGATGTGGGCGCTCATGACGGCCTTCGTGCCGGCCTCGATGGCGGCCCGGAAGGGTACGAGCTCCCGCGCGGCCAGGGTGTCGAGGTCCACGTCGATGCGCGGCAGCGCGTGGTGCGAGTCGACGTTGGTGTCGCCGTGGCCCGGGAAGTGCTTGGTGCAGGCGGCGACGCCGGCGGCCTGGAGGCCTTCGACGTACGCGGCGGTGTGCCGGGCGGTGAGGTGGGTGTCGGCGCCGAAGGACCGTACGCCGATGACCGGGTTGTCCGGGTTGGAGTTGACGTCCGCGGACGGGGCCCAGTTGAGGTTGACCCCGCACTCGGCGAGCCGGCGGCCCAGCTCGCGGGCGACGTCGCGGGTCAGGTCCACGTCGTCCACGGCGCCGAGGGCCAGGTTGCCGGGGAAGGAGGAGCCGCCCCGGACCTCCAGGCGGGTGACGTCGCCGCCCTCCTCGTCGATGGCGACGAGGACGTCGTCCCGCTCGGTACGCAGCTGCGCGGTCAGCGCGGCGAGCTGCTCGGGCGAGGTGATGTTGCGGCCGAAGAGGCCGACGGCGGTGAGGCCTTCGGCGACCTGGCGCCGCAGCCAGGCGGGGGCGGTGGTGCCCTCGAAGCCGGGCTGGAGGACCGCGAGGGCGTCCCGGGTGAGGTCGTCGTTCGAATCGGACGCAGTTGTGCGGTGCGCAAGGACAGTCATGGGCCGTTATCCCTTCACGGCGCCGGCGGTCATGCCGCCGACGGCCTTGCGCTGGAGGAAGACGAAGATGAGCAGGACCGGGACCGCGAAGAGCGAGGAAGCGGCCATGGTGGCGCCCCAGTCGTTGCCGAAGGCCGTCTGGAACTGGGTGAGCCACAGCGGCAGGGTCTGCGCGGTCTTGTCCTTGTGCAGGATCAGGACCATCGCGAACTCGTTCCAGGCCGTGATGAAGCCGAAGAGCGAGGTGGACATCAGGCCGGGGGCCAGCAGCGGGAAGATCACCTTGCGGAAGGCCTGGCCGCGGGTGCAGCCGTCGATCTGGGCGGCTTCCTCCAGGGTCACCGGGACCGCGGCGATGAAGCCGCGCAGGGTCCAGATGGTGAAGGGAAGAACCATCACGAAGTAGATCGCGGTCAGCACGCCGAGGTTGTTCAGCATCTCGGCGTCGCGGACGATCATGTACATCGCGATGACCATGACCTCCCAGGGCGCCATCTGGGCCAGCATCACGGCGAGCACGAGGCCCTTGCGGCCCTTGAACTTCATCCGGGCGATGGCGAAGCTCGCGGCGAGGGCGACGAGCAGGGCCAGGGCGACGGCGCCGACGGTGACGATCAGGCTGTTCGTGACGTAGGTCCAGAACAGGTCGACGCCGGTGGCCTTGGTGAAGTTGTCCAGCGTCGGGGTGAAGACGAAGACGGGGTCCTTGGACAGGATCTCGCTGGACGGCTTGAGCGCCGAGGAGAACATCCAGTAGACGGGGAAGATGAAGACGACGGCCAGGAGCAGGGCGCCGAGGTTCTTGGCGACGGCGCCGGGGCGGACCGGCCGGCGGTTGCGCGCCTGTGCGGGCTTCGCGGACGGCGCGGACGTCGCGGGCTTCGGGGCGGTGGTGGTGGTCACTGCTCCTCCTCCTGCTTCAGGATCAGACGGAAGTAGAAGGACATGACGATCACGAGCATCAGGATCGTCAGGACGGAGATCGCCGCGGCCAGGCCGTAGTGGAACTGGCTCTGACCCTCCACGTAGGCGAAGACGGGCAGGATCTCGGAGCCGCGGTCGGGACCGCCGGCCTTCATCGCGTACACCTGGGTGAAGGCCTTGAAGACCCAGATCACCTCGAGGAACGTGGTGACGAGGAAGAACGACTTCAGGTTCGGGAAGACGACCTTCCAGAAGGTCTGCCAGCCGTTGGCGCCGTCCATCCGGGCGGCCTCGTACAGTTCGCCGCTGACCGTGGTCAGACCGGCGTACATGTTGAGGGCCACGAAGGGGATCGAGCCCCAGACCACCAGGACCGTCACGATCACGAGGGTGGAGAAGCCGGTGCTGAACCAGTTGTGCTGGTCGTAGCCGGAGAAGCCGAGCGTGCGCATCAGCCAGTTCATGACGCCGAACTGCTCGTCGAACAGCCACTGGAAGACGGTCACGGAGGCGACGATCGGCATGGCCCAGGCCATCACCAGCGCCATCGACAGGACCAGGCGCATCCATTTGCCGAGCTTGTTCAGCAGGATGCCTATGAGGCTGCCGATGATCATGATCAGCGCGACGTTGGCCGCGGTGAAGGCGAAGCTTCGGACCACCACGGTCCAGAACTGCGAGTCGCTCAGCAGCTGGGTGTAGTTGTCCAGGCCGGCGAACGGCGCCTTCCGCTGGATGAACTCGACCTTGTCGACCGTCTGGAACGACAGGATGATGTTCTTGATCAGCGGATACAGCAGCAGGCCCGCCATGCTGAGCACGGCCGGCCCGACCAGGAGGTAGGGCCACCACCCTGCGGGGAGCGACTTTCTGCCCCCGCGAGGAGACTTGGACGCTGCCCCGGCTCCGGCGGGCGGCGGCGTCTTGGCCACCCCGACGGACTTCTGTGGTGCGTCCTGTGGAGCGGAGGTCGCCGCTCCCTGGGAGTGCACGGTCATGTCTGGCTTCCTCGCGGTTGACTGTGGCGACCCGCACCCGCTTCCCCGCTCGGAGCAGGCGGCGCTTACTTCTGTCAATGCGCGACCGGGGGCGCGGCGGGCGCTCGGGCGCCCGCCGCACCCCCCGGTGCGATCACTGCTGGTACTGCGTACTTCAGGTGGTGCCGGGTGTTACTTGTTGATGCGGTTCGCGATCTCGGTGTCCGCGTCCGCGCCGGCCTTGGCCGGGTCGGTGCCGTTCAGGACCTTGGTCATGAAGTCCTTGATCGGGTTGGGCTCGGTCTCGACGTTCGCCCAGCCCGGGGTCACCGGGGTGATCTTGCCGTTGGCGCCGGCCTTGGCCATGGCCTCGGCGAAGGAGCCCGCCGGCGGAGCGAAGTTCGCGCCCACCTGGTTCGGGAGCAGCGCGCCCTTGGTCTCGGCGGCGTACTTGGTCATCTGGTCCTTGCCTGCGGCGAGGGCCAGCCACTCCTTGGCGAGGTCCTTGTTCTTGGAACGCTCGGCGATCGCCAGGTTCGAGCCACCGAGGAAGACGGTGCCCGGCTTGTCGGCGGTCTTGCCCGGGATCGGGAAGTAACCGAAGTCGGCTTCCTTGCCCGCGTCCTTCAGCGCCTTCTCCGCGCCGCCGGCCTCCCAGCCGAGACCGATCCAGGACGAGACGCCGCCCTTGGGAACGATGTCGGTGGACTGCTGCGGGGTCGCCTCGTCCTTGTCCTTCGGGGCCGTGGAGAAGGACTGGAGCTTCTTGTAGAAGTCCATCGCGGAAGCGGCCTGGGGGGTGGCGAGGCCACCCTTCCACTTGGCGCCGTCCTTGGTGGCGAGGTCGCCGCCCTCGTCCCAGATGAAGCCCGCGAGGACGTACCAGCTCTGACCGGGCAGGTAGATCGGCTGCGACTTCGGGTCGGCCGCCTTCAGCTTCTCCAGACCGGCGACCCACTCGTCGCGGGTGGTCGGCGGGGTGACGCCGGCCTTCGCGTAGGCCTTCTTGTCGTAGACCACGACGCGGTTGGCCGCGTACCACGGAGCGGAGTACAGCTTGCCGTCGATCTCCGCCGAGGCCAGCATGCCCTTCGCCCAGGCGTCCGCGCCGAGCTTCGCCTTGTCCTTCGTCAGCTCGGCGAGGCCGCCGGTGACCGCGTAACCGGCGGTCTGGGTGTTACCGAGCTCCAGGACGTCCGGCGGGGTGTCCTCGGAGAGGGCCGTGGTGACCTTCTCCTGGATGCCCTTCCACTGCTGCGTCTCGACCTTGACCGTGACGCCGGGGTGCTTGGCCGAGAACTCGGCGTTGACCGCGTCGATCCAGGCCTTCGGCGCGGAGCCGTCCATCACCCAGACGGTGATCTCCTTGGGGCCCGCGTCGGCCTTGGCCTTGCCGTCGTCGCCGTTGCCGCACGCCGCGACTCCGGCCATCATTCCAACGACACTGACCGCCACGATGAGCTTGCGCTTCACGCCACCCTCCTCAGGGATGCTGCCTGCAACTTCCCTTGCCCGCCGCGGTGACTCAAAAAGCACCAAGTACTGCCCGTGGGGCCGGGATCCGATCCATATTGGTGTAGACCAGTAGCTGGAGCTTGGCCTAGACCTTTAGGGGTGTCAAGGGTCTAATGAGCGGGTGCTCGGTCCGTTATCGGACCGACACCTGGGGGAGGGAGGAGGCCCGCCCTCCCTCCCGTGTCACGATGTGACCGCACATATCGGAGGAGCCGGTGACGGCAACGAAACTGGAGTCGGGAAGGCGGGCGGCGATGGCCACCGAAGGGGCGATCACGGAGCCGGACAGCGGGGCGGCCACCCGCACGGCACGCGTGCCCAAGTACTACCGGCTCAAGCGCCACTTGCTCGATATGACCGAAACCCTTCCACCCGGCACACCGGTGCCGCCCGAGCGCACGCTCGCGGCGGAGTTCGACACCTCGCGGACCACGGTCCGGCAGGCTCTCCAGGAGCTCGTCGTAGAGGGCCGACTGGAACGGATCCAGGGCAAAGGAACCTTCGTCGCCAAGCCGAAGGTCTCCCAGCCGCTCCAACTCTCCTCTTACACGGAGGACATGAGGGCCCAGGGCCTGGAGCCGACCTCCCAGCTCCTGGACATCGGCTACGTGACGGCCGACGACACCCTCGCCGGTCTGCTCAAGATCGCCACCGGCGGCCGGGTCCTGCGCATCGAGCGGCTCCGCCTGGCCAGCGGGGAGCCGATGGCCATCGAGACCACGCACCTGTCGGCCAAGCGCTTCCCCGCGCTGCGCCGTTCGCTGGTCAAGTACACCTCCCTCTACACCGCTCTCGCCGAGGTGTACGACGTGCGCCTCGCCGAAGCGGAGGAGACCATCGAGACCTCGCTGGCCACCCCCCGGGAGGCCGGGCTGCTCGGCACGGACGTCGGCCTGCCGATGCTGCTGCTTTCACGCCATTCGCTGGACACCGACGGGGAGCCCGTCGAGTGGGTGCGTTCCGTATACCGCGGCGATCGTTACAAGTTCGTCGCCCGACTCCAGCGTCCCGCCGTCTGATTCGTAGTTGACTCTCGTTCCGCTATACGGACGGGGGGTTACGTCCAGCGGGCGGTCCCCCGTAGATTCCCTGCGCCGCTTACGCAGATGATCAACGAGGGGACGAGGATCATGACGGAACCAGGTCCGGAAGAAACACAGCCGGAAGCAACACGGTCGGTACGGGACGCGGCGAGTCCGGGCACCACGCCGGACTCGCCTTCTCCATCAGGGGGCATGTCTCCCAAGGCCGTGGCCGTGTGGGTGCTGGTCGGGCTCGTGGGGGCCATCGGCTGGGGCGTGCTGGCGCTCTCGCGCGGCGAGGAGATCTCGGCCGCCTGGCTGCTCGCCGCCGCGCTGGGCTCGTACGCGATCGGCTACCGCTTCTACGCGCGCTTCGTCGCGAACCGCGTACTGAAGGTGGACAAGACCCGCGCCACCCCCGCCGAACGCCTTGACAACGGTGTCGACTTCCACCCGACCGACCGGCGCGTGCTTTTCGGCCACCACTTCGCCGCCATCGCCGGCGCCGGACCGCTCGTGGGTCCCGTGCTCGCCTCGCAGATGGGCTACCTGCCCGGCACCATCTGGATCGTCGTGGGCGTGATCTTCGCGGGCGCCGTCCAGGACATGGTCACGCTCTTCTTCTCCACCCGGCGCAACGGCCGTTCGCTCGGCCAGATGGCCCGGGACGAGATCGGCCCGGTCGGCGGCGCCGCCGCGCTGATCGGCGTCTTCGCCATCATGATCATCCTGCTGGCCGTGCTGGCCCTGGTGATCGTCAACGCGCTGGCGCACTCCCCGTGGGGCGTCTTCTCCATCGGCATGACCATCCCGATCGCCCTCTTCATGGGCTTCTACCTGCGCGTCCTGCGCCCGGGCAAGGTCACCGAGGTCTCCGTCGTCGGTGTGGCGCTGCTGCTGCTCGCCATCGTCGCGGGCGGCTGGGTCGCCGAGTCCTCGCTGGCGGACTTCTTCACCCTGGAGAAGGAGACGCTGGTCCTCTGGATGATCGCCTACGGGTTCGTGGCGTCCGTCCTGCCGGTGTGGATGCTGCTCGCCCCGCGCGACTACCTCTCCACCTTCATGAAGGTGGGCACCATCGGGCTGCTCGCCTTGGGCGTGGTCATCGCCATGCCGACGCTGAAGATGCCCGCGATCACCGAATTCGCCTCGCGCGGCGACGGCCCGGTCTTCGCCGGCTCGATGTTCCCGTTCGTCTTCATCACCATCGCCTGCGGAGCCCTGTCCGGCTTCCACTCGCTGGTCTCCTCGGGCACCACCCCGAAGATGATCCAGAAGGAGACCCAGGTCCGGGTCATCGGCTACGGCGCGATGCTGACCGAGTCCTTCGTCGCCGTCATGGCGATCATCGCGGCCTGCATCATCGACCCCGGCCTGTACTTCGCCATCAACTCCCCCGGCGGGGTCGTCGGCGCCACCGTCGAGACGGCCTCGCAGGCCGTCACGAACTTCGGCTTCGCCATCTCCCCCGAAGCCCTCGCGCAGGCCGCGAAGGACGTGGAGGAGACCAGCCTGCTGTCCCGTACGGGCGGCGCTCCGACCTTCGCACTCGGAATGTCGGAGATCTTCTCGGCCGTCATCGGCGGCTCCTCGATGAAGGCCTTCTGGTACCACTTCGCGATCATGTTCGAGGCCCTGTTCATCCTGACGACGGTCGACGCGGGTACCCGCGTGGGCCGCTTCATGCTCCAGGACACCCTCGGCAACGTGCACAAGTCCTTCAAGGACGTCAGCTGGAAGCCGGGCGTCTGGTTCGCCAGTGCGGTCGTCGTCGGCGGCTGGGGCTACTTCCTGTGGGTCGGCGTCAAGGACCCGCTGGGCGGCATCAACCAGCTCTTCCCGCTGTTCGGCATCGCGAACCAGCTGCTCGCGGCGGTCGCCCTGGCCGTCTGCACCACCCTGCTGATCAAGTCCGGCCGGCTCAAGTGGGCCTGGGTGACGGGCGTTCCGCTGGCCTGGGACCTGGCCGTCACGCTCACCGCCAGCTACCAGAAGATCTTCTCGGACAACCCGAAGATCGGCTTCTTCGCGCAGCGGGACGTCTACCAGGACGGGATCGACGCGGGCAAGGTGCTCAAGCCCGCCAAGAACATGGACGAGATGCACACCGTGGTCACCAACGCCACGGTGGACGGCGTCCTGTCGGTCTTCTTCGCCCTGCTGATCATCATCGTGCTCGTGGACGCGGCCCGGACCTGCTTCAAGGCCATCCGCAAGCCCGAGTCGGTCACCATGGTCGAGGTCCCGTGGACCGAGTCCAAGCTCGTCGCCCCGGCCGGTCTCATCCCCACCGCCGAGGAGCGGGCCGAGCTCGCCGCGGCCGGACTCGACTCGGGCGGAGGCCGCGTGAAGGAGCCGGTCGCGTGACGCGCCTGCGCCACGCGCTGGGCCGGGCCCGGTTCTTCGTACGGGAGTTCTCGGGCGAGGCGGCCTACGACCACTACGTCGCCCACGCCCGCACGCACGACCCGGACGCGCCGGTCCAGTCGCGCCGGGCCTTCGAACGGGCCCGTACGGACGCCCGCGAGGGCGACCCGCGCGAAGGGTTCCGCTGCTGCTGAACCGCCGGGCCCCCGGGGCCGCCGCGTCCGCCGTCCACCCGACGGAACGCGGCGGCCCCTCCTCTTTCCCTGGCGCACACTCGATGCCATGGACATCATCATCAGGACGGCGGCGGCCGCCGAATACGAAGAGCTCGGCGAGATCACCGCGCGGGCCTACCTCGACGACGGACTGCTGGACTTCACCGAGGACGACCCCTACCTGAACCGGCTGCGCGACGTCGCCGGCCGGGCCCCCGACGGCGAGGTGCTCGTCGCGGAGTACGAGGGCACGCTGCTCGGCGGTGTGACCTTCGCCCCTCCCGGCAGCCCGCTGTGCGATATCGCGGGCCCCGGCGAGGCGGAGTTCCGGATGCTGGCCGTCTCCGCGGCGGCCCGCGGCCGCGGCGCGGGCGAGGCCCTCGTACGGGCCTGCGTGAGCCGCGCCCGGGAGCTGGAGGGCGTGGGCCACCTGGTGCTGTCGACCACGGAGAAGATGCTCGGGGCGCACCGGATCTACGACCGGCTGGGCTTCGTACGGACGCCGGAGCGGGACTGGTACCCGGTCCCGGGCCTCCCGCTGCTCACGTACCGACTGGAGCTCTAGCGGCGCACCGCATCCGAGGATCGACACAACATGTGGGGGCTACCGCAAGCACCGGCCCCCACATGTATGCTCGTGCTCGCTGTCGTCGCAGGGGAATCCGGTGAGAATCCGGAACTGTCCCGCAACGGTATGAAATGCACCGACTCGATCGGCGCATCCGCAAGTCCGAGGACCTGTCGACAGTGCTCCCGGTTCGACCGAACCGGGTGCAGACACGTCCGGGCCTCGCGGTTGGGCCGGTGGACGCCACGTGGCGCATGCGCACAGCCCTGCCAGGCACGCGCTCCCCCACGTGCGCCCCCTCGCGCCCCGCACCAAAGGTGTTCCCGGAGCCGAGCGAGGGAGAGCTCCCCCCGTGACCATCGCGCCTTCCGCACCGCGCGCCGCGTCCGACCCGTCCGCCCACGAGGGACCGGGGGCCGCGCTCCTGCGCACGCTCACCGAGCTGACCGCCGACCTGCCCGACACCGACCCCGGCCGGGTCGCTGCCGCCGCGCTGCGCGGCCGCAGCGCCGCCGCCGACGAGGCGGAGCTCCGTACGCTCGCCACCGAGGCGGCCGCCGGGCTGATCTCCGAGGACCCGGCGTACTCCCGCCTCGCCGCCCGCCTGCTGACGCTGGCCGTCCGCGACGAGGCCGCCGGCCAGGGCTCCACCTCCTTCTCCGGCTCCGTCGAGGTCGGCCACCGCGAGGGCCTGATCGCCGACCGCACCGCCGACTTCGTACGCCTGCACGCGAACCGGCTCGACGCGCTGGTCGGGCACGCGCTCGCCGAGGGCGCCGACGACCGCTTCGGCTTCTTCGGCCTGCGCACCCTGCACAGCCGCTACCTGCTGCGCCACCCGATCACCCGCCAGGTCATCGAGACCCCGCAGTACTTCATGCTCCGCGTGGCCTGCGGCCTCGCGGAGAACGACAGTGTCCAGGCCGTCGAGGAAGTGGCCTCGCTCTACCGGCTGATGAGCCGCCTGGACTACCTGCCCTCCTCCCCCACCCTCTTCAACTCCGGCACCCGGCACCCGCAGATGTCCTCCTGCTACCTGCTGGACTCCCCGCTGGACGAGCTCGACTCGATCTACGACCGCTACCACCAGGTCGCGCGCCTGTCCAAGCACGCCGGCGGCATCGGCCTCTCGTACTCCCGCATCCGCGCCCGCGGTTCGCTGATCCGCGGCACGAACGGCCACTCCAACGGCATCGTGCCGTTCCTGAAGACCCTCGACGCCTCCGTCGCCGCCGTGAACCAGGGCGGCCGCCGCAAGGGCGCCGCCGCGGTCTACCTGGAGACCTGGCACGCCGACATCGAGGAGTTCCTGGAGCTCCGCGACAACACCGGCGAGGACCAGCGCCGCACGCACAACCTGAACCTGGCGCACTGGGTGCCGGACGAGTTCATGCGCCGGGTGAACGCCGACGCCGACTGGTCGCTGTTCTCCCCGGCCGACGTCCCCGAGCTGGTGGACCTGTGGGGCGACGAGTTCGACGCCGCCTACCGCAAGGCCGAGGAGGCCGGCCTGGCCCGCAAGTCCATGCCCGCCCGCGACCTGTACGGCCGGATGATGCGCACCCTCGCGCAGACCGGCCAGGGCTGGATGACCTTCAAGGACGCCTCCAACCGCACGGCGAACCAGACCGCCGAGCCGGGCACCGTCGTCCACTCCTCGAACCTCTGCACCGAGATCATCGAGGTCACCAACGACGGCGAGACGGCCGTCTGCAACCTCGGCTCGGTCAACCTCGGCGCGTTCGTCGTGAACGGGGAGATCGACTGGGAGCGCCTGGACGAGACCGTCCGCACCGCGGTCACCTTCCTGGACCGCGTCGTGGACATCAACTTCTACCCGACCGAGCAGGCCGGCCGTTCCAACGCCCGCTGGCGCCCGGTGGGCCTGGGCGCGATGGGCCTCCAGGACGTCTTCTTCCAGCTGAAGCTGCCCTTCGACTCCCCCGAGGCGAAGGCCCTGTCCACGAAGCTCTCCGAGCGCATCATGCTCGCGGCGTACGAGGCCTCCTGCGACCTGGCCGAGCGCAGCGGCCCGCTGCCCGCGTGGGAGCGGACCCGTACGGCCCGCGGGGTCCTGCACCCCGACCACTACGACGTGGAACTGAACTGGCCGGAGCGCTGGGACGCGCTGCGCGCCCGGGTCGCGACGTCCGGGATGCGCAACTCCCTGCTCCTCGCCATCGCCCCGACGGCGACCATCGCCTCCATCGCGGGCGTGTACGAGTGCATCGAGCCGCAGGTCTCCAACCTCTTCAAGCGCGAGACCCTGAGCGGTGAGTTCCTCCAGGTCAACGGCTACCTGGTGCAGGAGCTCAAGCGGCTCGGCGTCTGGGACGCCCAGACCCGCGAGGCGCTGCGCGAGTCCTCCGGCTCGGTCCAGGGCTTCGGCTGGATCCCGGCGGAGGTGCGCGACCTGTACCGCACGGCGTGGGAGATCCCGCAGCGCGGCCTGATCGACATGGCGGCCGCGCGCACCCCCTTCCTGGACCAGTCGCAGTCGCTGAACCTGTTCCTGGAGACGCCCACCATCGGCAAGCTCAGCTCGATGTACGCGTACGCCTGGAAGCAGGGGCTGAAGACCACGTACTACCTGCGCTCGCGCCCGGCGACGAAGATCGCCCGCGCCGCGTCCGGCTCCGCCGTCCCGGCCGCCGCCACCCCGCTCCCGCAGGCCGTCGACGCCGACGCGCTGGCCTGCTCCCTTGAGAACCCCGAGTCCTGCGAGGCCTGCCAGTAATGAGCTCCACCGACACCACCAAGAACCTCCTGGACCCGGGCTTCGAGCTCACGCTCCGCCCGATGCGCTACCCGGACTTCTACGAGCGCTACCGGGACGCGATCAAGAACACCTGGACCGTCGAGGAGGTCGACCTCCACTCGGACGTCGCGGACCTCGCGAAGCTGACGCCCTCCGAGCAGCACATGATCGGCCGGCTGGTCGCGTTCTTCGCGACGGGCGACTCGATCGTCTCGAACAACCTGGTCCTCACCCTCTACAAGCACATCAACTCCCCGGAGGCGCGCCTGTACCTGTCGCGCCAGCTGTTCGAGGAGGCCGTGCACGTCCAGTTCTACCTGACGCTGCTCGATACCTACCTGCCCGACCCGGACGACCGCGCGGCCGCCTTCGACGCGGTCGAGGAGATCCCCTCGATCCGCGAGAAGGCGCAGTTCTGCTTCCGCTGGATGGACTCGGTGGAGAAGATCGACCGCCTGGAGACGGCCTCCGACCGGCGCCGCTTCCTGCTGAACCTGATCTGCTTCGCGGCGTGCATCGAGGGCCTGTTCTTCTACGGGGCCTTCGCGTACGTGTACTGGTTCCGCTCGCGCGGCCTGCTGCACGGCCTGGCGACGGGCACCAACTGGGTGTTCCGCGACGAGAGCGCCCACATGAGCTTCGCCTTCGAGGTGATCGACACCGTCCGCAAGGAGGAGCCGGAGCTCTTCGACGACGCGCTCCAGCAGCAGGTCGTCGACATGCTGAAGGAGGCCGTGGAGGCGGAGCTGCAGTTCGGCCGCGACCTGTGCGGTGACGGCCTGCCGGGCATGAACACCGAGTCGATGCGCGAGTACCTGGAGTGCGTCGCGGACCAGCGCCTGGTCCGCCTCGGCTTCCCGGCCGTCTACGGCTCGCAGAACCCGTTCACCTTCATGGAGCTCCAGGGCGTCCAGGAACTGACGAACTTCTTCGAGCGCCGCCCGTCGGCCTACCAGGTCGCGGTCGAGGGCACGGTCGACCTCGACGAGGACTTCTAGGCCCGAGGCGATCCGCCCCGCTTTCACGCACCCCTTCACGCGCCCGGCCGGGTCACCGGCCGGGCGCGTGGCGTACGGCGACGCGGGATGCGTGGGGGCGGGTCCGCTCGCGGCGGGTCCGGGTCCGGGTCCCGGTCCGCGGGGTGCTCGGTTGCCGCTCGGCCGCGCGGATCTGCCGGTCCAGGCGGCGCTCGCGCGCGGCTCCGTAGAGGGCGGGGCCCATGAGGAGGGCGGCGGCGGTCAGGACGACGAGGTAGTCGAGGAAGGTGTTCATGACTCCACTCTCGCCAGGACGGCCGAAACCCGACAGTGGCAGGACTGTCATGGAAGAGCGAATTACTGCCACACTGAGGTCATGGTGAAGCCTTCCTCCCTCAGCAACGTGGCCGTGGCCGTGGTGAACGGGGTCACCCCCTTCGAGATGGGCATCTTCTGCGAGGTCTTCGGGATCGACCGCAGCGGCATGGGCCTGCCGACCTACGATTTCGCCGTCTGCGCGATGGAGGAGAACCCGATCACCGTCGGCGACGGCCACTACAGCCTCACGCTCCCCCACGGGCCCGAGCGGCTGGAGGAGGCGGATCTGATCTGCCTGCCCGCCGACCGCGAGGCCCCCACCCGCGTGTACCCGGAGCCGCTCCTGGAGGCCCTGCGGCGGGCCGTGGACCGGGGTGCGCGGGTGCTGAGCGTGTGCAGCGGGGCCTTCATGCTCGGCGCGGCCGGGCTGCTCGACGACAAGCGCTGCACCACGCACTGGATGCACGCCCCGGCCCTGGCCCGCCGCTTCCCGCGGGCCAGGGTCGACCCGGACGTGCTGTACGTGGACGAGGGCCAGGTGATCACCTCGGCCGGCACCGCCTCGGGGATCGACGCCTGCCTGCACCTCGTCCGGCAGGAGCAGGGCGCCGAGGTGGCCAACACCATCGCCCGTCGGATGGTCGTACCGCCGCACCGGGACGGCGGGCAGGCGCAGTACATCCAGCGCCCGCTGCCCCGCACCTCCTCCTGCGACACGGTGGGCGAGGTGATCGGCTGGATGGCCCGCCACCTGGAGGAGGAGATCACGGTCGAGCAGCTCGCGGAGCGGGCCCACATGTCCGCGCGGACCTTCGCCCGGCGCTTCCTGCAGGAGACGGGGACCACCCCGTACCAGTGGGTGCTGCGCCAGCGGGTCCTGCTGGCGCAGGAACTGCTGGAGGCCACCGACGAGACGGTGGACGCGATCGCCGGGCGCTGCGGGTTCGGCACGGCGGCCGCTCTGCGCCACCACTTCCTGCGGACGCTGAGCACCACCCCGAACGCCTTCCGCCGCACGTTCCGGGGCCCGGCCGCGGCCTGACGGTCCGCCGGCGGCGCGGAGCACGGGGAACTCCGAGGACTCCCCGACCTTGATCGTTTTCGATAAGGTTGGGAGGTTCTGACTCCACAGGGGGCCCTCATGACGCGCCGCGGCGACTTCGGCTGGGACTGGTGCCCGCCCACCACGTGAAAGGCGCCCCGCTCCTGACCGGAGCGGGGCGCCTTTCGCCTGCGGGAGCCGGGGCTACGCGTTCGGAACCGTCTCGTAGCGCGGGGTGCCCTCTTCCATCTGCCGCAGCGCGTCCTTGCGGTCCCGCTTGGAGAGCCGGTCGATGTACAGGTAGCCGTACAGGTGATCCGTCTCGTGCTGGAGGCAGCGCGCGAAGTAACCGGTGCCGCGCACCTTGATCGGGTTGCCCTGCGCGTCCTGGCCGGTCACCTCGGCGTAGTCCGGGCGGGCCAGCGAGGCGTAGGCGGTGGGGACCGACAGGCAGCCCTCGTTCGAGTCGTCCAGGATGCGGGCGGCGGCCGGCAGCTCGACGAGCTTCGGGTTGATCACCACGCCCGTGTGGCGGTTGCCGTCGTCGTCCGGGCAGTCGTAGACGAAGACCTTGGCGTCGACGCCGATCTGGTTCGCGGCGAGGCCCACGCCCTCGGCGGCCTTCTGGCTGGCGAACATGTCGTCGATCAGCTGCGCCAGCTCGTCGCCGAACTCGGTGACGTCCTTGCACTCCCGGTGCAGGACCGGGTTGCCGACCACCGTGATCGGACGGGCGGTGCCGCGCTCGCGGTGGGCGAGCTCGCGCGCCTCACAGTCCTCGGTGTCCACGACGTACCCGTCGTTCACGCTCTCGACAACGTCGTTCTCCTGCTGCGCCATGTCCGCCGTACGCCTTCCGTAAGTCCACCAGTCACCGATGTGCCGGTACAGACTACGGCCCCGGCTCAGCAGACCTCTTCGAGATCCCGCCACTCCCGGGTGTCCGGACTGTCCGCGACCCAGCCGTCGAGGAGCCCGCGCACCAGGCCGGCCGGCGCCGCGATCCCGCACTCCCGCTCGGGCACCCACAGCGACCCGGACCCGCTCGTACGGTGGCCCAGCGGCCCGGGGTGACCCGGTTCGCTGTGGTCGTGCGGGTCCAGGTGCTCGCCGTCGCCCTCGCCGCTCGGCATCGCGCTCTCCGAGCAGGTCCGGCACAGCAGCCGCACCGAGGAGGACCAGTCCTCGGCGGCGAAGCCGGCGTCGGAGGCCAGCTGCTCCAGGGCGTTGCGGTCGGCCTCGGTGGCCGCCTCCAGGAGCACCACCCAGGTCGGCACCGGAGAGGGCGCCCACAGCTCGATCTCGTCGAAGACGGGGTACGAGGGTCCGGCCGCGGTGACGCGCTCGCCGTGCGGGACCCCGTCGTGCAGGACGACCTCGCCCCAGCGCCGCCCCGAGGAGGGCAGCGGGATCGACAGGACCTCCATGCGGGCCGGGTCCAGCCGGCGGCCCCAGACCACCTCGGCCTCGCCCTCGGGCGACAGCCGCACGGCCGCGCTCCCGAGCTCCATGCCGACCGGTTCGCCGTTGGCGTGGGCGCCGCCGGAGCCCGCGGCGTGCGGGTCTCCGGGCACCTTCAGCCCGTACGCCTGCCAGGCGCGGCGGGCCAGCGGCCAGTCCTGCAGCGCGGTCGCGGCGATGCCCACGTTCCACCAGTCCGGGGCACCGGTCTCCCGGTCGAGCAGGGCCACGGCCCGCAGCCCGGCGGCCCGCGCCTGCTCCCAGTCGTGGCGGAACTTGTGGAGCAGCGCCAGGTTGAACCAGGACTCGGACAGCCAGGGTTCCAGGTCCGCCGCTCTGGTCAGGAGCGCGCCCGCGTCCTCGTACCGACCGTCGCCGATCAGGGTGAACGCGCGGTCGGTGGCCTGCCGCCACGAGGCGGAGGGCCGGTGCCGTACCTTCCCGAAGATCCTCACGATTCCCGCCTGCCGGACACTCTTGCTGGGGACACTCCTGCTGCGAACACTCTTCCTGGGAACACTCTCACTGGCATCCAACCATGCCCACTCGGACGGCCGCTCATTACCCATGGGTTACCCAGGCGGGACGGGTCCGACTCTGGCACGTCCGCCCCGGGCGAGCACCCTGGCGAGGCATTCCACGATTTCCGTCTGATAGTCGTGCCCCGTCCCCAGGCGCAGCCGCTCCAGGGCCTCCAGTGAGCCGCCCGGGTGACGGGCACCGCCGACATGCCTGCTGAGGTCCTCGTACGCGTTGACCGCGCGCACGATCCGGGCGGCGACGGGCTGGTCACGGTACGGATCCGCTTGCAGCTCCACCACCACCGCGACCTCGGCCGGGACCCCCGTCTGGCGGGCCACCTCCCCGCCGAGCCCGGCGATCCGGCGGGCCTCGGCCTCGGGCAGCTCGGCGGTGGCCCCGGCCGGGACCGGGTCGACGAGGGAGAGCTGCCCGATGTCGTGCATCAGGGCGGCGTACTCCAGCACCGTGATCTCCCGCTCCGAGAGGCCCAGCTCCCGCCCCACGGCGACGCTGAGCGCGGCGACCCGGCGGGAGTGTCCGGGCCGGGTGTAGCCGGCGATCTCGGTGGCGCGGGCGAGGGAGGTGATGGTCTGGCGGTAGGTGGTGCGGATGGCGGTGATCCGGTGGAAGGACATCTGGGTCAGGAGCAACGGCACGCTGAAGACGGGCACCGCCCACAGGCCGGCGACGGCGACCCCGAGGGCCATGACCACGCCGGTGGCGCAGATCGCGGAGCCGATGCCCAGCTGGGCGCGGAGCTCGTCGCGCAGCAGCGGGGCGAACGGCCAGCCGGTCCGGGCCCCGGCGAGGACGGCGCCCAGGACGGCGTCGCACAGGGCCGTGAGCCCGAGGACGAAGACCAGGAAGAGCACGAGGTACGGGCCCTGGCCGACCCGGTGCTCCAGCTGCCCGGAGTTGTAGAGCGGCTGGAAGCAGACGGCGGCGAAGGTGACGGTGAGGACGCGGCGGGCCAGGTGGTCGAGGGCGGGGCCGCGGCCGCGCGCGATGTGCGGGACGATCCCGAGCAGCGCGGCGGCGACCACGACGGCGACGATCTGCAGGACCCCGTGGTGGGTGGGGGCTCCGGCGTTCTGCCCGAGCAGGGCGTACCCGAGCGCCCCCGCGGATCCGAGCGGCGCGGGCTGCTGGCGGGCGGCGTCGCCGCTGTCCCGGCGGGCGAGCTCGCCGATGGTGATCAGGGCGCCGAAGGCCAGCGCGATGCCCGGCTCGGCCAGCCCGTTCCACACGGTGTGCCCGACGGCGGCCACGGTCAGCACCCCGGCGGCCCCGCGCACGACGGCGACGGCCCAGCACCTCACGCGCCCGCTCCCGTCGCGGGCGCGGACGGGGCGCCGGGGCTTCCCGTCGCCCCCTGGGCGGCGGCTCCGGGCTCGGCGGCGGGCCCGGGCACGCAGTGGCAGGGGTCCCCGGATCCGGCGACGGGGGGCGGGTTCCCGGCCGGGCGGGCCTGGGGCGCGGCCCCGGCCGCGGCCGGCGAGGCTTGGGCGGGCAGTCCGGTCAGCGCCGCACCGGCGGGCACGGGCTCCCGTACGGCCCCCCGCGCCCCGGCGGCGGTGGCCTCGCCGGCGGTGGCCTCGCCGGCGCCGGCCGGGATCACCTGGAGGTCGTCGTCCGAGGTCACCTTCGGATGCCAGCCCTGCCGGCCGATCGCCTCGACCAGCGCCCGCACCATGTCCGGGTCGAACTGGGCCCCCGCGCAGCGCTCCAGCTCGGCGAGGGCGACCGGCACCGGCCGGGCCCTGCTGTACGAGCGGGTCGAGGTCATCGCGTCGAAGGCGTCGGCGACGGCCACAACCCGGGCCAGCACCGGGATCTGTTCCCCGGTCAGCCCGTACGGGTAGCCGGAGCCGTCCACCCGCTCGTGGTGGTGCAGGATCGCCGCTCGGGCCTCTCCCAGGAAACCGATGCCGCGCACCATCTCGTGTCCGTACTCGGGGTGGAGTTCGATGATCCTGCGCTCTTCGGGGGTCAGCGGTCCGTCCTTGCGCAGCAGCCGGGTCGGGACGCCGAGCTTGCCCACGTCGTGCAGGATCCCGGCGATGCGGACGACTTCGAGGCGTTCCTCGCCCATGCCCAGTTCGCGGGCGATCATCGCCGAGGCCTGTCCGACCCGCTCGCTGTGGCCGCGCGTGTAGCGGTCCTTGATGTCGACGGCCTGGACCAGCGCCCGGATGGTGGCCTGGTGGGCGGCGCGCTCGCGGTGGTACTGGGCGAAGACCCAGCAGGAGATGTACATCGGCAGCATGACGAGCAGTGCGGCCGGAAGTCCGTACGGGCTGCGCCACATGACGGCCATCATCAGCCCGGCGAGGCCGTGCACGCAGTGCGGGGCGAGGGACCGGGCCGCCAGGCCCCGCCAGG
Organism: Streptomyces sp. NPDC099050; assembly: GCF_044759865.1. Taxonomy (NCBI): domain Bacteria; kingdom Bacillati; phylum Actinomycetota; class Actinomycetes; order Kitasatosporales; family Streptomycetaceae; genus Streptomyces; species Streptomyces sp. NPDC099050. The sequence continues at coordinate 270,417 of NZ_JBIWAE010000006.1, read as the reverse complement.
CGGTGGCGGCGGGGCGGCGTTCGGCGGCGGCCAGGATGCAGCCGTCGAGGGCGGTCAGCACCAGGCAGAAGACGACGGCCGCGGCGGCGGCGGGGAGCATCACGTAGGGGAAGTCGGCGACCCAGGCGGCCGGTCCGGCCGGTCCCGCCGCTCCGGCCGCTCCCACCGGCATCACGGTCCCGTCCGGCCCCGGCGGACCGGTACCGCCGAAGGAGCCGGTGCCCAGGGCCCCGGGTCCGCCCAGCAGACCGTAGACCTGCCCGGCGGTCCAGGCGGCTATGGACTGCTGCGCCCCGTGCCAGACGCGCCGCACTCCCGCGGGCCGGGCCGTCACGGTCCCGGCGAGTCCGCCGGGCAGGGCGACGAGGGCCGCGGCGGCAGGAGGCAGGAGGAAGACGGCGGCCAGCACCACCGGGAAGAAGGAGCCGAGGCCCTCGGGCACCCGGCGGCCCATGAGCGGGCACACCTTGACGAGTTCGCAGCCGAGGTAGAGCACGGAGAGCAGGCCGATGGAGGGCCATGGTGTGGCGGAGCCGGTGACGGCCGGGGCGACGCACGCGCAGGCCACCACGACGGCGCACACGACGTAGGCGCGCGCCAACGGCGGAAGTACCCGCATGGCGCTCTCCTCCCCCTGAGCCGTGCAAGTCAGGTACGAATCAAACCAGTACCGAATGGGGAGAATAAGTGGGGCCGGGAGCGAGGTGGGCCACATTTTCGCATTGCGCCATGCAGACGCCCCCGGATTACCACCTTTGAGTGAAGGAAGTACCCATCCGGGGGCGGCCGTTCGAGATTGTTCAATCGGGTACTACTTCATCGGCTGACTTGGCCGATTTTCATCATTCAGCCCGTCGCTGATCCCGGCATCGGCTCGGCGGCGACGGCCGGCTCGGGCGACGCGGCCGTGATGTCATGATCCGGCACGGCCTGACCCGAACGGATGAGCTCGATCCGTCCCATCACCTTCGAGCGCAGGTCGGTCGGCACGTCATCCGATCCGCAGCAGCGCTTGACCAGCTTCTTCACGGCCTGTTCCAGGCCGTACTTCTCCAGACAGGGATTGCACTCGCCGAAGTGCGCCTCGAACTTCGTGCAGTCGCTGTCGGGCATCTCCTGGTCCAGGAACTCATAAAGGTGGTCCAGGACCTCGGAGCACTCCGTCTCGTGTGCGTCTCCGCAGCTCATGAGCCCGAGCCTTTCAGGTCGTTCGACTCTCCCGCGCCCGCCGGAACGAGCCCGCGCTCACGGGCGTAGTCCTCGAGCATTCCACGGAGTTGACGGCGGCCACGGTGCAGTCGCGACATGACCGTACCGATGGGTGTACCCATGATGTCCGCGATCTCCTTGTACGCAAAGCCCTCTACGTCGGCAAGATAGACCGCGATGCGGAACTCCTCCGGAATGGCCTGGAGCGCTTCCTTCACGTCGGAATCGGGCAGGTGATCGAGAGCCTGCGACTCGGCGGAACGCAAGCCCGTCGACATGTGCGACTCGGCGCGCGCGAGCTGCCAGTCCTCGATCTCCTCGGCCGCACTGCGCTGGGGTTCGCGCTGCTTCTTGCGGTACGAGTTGATGAAGGTGTTGGTCAGAATGCGGTACAGCCACGCCTTCAGGTTGGTGCCCTCGCGGAACTGGTGGAACGACGCGTATGCCTTCGCGTACGTCTCCTGGACCAGGTCCTCGGCGTCGGCCGGATTGCGCGTCATGCGCAGGGCGGCCGAGTACATCTGGTCGAGGTAGCCGAGGGCGTCCCTCTCGAAGCGCGCATTGCGCTCCGGGGTCGTCTCCTCCGCGTGGCCTTCGTCGGTCCCGGCGACAGGACCCACCTCCTCCGACTGCGTGGCGGCTCCGAAAGCGGACCCGCTCGAATCGGAGAATAGTCGACCTTCCCGGTCGCCCGCCGCCCGAACCGAGCCGCGCTTGGGCGCGGGCAGCACTGTCCAGTCCAGGTCAGCGGCCTGCGGACGGTTCTGGCTGATGACCTGGGTCATGCGTTGCCTCTCCTCCGACGTCTTCCTTTGCGTACCGACATCCGGGACAACAGAAGGCCGCTGCGGCACATTCCCCGGCGGGGCGCGGTTTCCGGACCAAAGTCACCCCGGCGGCCGGACATGGGTCACACCGGCAGCCGGCCGAGCCACGCGGCCGCCGCCCCGGTGATCACCGCCAGGGCCTCCTCCTGCGTGGGACCGGTCCGCTTCGGCACGGCGAACCCGTGGTCCCCGCCCTCCACTTCCACCAGCTCGTACGAGGCTCCGCGCGCTCCCCGCGCCGGGAACTCCTCCGGCCGCCCGAAGGCGTCGCGGCCACCCTGGACCACCAGCGCCGGCCGCCCGGCCCCCAGCAGTTCCCCGGCCCGGGACTTCTCCGGCCGGCCCGGCGGGTGCAGCGGGAAGGCCAGCGCGAGCACCCCGGCCGCGCCCAGCTCCGCGGCGGTCCGGCAGGCCACCCGGGCCCCGGCGCTGCGGCCGCCCGCGACGACGGGCAGCCCGGGCTCCGCGAAGGCGGGCCACAGGGCGGTCCAGCCCGCGTCCAGCACCTTGGGCGCGGCGGCGACCTTCTTCCCGGCGACCCGCCAGGGCTGCTCGGCCAGCGCCACGGTGATCCCCAGGACGGGCAGGGCGGCGGCCAGGGCCCGGAGGTCCCGGGCCTCGATCCCGCCACCGGCTCCGTGGCCCAGGGCGAGCACCAGGCGGGCCCGGCCCGCCGGGGCCTCGTGCCAGGTGATGCGGGCCGCGCCCGCCGGGGTGTCGATCGTCTCGGTGCGCCCGGGGCGCTCGGCGCGCGTGCTGCTCATGCTCCGATGATGCCGGTCCGCGGCGGCCGTCGGGGTGACGCCCGGGCCGTCAGAAGAGCGTGCCCTCCTCCGGCCCGTCCAGTTCCTCCAGCAGTTCGGGGCCGTTGTTGCGGACGTTGCTCGCGGCCGTGGACACCGGATAGGCGCGCATCAGCCCGCCGGGCGGCGGCGCCAGCAGGGCCTGGAGCTCGTCGGGGTCCGTCCGCGCCGGGTCCAGCCAGGCGTCCCACCGGTCCGGGGTGAGCATCAGGGGCATCCGGGGGTGGATCTCGGCGAGCGAGCGCGGACCCTCGGCGGGGGCGACGCCGAGCGGTCCGGTCTCGGCCTCGGCGGTGATCACGGAGCAGGTGGCCCACCAGGCGAGCGGGTGCTCGTCGGGCAGGGTCCGGTCGCGCCAGAACTCGTATATCCCGGCCATGGCGAAGACGGAGCCGTCGGAGGGGAGGACGAAGTAGGGCTGCTTGCGCGCCCGCTTCTTCTTGCCCTCGACCTCCAGCCGACGCTCGTCGTGGGCGGTGACCCACTCGTAGTAGCCGTCCGCCGGGACGATGCAGCGGCGCTGCGCGAAGGGGCGGCGGAAGGAGGGCTTCTCGGCGATGGTCTCGGACCGGGCGTTGATCATCCGGGCGGCGCCGTCGGGGTTCTGCGCCCAGGACGGCACCAGCCCCCACTTGAGGACCCTCAGCTGGCGAACCGGACGCCTGCTCGGAGCGTCCTTCACAGGACGGTCGAGGACGACGTGGACCTCTTTCGTCGGAGCCACGTTCCAGTCCGGAGCCAGCACCTCCTCCGGCTCCCACCGCTCCACCCCGAAGACCTCGGCCAGCTCCTCCGGCCCACGACTGGCCGCATACCTTCCGCACATGGCTGCCACACTGCCATGTCACCCGATCGCCACCGCAAGGAGTCCGCCACCTCATGAACACGAGCACCACGGCCGGCCTGTGGGACCGGCTCACCGGCATACAGGCGGCGCCCGACCAGTGGCTGGTGATCGCGACGGGGCTGGCGGCGCTCGTGGCGGTGGGCCCCCGGCCCGTGTGGCGGCTGTCGCGCAACGCCATCACCATCGCCCACGAGGGCGGTCACGGGCTGCTGGCGCTGCTGACGGGCCGCAGCCTGGACGGGATCCGGCTGCACTCGGACACCAGCGGGGTCACGGTCAGCCGCGGCAAGCCCACCGGCCTCGGCATGGTCCTCACCGCCGCCGCCGGGTACACGGCTCCCTCGCTGCTCGGCCTCGGCGGGGCGGCCCTGCTCTCGGCGCACCGGATCACCCTGCTGCTGTGGGCGGTGACGGCCCTGCTGCTGGCGGTGCTGGTGATGATCCGCAACGCGTACGGGCTGCTGACGGTGCTGCTCACGGGCGCCACCTTCGTCCTGGTCTCCTGGCTGGCCCCGGCGGACGTGCAGGCGGTCTTCGCCTACGCCGTGGTGTGGTTCCTGCTCCTCGGCGGCGTCCGGCCGGTCTTCGAGCTGGGGGCCAAGCGCCGGGGCGGCGCGGCCCCGGACTCCGACGCGGACCAGCTCGGACGGCTCACCCACGTGCACCCGGTGGTGTGGCTCCTGCTCTTCCACGTGGTGGCGCTGTGCTCGCTCGTCGGCGGCGGCCGCTGGCTGCTCGCCCTCTGACCGACGCCTGTCCGCCCGCCGAGACTCCCCCGGTGATCAAGATCTGTGGCCATGGGAAGCCACTAAAGTGGGGGCCATGACCGAGACCCCCGCGCTCCCCGCCCTCTGGCCCGCCCCCCTCGCCGACACCGCCGTCCAGGCCACCGTCACCGTGCCCGGGTCCAAATCGGTCACCAACCGCGCCCTCGTGCTCGCCGCGCTCGCCTCCGAGCCGGGCTGGGTGCGCCGCCCGCTGCGTTCGCGCGACTCCCAGCTGATGTCCGACGCGCTGCGCGCGCTGGGCGTGGGCATCGAGGAGACGGTCTCCTCCAGCTCCGCCGGCGAGGGCCAGGCCGGTGAGGCCTGGCGGATCATCCCGACCGCGCTGCACGGACCGGCCACGGTCGACGTGGGCAACGCGGGCACGGTCATGCGCTTCCTGCCGCCCGTCGCCACCCTCGCCTCCGGCGACATCCGCTTCGACGGCGACCCGCGCTCCTACGAACGCCCCCTCGGCCAGGTCATCACGGCGCTGCGCACGCTCGGCGCCCGCATCGACGACGACGGCCGCGGGGCGCTGCCGCTGACCGTCCAGGGCGGCGGTGCCCTGGAGGGCGGGACCGTCGAGATCGACGCGACCAACTCCTCTCAGTTCGTCTCCGCGCTGCTGCTCTCCGCCCCGCGCTTCAACCAGGGCGTCGAGGTCCGGCACGTGGGCACCAACCTGCCGTCCATGCCGCACATCCGGATGACGGTGGAGATGCTGCGCGCGGCGGGGGCGCAGGTCGACACCCCCGAGTCCGGCGGCGAGAAGAACGTCTGGCGGGTCGCCCCCGGCGCCCTGCTCGGCCGCGACCTGGTCGTCGAGCCGGACCTGTCCAACGCGCAGCCCTTCATGGCGGCGGCCCTGATCACCGGCGGTACGGTCACCATCCCGGACTGGCCGCGCCGCACCACCCAGCCCGGTGACGCGCTGCGCCGGATCTTCACGGAGATGGGCGGCTCCTGCGAGCTGACGGACGCCGGCCTGGTCTTCACCGGCACCGGCAAGATCCACGGCATCGACGTGGACCTGGGCGAGGTCGGGGAGCTCACCCCGGGCATCGCGGCGGTCGCGGCGCTGGCCGACTCGGAGTCCGTGCTGCGCGGGGTGCAGCACCTGCGGATGCACGAGACCGACCGGCTGGCGGCGCTCACCAAGGAGATCAACGGGCTGGGCGGCGATGTCACGGAGACCGCGGACGGTCTGCGGATCCGGCCGCGCGCGCTGCACGGCGGCACGTTCCACACGTACGACGACCACCGGATGGCCACGGCCGGCGCGGTGATCGGCCTGGCGGTGGAGGGCGTGCTCATCGAGAACGTGGGGACGACCGCGAAGACCCTGCCGGACTTCCCGAAGATGTGGGCGGACATGCTCGCCCGGGCCGATGCGGCTCCGGCAGGCGTGGGAGCGTAGGGCCCGTCATGCGCAGGTACAACAAGAACACCGACGAGGACGACATCCGCCAGCGGCCCAACCCCAAGGGCAACCGGCCGCGGACGACCATCCGCCCCAAGCACGAGGACGCGGCCGAGGGCTTCGTCCTGACCGTGGACCGCGGCCGGCTCACCTGCCTGGTCGAGGACCGTCCGGTGCACGCGATGAAGGCCCGCGAGCTGGGCCGCAAGGCGGCGGTGGTCGGGGACCGGGTCTGGATCGTCGGTGACCTGTCCGGCAAGAAGGACACCCTCGCCCGCATCGTGCGGATCGAGGAGCGCAAGTCCGTGCTGCGGCGCACGGCCGACGACGACGACCCGTACGAGCGCGTCGTCGTCGCCAACGCCGACCAGCTGGCCATCGTGACGGCGCTGGCCGATCCGGAACCGCGCCCCCGGATGATCGACCGCTGCCTGGTGGCCGCGTACGACGCCGGGCTGGAACCGCTGCTGGTGCTCACGAAGTCCGACCTGACCTCCGCGGACAAGATCCTGGAGATCTACTCGACCTTCGGCCTGAACTACGTGGTCACCAACCGCGAGGAGCTGGCGACGGGCGACGCGGCCGAGCGGGTGCGCGAGCGCCTGAACGGCCGGATCACCGCCTTCGTCGGCCACTCGGGCGTCGGCAAGACCACGCTGGTGAACTCGCTGGTCGCCGAGGGCCGCCAGCGCGCGACCGGCGTGGTCAACTCGGTGACCGGCCGCGGCCGGCACACCACCACCTCCGCGCTCGCGCTGCCGCTGCCGGGCGGGGACGGCTGGGTCATCGACACCCCGGGCGTACGGTCCTTCGGCCTGCACCACGTGGACCCGTCCCGGGTCATCCTGGCCTTCCCGGAGCTGGTCCCGGGGACGGAGGGGTGCCCGCGCGCGTGCAGCCACGACGAACCGGACTGCGCGCTCGACAAGTGGGTGGAGGACGGCCACGCGGATCCGGCGCGGCTGTACTCGCTGCGGCGACTGCTGCAGACGCGGGAGCGCCGCGAGGGCGACTGACCGGGCGGGCGCCGGGCCGGGCGGGCGCCTGATCGAAGGGTGAAGGACCGGCGGGGTTTGCCGCCCCCGATGTCTGGTAAATGCATAATCGCACCAAGTGACGCCCGGGCCCGGCCCTTGAGCGCGTCACATGACGCGGGGAGGCGTACGCCATGGCGTGGCTGCTGGTCGTGGTCGCCGGGATCCTGGAAACGGGATTCGCGGTCTGCCTCAAGCTGTCGCACGGCTTCACCCGGCTGTGGCCGACCATCGCCTTCGCGTGCTTCGCGCTCGGCAGCTTCGGTCTGCTGACGCTGGCCCTGAAGAAGCTGGACGTGGGCCCGGCCTACGCGGTGTGGACCGGCATCGGGGCGGCCGGTACGGCGATCTACGGGATGGTCTTCCTCGGGGACCTGGTCTCCACCCTCAAGCTCGTCTCGATCTCGCTGGTGATCCTCGGCGTCATCGGGCTCCAGCTCTCGGGCTCGTCGCACTGAGCAGCCGCAGCAGCCCGGCCAGGCCCGTCCCCGGCTGCTCGGCCGGGGCGATCAGATAGGACAGCGCGATCCGCACGGCGAGCTCGCACCGCTGGGCTCCTTCCCGCCCTCCGCCCCGCTCCCCCGCCCCGAACGCGGCGCCGGCCCGCTCGCGGACCCCTCGGATCAGCTCGTCGGGCCCCAGCGCGGGCAGTCCCGGCCGGACCCCGCGGCCGGCCGGGACGGGTAAGTCGCCGTTCCAGCACCCCGTCAGCAGGGCCCGTACGAGGGGGCGCTCGCGGCCCGCGCGCACGGTCCACTCCGCGACCGCCACCGCCCCCTCGGCCGCAGCACCCGGGGCACCCCCAGCACCCGGGGCGGACAGGGCCCGGTCCACGCCGTCGAGGTACCAGGCCGCGTCGCGCCGGACCAGGGCGTGACCCAGGCCCGTCTTGCCCGCGAACTCGTTGTAGAGGGTCTGCCGCGACACTCCGGCGGCGGCGGCCACGTCGATCATCCGCACGGCCGGCCACGGGCGCGCCGCGAGCGCCGCTCCCGCCGCTTCGAGCAAGGACTCCCGGGCCGTGGGCACCGTCGCCTCCCCTGTGACACCTCCGGTCGACGCCTCCGTCAGAGTTGACGGACCGACAGATCCTGTCAAGGGTGCCCGTGCCGCACCGTGGACGCCCGCCCCGCCGTCCCGGCCGCCTCGGTAGGGTTCTGGCATGCCCGAGTATGACGATGACCTGCGCCTTGCCCTCGAACTCGCCGACGCGGCGGACGCCGCCACGATGGAGCGGTTCCGCGCCCTCGACCTGAAGGTCGAGACCAAGCCCGACATGACCCCGGTGAGCGAGGCCGACACCGCCACCGAGGAGATCATCCGGGCCGGGATCGCCGCCGCGCGGCCCTCCGACGCCATCCTGGGCGAGGAGTACGGCCTCAAGGGCGACGGCCCGCGCCGCTGGGTCGTGGACCCGATCGACGGTACGAAGAACTACGTGCGCGGCGTTCCGGTGTGGGCGACGCTGATCTCCCTCATGGAGGAGCAGGCCGACGGCGCCTTCCGTCCCGTCGTCGGCGTGGTCTCCGCGCCCGCGCTGGGCCGCCGCTGGTGGGCGGCGCGCGGCCGGGGGGCCTTCACGGGCGGCGCGCTCGCCGAGACCACCGCGCTCGGCGTCTCCGAGGTCGCCACCCTCGGCGACGCCTCCTTCGCCTACTCCTCGCTGAGCGGCTGGGAGGAGCAGGGGCGGCTGCCCGGCTTCCTGGACCTGACCCGCGCGTGCTGGCGCACGCGGGGGTACGGCGACTTCTGGCCGTACATGATGGTCGCCGAGGGCTCGCTCGACCTGTGCGCCGAGCCGGAGCTGAGCCTGTGGGACATGGCGGCCCTGGCGGTCGTGGTGGAGGAGGCCGGCGGCCGCTTCACCTCGCTCGACGGAGTGAACGGCGTGCACGGCGGCAACGCGGCGGCCTCGAACGGGTTGCTGCACGCGGAGATGCTCTCCCTGCTGCGCCCGCGCGGCTGACGCCCGCGCGGCGGGCGCGCGGCGGGCGCGCGACGCCCGCGCGCCACCGTGGCGGTGAACCTGCGCCCGTACGTGCCGAATGTGCCCCTTACGCGCCTCCTTGCCGACATTCCGCGTGCGTGGGAATCTGAGACTCCTCCCGCTTGTGCGCTTGTGAAGGGCTTCTCTAAGTGCGGCCCTTCGCGCGCACCCACCCAAGCGGGGGGACTCACCAGGAGGTGGCTCTCTTCATGCTCGTCCGTGACGCCATGAGCACCGTGATCCTCACCCTCGGACCCACTCACACCCTGCGGCAGGCGGCCTGTCTGATGTCCGGCCGGCGCGTCGGCGCCGCCGTCGTCCTCGATCCCGAACACAGCGGCATCGGCATCCTGACCGAGCGCGACATCCTCAACTCGATCGGCGCGGGCCACGATCCGGACCGGGAGTCCGTGGGCGCGCACACCACCAACAACGTGGTCTTCTGCACCCCGGACGCCACCGTGCAGGAAGCCGCCGAGGCGATGGCCCACGGCGGCTTCCGTCATCTGATCGTCCTGGAGCACGGCGGCCCGGTGGGCATCGTGTCCGTACGCGATGTCATCCGCTGCTGGGCCCCGGCGCGGCGCACCACCGTGCCCGCCTCGGTGCCCGCGTAGGAACGGCCGACGGGCCGGCGCCCCCTCACGGGGAGCACCGGCCCGTCGGCCTGCTACGGCAAGGCGTCGATCAGGCGCGGAGGGCCTGGACCGCGGCTTCCAGACGCTTGCCGAAGTCACCGTCCGCCTGGCGGAAGTTGTTGATCGCACGCTCGACGATGTCGTCGCGGGAGACCTTGGCGATGAAGCCGGAGAGGTTCTCGATCAGACGGGTCTTCTCGTCCTCCGAGTACAGGCGGTAGAGGTTGCCCGCCTGGACGAAGTCGTTGTCCTCGGAGTGCGAGGGCGCGGCGTGGTTGCCCGTGCCACCGGTGACGGCGGAGGAGACCCACAGCGGACGGTCCGTCTGGTGCGGGCCGCCGAAGCTGTTCGGCTCGTAGTTCTTGGCGCCCCCGTGGCGGCCGTCGTACAGGTGGCCGTCGCGGGAGTTGGTGCGTGCCTCGGTGGCGTGCGGGCGGTTCACCGGCAGGTGGTCGGCGTTGATGCCGACGCGGTAGCGGTGGGCGTCGCCGTAGCCGAAGAGACGGCCCTGGAGCATCTTGTCCGGGGACGGACCGATGCCGGGAACGAAGTGCGCCGGGGAGAAGATCGACTGCTCGACCTCGGCGAAGACGTTCTCCGGGTTGCGGTTGAGCTCCAGCTTGCCGATCTCGATCAGCGGGTAGTCCGCGTGCGGCCACACCTTGGTGAGGTCGAACGGGTTGAAGCGGTACTCGGCCGCCTCGGCCGCCGGCATGATCTGGACCTGGACGGTCCAGGACGGGAAGTCGCCGCGCTCGATGGACTCGCGCAGGTCGCGCTGGTGCGAGTCGGGGTCCTCACCGGCGAGCTGGTTGGCCTCGGCCTGGGTGAGGTTCTTGATGCCCTGGTCGGTCTTGAAGTGGTACTTGACCCAGAAGACCTCGCCGGCCTCGTTGTTCCACTGGAACGTGTGCGAGCCGAAGCCGTTCATGTGGCGGTAGGACGCCGGTATGCCGCGGTCACCGAACAGCCAGGTCACCTGGTGGGTGGACTCGGGAGACAGACCCCAGAAGTCCCAGACGTTGTCCGCCTCCTGCGAGCCCGTGTACGGGTCGCGCTTCTGGGTGTGGATGAAGTCGGGGAACTTGATGGCGTCCTTGATGAAGAACACCGGGGTGTTGTTGCCGACGAGGTCGTAGTTGCCCTCTTCGGTGTAGAACTTCAGCGCCCAGCCGCGGGGGTCGCGCACGGCGTCGGCCGAGCCGAGGTTGCCTGCGACGGTGGAGAAGCGCAGGAAGGTCTCGGTCTCCTTGCCGACCTCGGACAGGAACTTCGCCCGGGTCCACTGCGAGACGTCGCGGGTCAGCGTGAAGGTGCCGTACGCACCGGCGCCGCGGGCGTGCACCACGCGCTCCGGGATGCGCTCGCGGTTGAAGTGCGCGAGCTTCTCCAGCAGCAGCTGGTCCTGAACCAGAACGGGGCCGCCGATGCCGGCGGTCTCGCTGTTCTGGTTGTCAGCTACCGGAGCTCCGGCCTCCGTGGTGAGCGGTCCCTGCGTCGTCACTATGCGCCTCCTGCGTAAATTTGCTGCAAACCTGTCCTGCGCCCCTAACGTAATCGATCCTACGATGGACTTTGTCTAAGTCAAGTAAGCATCCAAATCAACACACGTTCGGGAGTTACACCGAATCCCCTCGCTGTTAGGCTGCGTACATGAGTGACCTGCTGGAACGACTTCGCGGACGCGGATGGCGCATGACCGCACAGCGGCGCGTCGTGGCCGAGGTGCTCGACGGTGACCACGTTCACCTGACGGCCGACGAGGTGCACGCGCGCGCCGTGGACAGGCTGCCGGAGATCTCCCGCGCGACCGTCTACAACACGCTGGGCGAACTCGTCACCCTGGGCGAGGTCCTGGAGGTGTCCACGGACCGGCGCGCCAAGCGGTACGACCCGAACGCCCACCGCCCCCACCAGCACCTGGTGTGCGCGCGGTGCGGGGCGATCAGGGACGTGCACCCGGCGGGCAACCCGCTGGCCGACCTGCCGGACACGGAGCGCTTCGGCTTCACGGTGTCGACGGTCGAGGTCACGTACCGCGGCGTGTGCCCCTCCTGCTCGGGGGCGTGACGGGGGCGTAGCGATGAAAGGGGGCCGGGGCTCGATGAGCCCCGGCCCCCTTTGCCGTCTGCGTACGCGAAACGACCGAAGGCCCGGATCCAGGGGATCCGGGCCTTCGGTTCTTCAGTAGCGGGGACAGGATTTGAACCTGCGACCTCTGGGTTATGAGCCCAGCGAGCTACCGAGCTGCTCCACCCCGCGTCGGTAAACCTGACTCTACGCGAGCACGGCGAGCAGATGCAAATCGGTTAACGGGGGTCTACGCGGATAGCTCCTCGGCCAGCGCCTCGCGCAGCCGGGCCGCCCGCTCGGAGACCTCCGCGGGGCCCAGTTCCATGGCGCGCACGCACCACTTCTGCCCCTCCGTCAGGTCTCCCTGCCGGGCCGCGAGCAGGCCCAGCCGCAGCGCCGCCCGCCCGTGACCGGCCACCGCCGCCCGGGTCCACCACAGCGCCGCTTCGGGCTCGTTGCCCTCGCGCGCCAGCAGCAGCCCCAGGTTGAAGGCGCCGTTGCGCGAGCCGGCCTCCGCCGCCTCCCGGTACCACCGCGCGGCGGCCCCCAGCTCGCCCCGCGCGGCGGCCAGCATGCCGACCCGGACCTGGGCACGCCGGTGCCCCAGCTCGGCGGCACGCTCGTACCACTCCTCGCTCTCGGTGCGCGCGGCTCCGCCCAGCGGTTCGCCCAGGGCCACCGGCTCCGGCGGCGGCGCCAGCGACTCCAGCAGCGCGGCCAGCCGGAAGGCGGCCTCCGCGCTGCCGCCGCCGGCCGCGCAGCGCAGGTGGCGCTCCGCCGCCCGCTCCTCGCCGTCGCGGACCAGCGCGATGCCGACCTGGAGCGCCGCGTCGGTGTGTCCCGCCGAGGCCGCCCGCTCGTACCACTTCAGGGCCGTGCGGTCCTCGTCCCGGCTGGCGAACAGGATCCCGAGGTTGAAGGCGGCGTCCACGCTCCCCGCCTCCGCGGCCTTCGAGAACCACGGCTCGGCGCCCTCCGCGTCACCGCCCTGCAGCAGCAGGATGGCCAGCGCGTTGGCCGCCTCGCGGTGTCCCGCGTACGCCGCGCGCCGGTACCACTGCTCGGCCGGCCCGGTCCGCTCCTGGGCGGCGCAGAGCAGCGCGAGGTTGTACGCCCCGTTCTGGTCGCCCGCGTCCATCGCGGCCCGGTACCACTTCTCCGCCGTCTGGGTCTCGCCGCGCGCGGCGTGCAGTGCGCCCAGCGCGTTCGCCGCGTTGCCGTCGCCGTCCTGGGCGGCCCGCAGCCACCAGGTGGCCGCGTTCTCCTCGTCACCGGCGTCGCGCAGCAGGAAGCCGAGGGCGCACGCCGCCCGTGCCTCGCCCTGCTTGGCGGAGGTGAGGTACCAGCGCCCGGCCTCCTTCAGCTCCCCGCGCGCCTCCAGCAGGGCGCCCAGGTGCAGCCCGGCGCGCCGGTGGCCGCGCGCGGCGGCCTGCCGGTACCACTGCTCCGCCTCGGCCGGGTCGCCCTTGCGCAGGTGCCGGGCCAGCCGGTACGCGGCCTCGCGGTGCCCCTGCTCCGCGGCGGCCCGGAACCACCGCTCGACACCCTTGTCCCCGCGGTGCTCCAGCAGGTCGGCGAGGCCGTAGGCCCCCAGGGCATGGCCGGATTCCGCCGCCTGGCGCATCCAGTACTCGGCGGCGGGCTCGTCGCCCCGCTCGCGGTAGTGGCGGCCCAGGGCGTGCGCGGCGGGAGCGGATCCGGCCACGGCGGCCACGCGCCACCAGCCGGCCGCCTCTTCGGGGTAGCCGCGCTGGTGCAGCAGGACGCCCAGGTTGTTGGCGGCCGCGCGGTCGCCCGCGCCGGTCGCCCCGCGCAGGTACGGCTCGGCTCCCGCGAGGTCGCCCCGGCGCAGCAGAAGAGCTCCCAGTACGCTCATCGCGCCCGGGTCCCCCTTGTCCGCGGCGACCCGGTGCCGGGCCTCCAGCGCGGCGTCGCCGGCCGCGTCGGTCAGCCCGAAGACCGCGTCGTCGAACAGCGCATCGACCGACACGACTGACACGTCCGGCGCGGTCGGCGCCGTGGCCGTGGTCCGTACCGCCCGCGTGGTCATCGCGGTCCGCACGTCAACGGCCTGAGCCGCCCCATCGGCCTCCGCATCCGATTCGGAGTCCGCCCTCACAAACCGCCCTGTCTCCAGCAGAGTTGACCTGTCCCCCATAAATCCCATCGTCGCATCACCTGCTACCCGCGTACACCTGGTATGTCGCAGTCAGTGAGGTCACTACAGCGTTTTGTCGACATGCCCACAGAGAGACAAGTCAAACACGCTCACACCCCAACTCACCCACCCCAGTGACCCCGAGTCGGCGAAAAACTCGATCGGGCATGACGAAGGCCCGGATCCATCGGATCCGGGCCTTCGTCTTCAGTAGCGGGGACAGGATTTGAACCTGCGACCTCTGGGTTATGAGCCCAGCGAGCTACCGAGCTGCTCCACCCCGCGTCGGTAAACCAACAGTAGCACGACGCGGGGTGGAACCATTACCGCTATCCGCTGGGCGTCGGGGTGGGCGCGGGCGCCGTCACCTTCGCCTCGGCCTCGATCGCCCGCTTCAGGGCGGCCTGCAGATCGCCCTGGGCCTTTCCGTACGCCGCCCAGTCGCCGGCCTTGAGCGCCGCGTCGGCGGCGTCGACCGCCTTCTGCGCGTCCGCGAGGGCCGCCTTGACCGTCGGGTCCTGGCTGCTCGGCGGCGGGGTGGTCCCGTCGCCCGGCGGGGTCGTCCCGTCGCCCGGCGGCTTGGTCGCCGACTCGGCCCCGAACACCACGTTCAGCGCCTTCTCGAGCGTGTCCTCGAAGGCCGTCTGGTCCCCGTAGGTCACCAGGACCTTCTTCAGCAGCGGGTACTTGAGGCCGCCGCCGCGCACGTACACCGGCTCGACGTAGAGCATTCCCTTGTCGAGCGGGACCGTCAGCAGGTTGCCGTACTCCACCTGGGAATCGCCCCGGCTCAGGATGTTGATCTCCTGGGCGATCTCCGGCTTGGAGTTGAATCTCGCCTGGACCAGCTTCGGTCCGTCCACCGGGTTCTGCGTGGGCAGCTTCAGCAACTGGATCTTGCCGTAGTCCGCGGTGGTGGGATCGGCGTTGACCGCCATGAAGGCGCTCAGGTTGTCCCTGCCGTTCGGCGTGAGCGTCGTGGTGAGCGAGAAGGCCTGGTTGGGATCCTTCTGGCCCGGCATCTTCATGGAGAGGTAGTACGGCGGAACCGCCGTCCCCGCCTTGGTGGTCGGGTCGTCCGGGACCGCCCAGACCTCACTGCCGCTGAGGAAGGTCTGCGGGTCCGTGACGTGGTAGCGGGTCAGGAGCTCACGCTGGACCTTGAAGAGGTCCTGCGGGTAGCGCAGGTGCTCCATCAGGGTCGGCGAGATGTCCTTCTTGACCTTCACCGTGCCGGGGAAGGCCTTCATCCACGTCTTGAGGACCGGGTCCTTGGTGTCCCACTGGTACAGCTTCACCGTGCCGTCGTAGGCGTCGACGGTGGCCTTCACCGAGTTCCGGATGTAGTTGACCTGGTTCTCCTGCGCGACCACCGCGCGCTGGGAGTTGGTCAGCGAGTCCGCCGTCGTGTCCCCGAGCTGCGTGCGGGACGCGTAGGGGTAGCCGTTGGTGGTGGTGTAGGCGTCCACGATCCACTGGACCCGGCCGTCGATCACCGCCGGGTACACGGCTCCGTCGATCGTCAGCCACGGGGCGACCGCCTCGACCCGAGCCTTGGGCGTGCGGTTGTAGAGGATCTTCGACTTGTCGTCGATGGCGCCGGAGTAGAGGATCTGCGGCTCGCTGAAGGCCAGGGCGTACGCGGCGCGGTTCACCGGGTTGCCCAGGCTCACCCCGCTGTCCCCCTGGTAGGTGGTCTCCTTCTCGCCCGCGTCGTTGGCGTAGTCGAGCTCCTTCTGCGGTCCGCCGACGATCGAGTACTGCTTCGTCTGCTCGCCGTAGTAGATCCGCTGCTCGTAGTCCCCGAGGTCGCCCTTCGCCGGCAGGCCCGACTCGGTGAACAGCGGCTCCCCGTTCGAGGTCACCTCGGTGCCCTTGGCCGCGACCACACCGAATCCGTGGGTGTAACGGAAGTGGTCGTTGATCCAGTTGTTCTTCGGGATGCCCGCGAGGTTGATCTCACGGAGCCCGATGACCGTGTCCTGGCCCTTGTACCGGTCGACCGCCAGCGTGGCCGGGAAACCGTAGTAGCCCTTGTTCTGCTGGAGCTGCTGGAAGGCCGGGGACACGATGTTCGGGTCGAGCAGGCGGATGCTCGCCGTGGTGTTGGCGTCCTGGCGGAGCTGCTTCTTGTCCGCCTTGGGGTCCGGCAGGCCCGGATAGTCCGTGACCGAGGCGTCGGCGACCCCGTAGGCGTCGCGCGTCGCCTTGATGTTCTTCTGGACGTACGGGGATTCCTTGGCCTGCTCGTTCGGCTGGACCTGGAACTTCTGCACGATCGCCGGGTACAGCCCGCCGATCAGGATCGCCGAGAGCACCATCAGGCCGAAGCCGATGACCGGGAGCTGCCAGGTGCGGCGCCACAGCGTCGCGAAGAACAGCACCGCGCAGATCGCCGCGATGGCGACCAGGATCGTCTTGGCCGGCAGGTACGCGTTGGCGTCGACGTAGCGCAGGCCGGTCCAGTTGTCCGCGGCCTTGAAGTCGCTGGACTTCACCGCGAGGCCGTACCGGTCGAGCCAGTACGCGACCGCCTTGAGCGTGACGAAGAGGCCGAGCAGCACCGACAGGTGGCCGGTCGCCGCGGCGGTGGCCCGCGCACCCGGGCTGGTGACGCGCAGTCCCCCGTAGAGGTAGTGCACGACGGCGGCGGCGATCACCGAGAGCACGACCGCGGCGAAGCCGAAGCCGAGCAGGAAGCGGTACCAGGGCAGGTCGAAGGTGTAGAACGACACGTCCAGGTTGAACTGGGGGTCCTTCGTGCCGAAGGGCACCCCGTTCACGTACATCAGCCAGGTCTTCCACTGGCCCGCCGCCGAGGCGCCCGCGATGAGGCCGACCAGGGCGGAGATGCCGAGGAGCAGCCACTTGCGGTACGGCGCGACGGTCATCCGGTAGCGGTCGAGGCTCTGCTGCTCCATCGACATCGCGCTGAGCGGCGGGCGCAGCCGGTGGGCCAGCCAGATGTTCAGCCCGACGGCACCGGCCATGAGGAGGCCGAAGACGGCGAAGAGGCCGACCTTGGTCCACAGGGTGGTGGTGAAGACGGTGGAGTAGTTGACGGAGCGGAACCAGAGCCAGTCCGTCCAGAAGCCGGCGAACATGATGAACGCCATGGCCAGGACGGCCAGCACGCCCAAGGTCATCAGAAGAGTCCGGGCGCGCCGGGACGGGCGGCCGACTCTCATCCGTGGCCCGGAGGGGCCTCCGCCGCGGTCCGGCATCTGGAAAGCCAAGGTGCGCACCTCGAAAGTCGCTGTGTGTAAGTGATGCTGAGAGTTTTCAAAGCATGGGCCCCCGATCGTAGAGCCCACTCATGCAACTTACTGAGGCTTTAGTCAGTTCCCGGTATCCGGGGGAAAGGAGGCAGGATGTTGCCCATGTCCAACCTTTCGCCGTCCCCCGGCACCCCTATGGCGGCAAGCCCGCTGACCCGTGCCGTCCTCGAAATCGACGAGTACGCCTCCACCCTCGGCTGGGACAAGCCCGCCCGGCTCTTCGCCCTGGTCGACACGGCCAGGCTGCGCAAGGAGGCGCCGGGCGTCGCCCGCCAGCTCGGCCTCGACCAGGACGACACGGGCAAGAACCAGCTCACCCCGATCGAGCAGGACGAGGTACCGGCCGGAACCCCGCTGGACAAGTTCCTGGGAACCCTCGCCTGGCCCCCGTCGATCCTGGGCTGCGCGCTGACCGTGGAGCGGCTCATGCTGCCCCCGTCGGCGGAGTCCTCCGTACCGGAGGGGCTCACCGACAAGCAGCTCACCCAGTGGGTCGCCACCCACCCGGAGCGCCAGGAGGTCCGGCTGACCGTGGGCGTCCTGCGCGACGGATCGCGCGAGTCGGCCGTGCGGCTGCGGGACAAGGACTCGGCGAACGAGGTGCTGACCGGCGCGACGCTGGTGCCGGGGCTCGCCGAGGCACTGGCCGCGACCTTCCTCGACTAGGCCGTCCGCGGGCCGGCGGCGGGGAAACGGTCAGGGCTTGGCGCTGCACTGCGTCAGCCCGGCCGTGTCCCCCTTGCTGATCTTCTGCAGCGCCTTCACGGCGTCGTCGATGGTGGAGACCTTCACGAGCGTCAGCCCGTCGGGCACGTCGCCCGCGGCGGCGGCGCAGTTCTCGGCGGGGGTCAGGAAGTACTGGGCGCCGGCTTGCCGGGCGCCGATGGTCTTCATCTGGATGCCGCCGATCGGGCCGACCTTGCCCGCGTCGTCGATGGTGCCGGTGCCGGCGACGAACTTGCCGCCGGTGAGGTTCTCCGGGGTGAGCTTGTCGACGATGCCGAGCGCGAACATCAGGCCGGCGCTGGGGCCGCCGACGTCGGCGAGCTTGATGTCGATGGTGAACGGGAAGGTGTGGTCGGTCCCGGCCCGGATGCCGACGATGGCGTGACCGTCGCCCTCCGCCTTGCCGGCGATGACCGTGACCTTCGTCGTGCGGGTGGGCTCGCGGTGCGCCTTCTCGGCCTCTGCGGCCTCGGCCGCGGGCACGATGGTGAACTCGACCGGCTCGCCGGGCTTGTGCTTGGTGACCAGCTTGGCCACGTCCTCGGGGGCCTTGACCGGGGTCCCGTCCACCGCCTTGATGACGTCTCCGGCGTGCAGCTTGCCCTCGGAGGGGCTGTCCTTGACCACGGACGCGACGATCACGCGGGCGGCGACCGGGATGCCGAGCTGCTTGAGGGCGGCCACCTTGGCGCTCTCCTGCGACTGGCTGAACTCCTCGGCGTTCTCCTGCGTGGACTCCTGCTCCGTCTTGCCGTCCGGGTACAGGTTCTCGTGCGGTACGACGATGTTGTCGCCCGCCGCCCAGCCGTACACGGCCTCCAGCAGGTTCATGTCGTAGTCCGCACCGGTGACGCGGACCGTCGTCATGTTCAGGTGCCCGGTGGTCGGGTACGTCTTGTGCCCCGAGATCTTCAGGACGGGCTCGCCGTGCGAGTCCCCGAGCGTGTTCACGGTCGGGCCCGGACTCATCTCGGAGTACGGGGCCTTCATGAAGACTCCCGCGCAGAGCAGCGCGAAGAGCATGAGGGTGGAGGCGAGCATCGTCGCAGTGCGGCGTGGCATGGATCGACAGTACGTGACGGCCCTGACGAGCGGCCCCCGGGGCCGGTCCGTACGGGGGGCCCGCCGCCGCGTCAGACGGAGTCGACGGTGTCCTTGTTGCGCTGCGCGTCCGCGCCCGCGCCCGCCTTCGCGGCGCCCGGTTCGCTCTGGCCCATGGCCTCGCGGAACCGCGCGTAGCCCGCCAGCTCGGATATGTCGCCGGCCGTGCGGTCGCGTGCCGCCCAGCTACCCCATATCGCCGCTCCGATCGCGGCGAACAGCGGAATCAGCAACCACGCCAAAGACGCCATGGGCGTGTCTCCCTACCCCGAGTTACATGTTGTTGGTGGCTTCAACGCTGCTGCCCGGGAGGGGGTTACGCAAATCGAGGGCGTGTTGCGCGTCCGAACGGGGCAATCAGCAGGCGCCGACCCACTCCTCCGTGCCGTCCGAGAAGGTCTGGTGCTTCCAGATCGGGACCTCGTGCTTGAGGTCGTCGATCAGCATCCGGGCGGCCTCGAAGGCCTCGCCGCGGTGCGGGCAGGAAACGGCGACGATCACCGCGAGGTCGCCGACGGCCAGGTCGCCGATGCGGTGGACGGCGGCCAGGGCGCGGACCGGGTACTTCCCCACGACCCGCTCGGCGACGCGGCGCATCTCCGCCTCGGCCGAGGGGTGGCAGGAGTAGCCGAGCTGGTCGACGTCCGCCCCGCTGTCGTGGTCGCGCACCGTGCCGACGAAGAGCGTCGTGCCGCCCGTCGCGTCGTCGCCGACGGCCTGGAAGACCTCGTCGATGGAAAGCGGGGTCTCACGGATTTCGAGCAGCCGGATCGGGTCCGGAGCGGCGTGCTCGCCGGGGTGGTCGAAGTGCGGTGCCATACCTTCCATCGTGCCCTAGCCGCCGACCCGGCGGAATAGCAGTTTCACCAGGTCCCCACCGGCCCCCTTGGAAGCCTCCTACAGAAACCACCGGGTCGCGGCGCCCCGCACGGGCAGCCTGCCCGTGCGGGGGTCCGGGGGCGGCGCCCCCGGGAACGGTGCCGCCCCGGAGGCCGCGCCCCGGCCCCGCGCGGAGTCAGATGCCCCGGCGGCGGCGCGCGGCGCGGATCGCGGCCGCGGCGCCCAGCAGCGCGACGGTGGCACCCGCGGCACCGGCCGCCGTGGCGTCCTTGCGGCCCAGTCGGCGCCCCGCCACCGTGTGCCGGCCCGCGACCTCCTGGAGGAGCTCAGCCAGCACCTCCTCGTTGGTCCAGCGCGGCCGCCACCCCGCCGCGTGCAGCCCGCTGACGCTGACCACCCAGGGGTGCATCGTGTACGCGAGGTCCCCCGCGGGGGACGGGGTGAGGCCGATGCGGTGCAGCCTGGCCGCCGCGCCCAGGGCCACGGCCGACGGGAGCTCCATGCGGCGGATGCCGCTCAGCTCCTCGACCTCCTCCTGTTCGAGCCAGCCCTCGCAGCCGACCGCCAGCTCTCCTTCGACCTTCTCCAGGGCCGCGTACTCCAGCGCGCTGACCAGGTCCTCGATGTGGCAGAACTGCCAGGTCGGACGGGAGCCCGCCACCACCAGGAGGCGCGGGGACTCGAAGTAGCGGGTCAGCGCGGTGTCCGTGCCGCCGACCAGGACCGCCGGGCGGATCACGGTGACGTTCAGGCCGGGGTGCGCGCGCGGCGCCCGGCGGCCCAGCCGCTCGATCTCCAGCAGGTCGCCGACGCCGGTCGCCTCGGCGGTGGCGCGCAGCTCGGCGTCCTCGGAGAGGGGGATGTCGTTGTCCGGCAACGCCCCGTAGACCATGGCCGAGGTGCAGAGCACGACCCGGTGCACTCCGGCCGCCGCGGCGGCGGTGAGCACGGTCTGGGTCCCCCGCACGTTGTACGCCGTACGGGCCGCCGGGTCCGTCTCCAGGTCGAGGTCGAGGGCCAGGTGCACCACGACGTCCGCGCCGCGCAGTTTCTCCGCGATCGCGGGGTCCCGTACGTCCAGGAGGTGCCACTGCGCGTCGGCGCACTCACCGCGCCGCTCGTCGATCGCGACGACCTGCTTGACCTCCTCGGACGCGGCCAGCCTGGTCACCAGCGCCGCCCCGACCCCGGAGGCGGCGCCGGTCACGGCGATCACGGGGCCTCGGCGCGCGGAACCGCCCGGGTTTCGCGTCCGGCGAACGCCCGGGGCGTCCTCGCCGTGCTCAGGGCGGTCTTCCGGGCCCTGTTCGTCCAAAGCGTGCGGATCTGGGGAACTCACCAGGCGTCTCCAGCGGTTGTCTTCAGTAGGACGCGCCGTGACGCGGACCCACCAGTTGATGTCCATCCTGCCGCAGCCCAGGAGTCAGCGGAGCACCGAGCCCGGAAGCGGGGTCTGGTGTCTACGCTGGGTGGTGTTGTCGACCCATTGCCCGCCGGCCCCGCCGGCGGCCCTACGAGCCGAGGAAACCCGTGAGCGACACCCCATTCGGATTCGGCCTTCCGCCCGAGGAGCCGGACAACGGCGACGAGGGCAAGCAGAAGGGCAACCAGGGCGGTCAGGGCGGCCCGAATCCGTTCGGGTTCGGCACGGGCCTGCCCGGCGGCTCCGGCGGCCCGGGCGACGCCGACAACCCCTTCGCCGCCATGTTCGGTTCCATGAACCCGAACGACCTCGGCGCCGCCTTCCAGCAGCTCGGCCAGATGCTGAGCTACGAGGGCGGTCCGGTCAACTGGGACATGGCCAAGGACATCGCCCGCCAGACCGTGGCCCAGGGCACCTCGGACGGGGTCAAGGACGCCAGCGTGGGCCTCGCCGAGAAGTCGGCGGTCGAGGAGGCCGTGCGCCTCGCCGACCACTGGCTCGACGACGTCACCTCGCTGCCGTCGGGCGCCGCCACCGCCGTGGCGTGGAGCCGCGCCGAATGGGTCGAGGCGACCCTGCCGGTGTGGAAGGAGCTCGTGGACCCGGTCGCCGAGCGCGTCGGCGCGGCCATGGGCAGCGTCCTGCCGGAGGAGATGCAGGCCATGGCGGGCCCGCTGCTCGGCATGATGCGCTCCATGGGCGGGGCCATGTTCGGCCAGCAGATCGGCCAGGCCGTGGGCACCCTCGCGGGCGAGGTCGTGGGCTCGACCGACGTCGGGCTCCCGCTGGGCCCGGCCGGCAAGGCGGCCCTGCTGCCGCTGAACATCGAGAGCTTCGGCAAGGACCTGGGCGTCTCCTCCGACGAGGTGCGGCTGTACCTGGCACTGCGCGAGGCCGCGCACGCGCGCCTCTTCGCGCACGTGCCGTGGCTGCGCTCGCACCTCTTCGGCGCCGTCGAGGGGTACGCGCGGGGCATCAAGGTCGACACCTCGAAGCTGGAGGACGTGGTCGGCCAGCTCGACCCGTCGAACCCGGAGCAGCTTCAGGAAGCCCTCCAGGGCGGCATGTTCCAGCCGCAGGACACCCCCGAGCAGAAGGCCGCGCTGGCCCGTCTGGAGACGGCGCTCGCGCTGGTCGAGGGCTGGGTGGACGCGGTCGTGCACGAGGCCGCCAAGCCCCGGCTGACCTCGGCCGACGCCATGCGCGAGACCATGCGCCGGCGGCGCGCCTCGGGCGGTCCGGCGGAGCAGACCTTCGCGACGCTGATCGGGCTGGAGCTGCGTCCGCGCCGGCTGCGCGACGCCTCCCGGCTGTGGGCCTCGCTCACGGACGCGCGCGGCGTGGACGGGCGCGACGGGCTGTGGGAGCACCCGGACATGCTGCCGACCGCTTCCGACCTGGACGACCCGGACGGGTTCGTGCACCGCGAGCAGCTGGACTTCTCCGAGATCGACAAGATGCTGGGCGAGGCCGCCCAGAAGCGCGAGCAGGACGGCGACGACAAGAAGTGACCCTGCACGAAGACGCGGTCCTGGTCCTCAAGGGCTACGAGGGCCAGCCCGAGCTGCGCGACGTCTACCTGGAGCACCTCGCGGCCCATCCGGACGGGGTCTACAAGCCCTGCGGGGCGGGCCACATCACCGGCAGCGCGCTGGTGATCGACCCGGAGCGGGAGCGCGTCCTGCTGACCCTGCACAAGAAGCTGGGCATGTGGCTCCAGATGGGCGGGCACTGCGAGCCGGGTGACGCCACCCTCGCCGGGGCGGCCATGCGCGAGGCCCGCGAGGAGTCCGGCATCACCGCCGGACTGACCCTGCTGCCCGGCGGCCCGGTGCTCCTGGACCGGCACCCGATCCCGGCTCCGTGCAACTGGCACCTGGACGTGCAGTACGCGGCTCTGGCGCCCGCCGGCGCCCTCGAAGCGATCAGCGACGAGTCGCTGGACCTGCGCTGGTTCCCGTACGCCCGGGTGGCGGAGGTGGCCGACGCCTCGGTGGTGCGGCTGCTGGAGGCGACCCTGGCCCGGCTCTGAGCCGGCCGGACACGGGAAGGGGCGGCCCCGCCGATGCGGGGCCGCCCCTTCCGTCCGTCCGTACCCGCAGGTCCGTCCGTACCCGGATCAGTTCCAGGCGTTGTTCTGGTTCTGCGCGTGGGCGCCCTGCTGGCCCATGCCGAACTGGGCGGCCGCGCCCTGCCCGATCTGGGCGTTCTGCGGCGGGAGCGCCTCGCTGGGCTGCACCAGGGCGAAACCGGTGCCGAGGAAGCTCAGCTCCCAGCCCTCGCCCGTGTTGCCGCGCCGCCGCCAGACGCCGGCGGAGTGCGTCTGGGCCTGCATCTGCACGCGCAGCGAGGTGGACCAGGCCACGATGGCGTCCGCGTCGGCATTGACGTACTTGTCGGGCGTGACCTGCATCATCAGCGGCTGCCCGGAGGTCATCAGCGCGACCTTGCCGCGGCCGGTGATGTTGAGCTGGTACTTGCCGGAGCCGGAGATCCCGTACTGGCTGTCCACCGCGATGGCCTCGGTGTGCAGGGTGGAGTCCAGGGCCAGCACGTAGCTGCTGTCGACCGTGAGGCCTTCCTGGTCCACGTCCACGACGTGGACGTACTGCGCCAGGTTGGCCAGGTAGACCGTGCCCTGTCCGGAGCAGCGCATCAGGTCGAGGCCCTCACCGGTGCGGGCGCGGGCATTGCGCTGGTTGGTGCTCTGGTACTCGCCGTCGAAGTCGATGATCCCCTGGTAGGCGACCATCGCGCCCTTGCGGGCGAGCACGTCGTCGGAGCCGGTCAGCGAGACCCGCAGCAGCTGCGGGTTCTGGACGGCGTACCGCTCCTGGGTCTGCGCCTCGGCGTGGGCGAAAAGTGAGCTCTGCATGGTGTGTCTTCTCCCCCTCAGCCCCGGGCCCGGAGCCGGTCGGTGCTGTCCTCGCTGGGCTGTACGACGACGATGCCCTGGCCGGAGAAGGCCATCTGGTAGGCCTCCCCGCTGCCCCGGCCAATCATCGACGAGGCCTTGAAGCTGCGCTTGCCCTTGATCTTGAGGTTCGGGGACCAGGCGACGAGCGCGTCGGGGTCGACGTACGTCTCGTCCTCGCCGCGGCCGCAGTCGACCACCATCGGCGTGCCGCGCGAGGTGATCGCGACCCAGCCGGTGCCGGAGACCGACACGTTGAACAGGCCCTGTCCGGCGAACTTGGCCATGCCCTTGACCCGCTCGACGCCCCACTGGAGGTGGGCGTCGAAGGCGAGCAGGTTGGTGCCGTTGACGGAGAGCGAGTCGTTGTTGAGGTTGATCACGACCACGTCCGCGCCGTAGTCGGCGAGGTAGAGCAGGCCGTCGCCGGAGGCCTTCATGAGCGGGGCGCCCTCGCCGGTGAGCCACTGCGAGGCCATCTGGCGGACGGCCGGCGGGTTGGGCTCGTACTGGACGAAGCCCTCGTAGGCGACCATCGATCCGGTGCGCGCGAAGAGGTCCTGGCCGCTCTGCATGGCGACCTTGAGCATCGCGCGGCCGTGGTTCTCCATGCGGGCCGTGACGGGGGTCGGGGCGTAGCCCGCGAGCTGCTGGTTCAATGAGTTCATGGCATTCATGTGGGGCTCCCTCAGACCTCGTACGGCTGGACGACGATGAAGTTGCCGGGGGCGCCGCGGAACTGGAGGTTCACGGTCTCCCCGCTGTGGCCGGGGTAGGCGTTGCGGCGCAGCCGGACCTGGCTGGAGATGATCACCTGGGCGGCCGAGGACCACGCGACGATGGCGTTGCTGTCCGCGAAGGTGGTCGGGGTGACGGGCAGGACGACGGGCACGCCGTGCGTCTTGACGATCACCGTGCCGGTGCCCTGGAACTGCATGGTGAACAGTGCGCCGCCCGGGATGCCGTGGCCCTCGATGCGGCGGATCTCGTGCTGGAGCGACTCGTCGAAGGCGAGGACGTTCTCGGCGGAGACGCAGATGCCGTCGCCCTGGAGCTCGATGGCGTGCAGGTGGGCGCCGGTCTCCGCGAGGAAGACCTGGCCGCGGCCCGTGCAGCGCATCAGCTGCATCTCCTGGCCCGTGGCGTTGCCGACGACGCGGCCGGCGAAGCCCGCGCCCTTGTAGCTGAAGTCGACCTTGCCCTGGTAGAGCACCATGCTGCCCTGGCGGGCGAGGACGGCCTGGCCGCCCATGGAGAGGTCGACGCGCATGAGCTGCTGGTTCTGCGGGGTCCAGCGGGCGCCGGTGGGGGCTTCCTTGTACGGCTGGAGGGCGGCGGCGAGTCCGGCGCCGGCGGCGGGCACCGCCTGGGCGGGCTGGCCGTAGCCCTGGGGCTGCTGCCCGAAGCCGGGCTGCTGGCCGTACGGGGGCTGCTGCTGGCCGGGGACCTGGCCGTACGAGGGCTGCGGCTGCTGCCCGTACGGCGCGGGGGCCGGGGCGGGCGGCGGAACCTGCCCGTAGGGCGCGGGGGCGGGCGGGGCCAGGGGCGCGCCCATCGGTGCGGCCATGGTGGGGGCCGCGTGGACGGGCTGCTGGTACGGCGCGGGGGCCGGAACCTGGGCGGGCGCCTGGGCGGGCGCGGGCGCCGGGGCCTGGGGCGGCGCGCCGAAGGAGGGCGCCGGGGCCGGGGGCTGCGTCTGGGCGGGAGCACCGAAGGAGGGTGCCGGGGCGGCGCCCTGCGGCGGCGGGGCGAAGCCGGGCGCGCCGGCCGGGGCCTGCGCCTGCGGCGCGGGCTGCTCTTCCTCGGCGACCTCGCCGCCGAAGTTCTGGAGCAGCGCGGCGAGCCCGCCGTCGAAGCCCTGGCCGACGGCGGCGAAGCGCCACACGTCCTTGAGGTAGAAGTCGCCGATCATCAGCGCGCGCTCGGTGCTGAACTCCGAGCCCGAGAAGGAGTACCGGACGACCTCCTCGCCACCCGCCACGATGCGGATGTAGCCGGGGCCGACCTGCGACATCTGCCCGGCGCCGTCGATCGAGGCGGCGAAGGAGAGCTTGTGGATGTTGGCCGGAATGCGGTCCAGGGTCACCCGGAAGGACTCCGTGTCGCCGGACTGCGCGCCGAGCTGCTGGATGGACTCCTCCGGCGACTTCGGCTGGTTGAAGAAGACGAAGTAGCGGTCGTCCGAAAGCTGTTCGTTGGCGTCGAGGCCGAAGCAGCTGATGTCGATGGCGAGCCCGGGCCCGGCGATCTGGACACCCACGTAGAGGTCCGTGCCCGCCGTCAGATCACTGATTTTGGCCTTGTGACCGCGCTGGAATTCCCTGGCCATACGTAAGACCGTCCCCCATCCCGACTGTGAATGCGTGCCGCTCAGGCTAACGCCAACCTCGGACATCCGGCCAAGTCGGTACCGACCCGGTACATATCACGAGGTGTGACATCTCGGACAAATAGCAGGTAATGGGGATTACTCCTCTCGGGCGGCCGGAACTTTCGGAAGGCGTTCGGCGGCGACGACTCCTTCGAGGTACCCGCGCGCCCGCTCGGTGCGCGGGTACGCCTCCAGCAGTTCCCAGAAACGGGGACCGTGGCCCGGCACGAGGAGGTGCGCCAGCTCGTGCAGCAGCACGTAGTCGACGACGTACTCCGGCATCCCCTGGATGCGGTGCGAGAGCCTGATGCTGCCTTCGGCCGGGGTGCAGGAGCCCCAGCGGGTGTTCTGATTGGTGACCCAGCGGACCGTGCGGGGGCGGGCGCGGCCACTGAAGTACTGCTCGGACAAACGCCCGGCGCGCTCGGCGAGTTCCGCGTCCCCGAAGGTGCGTTTGCTCTCCTGCGCCGCCAGCTTGTCGAGCATGACGCCCACCCAGCGCCGCTCCTCGGCCTCGGACATCCGGGCAGGGATGAGGACGACCGTACGATCACCCTCGCGGTAGGCGGATACGGTCCTTCGGCGGCGCGCGCTCCGGCGGACTTCGACGGCGCGCTGCGGTGGATCGGCTGACACGCCATGACGGTACCCGCTCGCCACGGCGGAAGTCCCGCCCCTCCCCGGGTCGAACACGAACCGTTGCGCGGACGGCTGCACCATTCATTTCATATACCTAATACCCCTCACCTGTGGACAAAATCGCGCAGGCTTTTCGCGGGGCGGGCAATCTTGCGGAAAGCGACGCACTCCCAGCGGAATGCGGCGCGCGAATCGAACCGCGAATCGAGGGAGGGCCACGATGTATCCGAAGGTGAAGCCGGCGCTGGCGCGGGCGTGGCGGGATCTGCAGACGGTGCAATTCGGGGTGACGCCCGCCCACGCGGTGGTGCTCGGCCCCGTGGACACGGCGACGGGCTCGCTCCTCGACCTGATCGACGGAACGCGCGGCATGGAGCTGCTCCGGTCGGAGGGCAAGGTGATGGGACTCCCCGACGGCCGGGTCGACGAGGTGGTGCGCAGGCTGGCGGCGGCCGGGCTGCTCGACGACGCCACGGCGGGCGGCCCGCACGCCCAGGCGGTGCGGGACCGGCCGGAGGCCCTGGAGCGGCTCGGCCCGGACCTGGGGTCGCTGTCCTTGGTCCGCCCCCGGCCGGGCGGGGACTTACAGGGTGTCGCCGCCCGCCGGGTGATACGGGTTCAGGTGCGCGGGAGCGGCAGGGTGGGCGCGGTGATCGCCTCGGTCCTGGCCGGAGCGGGCATCGGCCGGGTCGAGGTGCTCGACGGGGGGCGCGCCCAGCCGGCGGACGTGGCGCCGGGCGGTCTGGGCCCCGGCAGTGTGGGACGGCTGCGCGCCGAGGCCGCGCGGACGGCGGTGCGCGACGCGGCTCCCGGACGCGGGCCCCGGGCCGGGGAGAGCGAGGGGCCGGAGCCGGGGCTGGCCCTGGTGGTGGTCGCGCCCCGGGACGGCCTGCAGTCCTGGGCCCCCGATCCCCAGACGGCGGCCGACTGGATCACCACCGGCACCCCTCACCTCTACGCGGGAGTACTGGAGGGCACCGGGCTGGTGGGACCGCTGGTCCTGCCCGGAGCCACGGCGTGCGCCGGCTGCATGGAGCGCGACCGGATCGACCGGGACCCGGCCTGGCCGCGCATGCTGGTCCAGTGGCGCTCGGCCCACCGCCGCCGCACCGCCGCCGCTTGCGACCTCGGCCTGTCCACCGCCGTGGCCGGCCTGGCCGCGGCCCACGCCCTGTCCTTCCTCGACGGCGAACTCCCCGCCTCCACCGCCACCCGCTGGGAGGCCTCCCTCCCGGCCCTCCACTGGCAGTCCACCCCGGTGGACCCTCATCCGGACTGCCCGTGCGCGGCGGCGAAGGTTCCGGCGGGGCAGGGGGCGGGGACATGAGGGGGCTACGGGGGCGGTTCGGCCGCGAGTCGCTCCTCAAGCACCGCGCAGAACCCCTCGATGCGGGGCTCGGCGGACGGGGTCACAGGGATGAGGCTGCGAAGGTTGACGATCAGTGCGCGCAGTTGCCCGGGCGCCGGAGCGGCTTCCAGAAACTCCGCGAGGCGCTGATCGGCCTGCTGCCAGTCGGGCATCAGGCAGTGGGCGAGCAGGAGGGTGTCCGCTTCGAGGACATCCTGCGCCGCGGCCTCGGCGGAGGTCAGCAAGTCGATCACGCGCCTCAGGTGGTGGTCACGGTCCGGATGCCGGAGCGCGGCCTTGACCACGGCCATCTCGTAGTGCGCCCAAGGGTCGTCGGGATCCAGCGCGAGAGACCGGGTGAGATCGGCGAGCGCCTCGTCATGGCGGGCGAGCAGGCGGTGGGTCAGACCTCGGGCGGCCAGTGTGGAGGCACTGTCGGGAAGGAGCCCGACGGCGCGGTCGTAAGCGGCCGACGCCTCCTCGTGCGAGCCCAGCACCCGACGGTGGTCGGCACACCTTCTGATGGCCCAGCCGTTGCCGGGGCTCACCGCGAGGATGTGCTCCCAGTCGGCGAGGGCCCGCTCGAAGCGGCCGAGCCTCGACCAGGTCCTCGCGCGCAGGAAGAGGGCCCACTCGCCATCCGGCTCGATCGCGAGAGCGCGATCGAAGTCGGCGAGGGCCTCTTGGTACCGCTCCAACGACAAGTGACTGTCTCCGCGTCCGGCGCATGCCCGGCCATCACCCGGATCGAGCTCGATGACCCGGGTGTAGTCCACCAAGGCATCCTCATGGTGCCCGATCGCCCGGTGGGCATCGGCTCTGCCTGCGATCGCAGGGGCATCGTCGGGACTGAGCTCGACGGCCCTCGCGAAGTCAGCCAACACCTCCTCATGTCGCTCGAGTTGACGAAGCGTAAAGGCTCGGCTGATGAAGACCCAGCCCTTGTTCGAGAACAGTTCCACCGCACGCCTGAAGTCGTCGAACGCCTCCTCGTAACGCCCCATGGACACGAAGGTCCTCGCCCGATGGACCAAAGCCCAGGCATGGTCGACGGGCTGGACGGCGAGCGGACGCGTGAGGTCGGCCAACGAGTGCACGTACCGGGCGTGGTGGTGAGAGAACCGGTGATCCCGGCCGCGGAGTGTCAGGGCCGTGGCCCGGCCCTCGGCGTCGAAGCCGGCGCGGCCGAGGAGAAGGGTCGGCGCAGAGCCGGTGGCAGGCCTCTTGGAGTCGGTGGCCGCGCCGGCTCTCGTCCGACCACCACCCCTCGGCCGGGGCGATCGCCTCCTCCAGGTGCTCGCGGCGCCTTCGGAGGGCATCGGCCAGCCGGGTGTGGAGCCGCTCCCACCGGATCGGGGACTGCCTGCGCTGCAGGCGCAGCACCGCGCCTCGGACGACCTCGTGGTGGCGACAGTGGCCCGAGCGGTCGGTGACGAAGGGCATCGACCGGAGCCGGCCGAAGAGTTCGGCCGCCTCCTCCTCGACGACCCGTTCGTCGGTGACTCCCTTTCCGGTGAGGAGGAGGCGTGCCTCGGCCTCGGTGAAGGCCTCCAGCGGACAGTCGGTGACCAGGTCGTGCCAGTCCTCCCAGGTGCGGGCGGCCAGCTTCGACTGCCCGGCCAGGGTGACCAGCACGTTCGCGGGGAACTCCCCGTGGCGTTCGCTGCCGGGCACGTCGCGGAGCCAGGAGTCAAGCATCGGTCCGGTGCGCTCGTAGGTGTCGAAGAACAGCGCGATCCAGGGGTGTTCGCGGGCCACCTCGGCGAGCTCTTCGAGGAACACCGGGGTCAGCGTGTCCAGCGGGGAAGGGACCAGTTCCACGTCGCCGTGGTCGCGCAGCCGGGTGCTGAGCAGGGCCTTGACCCGGTCCGCGCCGGCGGCGACCTGGTGGGGGTCGACCGCACCCGTGAACGCGCCGGCACCCGGGATCAGGCCGAGCCCGGCGAGGCCCGAGCTGCGAGGCGATCATGCTGGAAGGAGACGGAGGCGGGCCGCCCGCGTTCGCCGGATCGGGCCCGGTGGCGGCCGCGAGGACTCCGGCGTCGGCCTCGTGCCGGCGCCGGCGGTAGGTGGCCACCAGCTTGTCGACGGCCTTCGCAGCCAGGCCGCGCCGGCCCCTCCACCGGTATTACGCGGCCCGCTCCACCACCGTGTTGTCCCATGGGGG
The DNA here is from genome assembly GCF_044759865.1 of Streptomyces sp. NPDC099050. Classification (NCBI taxonomy): domain Bacteria; kingdom Bacillati; phylum Actinomycetota; class Actinomycetes; order Kitasatosporales; family Streptomycetaceae; genus Streptomyces; species Streptomyces sp. NPDC099050. The sequence goes on along the minus strand of NZ_JBIWAE010000006.1, from coordinate 239,847 downwards.
CGACCGCCGTCCGCCGACCGGTGGATTCCCGCCGGGTTCCGGGCAAGAGACTCGGACGGGGTGGGCGCGGAGGGTCATGACAGGATGCCTTTGGCCGGGAAGGCCTTCGGGGGCTCCCCCCGGACCGTCGCTTGCGGCTCAGCTGTCTGGGAATTGGAGGGGCGCATGTCTGATCTTCCCCGGAAGGCGGTCACCCGTACCGTCAAGCTGGCCGCGCTGCCGCTCGGCATAGCGGGCCGGGCCACTTGGGGGCTCGGCAAGCGGATCGGCGGCAAGTCGGCGGAGATCGTGGCGCGTGAGCTCCAGCAGCGCACCGCCGAGCAGCTGTTCCGCGTACTGGGAGAGCTGAAGGGCGGCGCCATGAAGTTCGGCCAGGCGCTCTCGGTCTTCGAGTCCGCGCTGCCCGAAGAGGTCGCCGGGCCCTACCGGGCCGCGCTGACCAAGCTCCAGGAGGCGGCCCCGCCGCTGCCAACGGCCACCGTGCACCAGGTGCTGTCGGAGCGGCTCGGCGCGGACTGGCGGGAGCTGTTCGAGGAGTTCGAGGACAAGCCCGCGGCGGCGGCCTCGATCGGACAGGTGCACCGGGCGGTGTGGCACGACGGCCGCCAGGTGGCGGTCAAGGTCCAGTACCCGGGGGCCGGCGAGGCCCTGCTGTCGGACCTGAAGCAGCTGGGCCGGTTCGCGGGGCTGCTGGGGCCGCTGATTCCGGGCATGGACATCAAGCCCTTGATCAAGGAGTTGCGCGACCGGGTCTCGGAGGAGCTGGACTACGAGCTGGAGGCCGAGGCCCAGCGGACGCACGCGGACGCCTTCGTCGGCGACGAGGACGTGGTCGTGCCGGACGTGGTGCACCAGGGCGACCAGGTGCTGGTGACCGACTGGATCGAGGGGACTCCGCTGTCGGAGGTGATTGCCGACGGCACCCCGGAGGAGCGCGACCGCGCCGGACAGCTGCTGGCCCGGTTCCTCTTCTCCGGTCCCGCGCGCACCGGGCTGCTGCACGCCGATCCGCACCCGGGCAACTTCCGGCTGATCTCCGGGGCGGACGGGCGGACGCGGCTGGGCGTACTGGACTTCGGGACGGTCGACCGGCTGCCGGGCGGCTGGCCCAAGCCCATCGGCCGGTCGCTGCGGATGGCGCTGGACGGTGATGCCGAGGGGGTTTACGGGCACCTGCGCGGGGAGGGGTTCGTGCGCGAGTCCATCCAGCTGGAAGCCGATGCGGTGCTCGACTATCTGAGGCCGATGCTCGAACCGGCCGAAGCCGAGGAGTTCACCTTCACCCGGACCTGGCTGCGCGGTCAGGCCGCGCGGATCGCCGACCCCCGCTCCCCCGCGCACCAGTTGGGCCGGCAGATCAATCTGCCGCCCTCCTACCTGCTGATCCACCGGGTGACTCTGAGCACCATCGGGGTGCTGTGCCAGCTCGGCGCCACGGTCAGGCTCCGCGAGGAACTGGACTCCTGGCTGCCGGGGTTCCTGCCCGACGAGGACTGAGCCGGGGCCTCTCGGCGGGCGGGAGCGGGCGGGCGCGGTCGGGGCTCACCACCAGGCGGAGTCGAGGCGGCCTTCGATGGCGCGGAGGTTCGCACGCGCGCAGTCGACGCAGAAGTACTGTCTGGTCCCGTTCTCCACGGAGCACGTCCAGGTGGGCGGGGGGCCGGCCGGGGACTGGGCGCCGCAGCGCGCGCAGACGACGGGCGGGGCCTCGGTTCCCGGCGGCGGCGGGTGGGGAGTCGGCTGGTCCACCTCCAGACGATATCCCCGTGGGGGCCGGCGCGGGGGCCGCAACGCACCGGGGGGACCGGCCCCTTCGGGCCGGTCCCCCCGGTGTTTCACTCCGAGCCGTCTCCGGCTCTCACTCAGTGCATGACGGCCATGGCCAGCGCGCGCCGGGCGCGCAGCGAGACGCGCTCGGCTCGACGCTGCATGCGCCGCGCGGCGACCAGGCGTACGGCGCGACGCTCGGCGTCGACCTCACGCATGCGGTCGTCCATATGGGCACGAGCCAGGGCTTCTGGGATGAGTTGCATTTCGCGGGTCCTGTTCTGACGCGAGGTGTTCGCGCCTGCGGTGATGAAGTCTGCGGTGGCGGCGCCGTGCGGCTGCTCGCTCGTGGTGGCGTGGGGGGACATGAAGGCCTGCTTCAGGGGGTCGTGCGTGAGGGGGCGGTCGATGGTTCCGTTGGCGGTCATGCCGCGACAACCGGGTTCTTGCGCGGACGGCCACGGGGACGCTTCCGGGCGACGACGACACCCTGGACGAAGAGCTCGCCTCCCCAGACACCCCAGGGCTCGCGGCGCTCCAGCGCACCGGCGAGGCAGGCCTCGACCAGCGGGCAGGTGCCGCAGAGGGACTTCGCGTACTCGACGTCGGCCGGGGACTCGGCGAAGAAGACCTCGGGGTCGTAGGTGCGACAGGCGACGGGCACGCCGAGGTTCTCGATGGCGTCGTCGAGCGCGGTCAGCGCGGTGAGGGGAGTCAAGGTGGAGTCCTCCGGGACTGCGGGCGGGGAGAGGGTCTGGCTCTTCGGTACGGACGGGGCGTGCGCTTCGAGTTGCACGGTGGTTTCTTCCTCGTCTTGTTCGTCTAGTCGTTCCGGCCGGTCGGCCGGGGGCGGCTGGGGTACCTCGCCCCTTCGGTCCGTCGCCCCCTGTTCGGGGACAAACAGAAGGGCCGCGGATCCCGGAGGGGGTTCCGCGGCCCTGAAGGCGCCGGCCTGATCGTCAGATCAGACTGGATCACTCCAGGGTTCGAGCCCGCGGTAGGCCCACATCAGGTGGTGCTGCTTCTTCGTCTGCTGCGTAAATCCGGCATTGGCGGCACCGGCTGCGGCCGCAAAGGCATAGGCGCCATGCGCCTGGGCTTCTGCTGCCAGTACTGCCACCGGTGCCTGGGTCGGTCGCTCATTGCGGTCAAGGACCAGCAGCGCGCTCGGCGCGGCGGGCCGGACGGGGCTGTCAGCGCAAATGGCGGACAGACCGGTGACCGGCAGACCGGTACCCGTGAGGGCAAGGAGAGTGGAGGAGCCGAGGGTGCGGGAAGCGGCGACCGAGCGATCGGTCATTTTGGTGGTGGTGGTGAAGTTGGTCACTGGTCTCGCCTCCTCTCGGCGTCTCGGGGACTTCGGCCCGGAGGCCTGGTCCCATGCGTATTCGGATAAGTACAGCACGGATCAGGGGCTTCGGAGAAGCCACCGTTTCCGTTGCTAAGAACCTATGGGGCTTCGCTGGGCATGTGCAAACTATTTTTCCGACGAGTTTCTACGCGTCGTCAGGATCTTCCGTCCCAGGCTCCCCACCTGCGCAGATGGCCAGCACATCGGCTCCGTACCGCTCGAGCTTGCGGGCACCCACGCCGGAGATCATCGAGAGCTCTCCCTCCTGCGAGGGTGCGGCCTCCGCGATGGCCATCAGCGTCTTGTCGGTGAAGACGCAGTAGCCGGGCATGCCCTGCTCCTTCGCCTGGACGGCACGCCAGTCGCGGAGCCGCTCGTAGAGCCCTTCGTCCATGTCCGAAGGGCAGTCGTCGCAGCGCATCAGTTTCAGCTCGCCCGCGTCGGTCAGGGTCTTGCGGCAGACCCGGCACACGGCCGGCCCGCGGCGGCCCCGCTTGCGGGCCCCGGGCTCGGCCGGACCGCCCGGCCTGCTTCCCGGCGCCAGGGAGCCCGGCCTCAGGCCGTTCAGGAAGCGACTGGGCCGCCGCGACCCGCGGCCGCCGGGAGTCCGGGAGAGGGCCCAGGAGAGCGTCAGGTGGTGCCGGGCGCGGGTGACGCCGACGTAGAGCAGCCGGCGCTCTTCCTCGACCTGCTCGTCGGTCTTCGCGTAGGTGATCGGGATCATGCCGTCGGTCAGGCCCACGAGGAACACGGCGTCCCACTCCAGGCCCTTCGCCGCGTGCAGCGAGGCGAGGGTGACGCCCTGGACGGTCGGGGCGTGCTGGGCGGCCTTGCGCTCGTCCAGCTCGACCGTGAGGTCGGCCAGGGTCGCGGCCGGTTTGCTGCGGGCGAAGTCCTCGGCGAGCCGGACGAGCGCGGCCAGCGATTCCCACTGGTCGCGGACGGCGCCGGAACCGGCGGGCGGTGCGCTGGTCCAGCCCGTGGAGCTGAGCACGGCCCGGACCTGGGAGCCGAGCTCGACGACGTCGTCGAGCAGCCGGTCGTTGCCGCCGGAGCGGGCGGCTCCGCGCAGGGCGAGGATCGCCTTCTGGACCTCGGCGCGCTCGAAGAAGCGCTCGGCTCCGCGCAGCTGGTAGGGGACTCCGGCGTCGGCGAGCGCCTGTTCGTAGACCTCGGACTGGGCGTTGATGCGGTAGAGCACGGCGATCTCGCCCGCCGGGACGCCGGCCGCGACGAGGTCCCGGACCCGGTGGGCGATGCCCTCGGCCTCGGCGGGCTCGTCGGAGTATTCGGCGTAGACCGGGTCGGGGCCGGTCTCGCGCTGGGAGACCAGCTCCAGGCGGTGCTCGGCGGCGCGGCCCTTGGCCTGGGCGAGGAGCCCGTTGGCGAGGTGGACCACCTGGGGGGTGGAACGGTAGTCGCGGACCAGCTTGACCAGGGTGGCCTGCGGGTACTTGGTGCGGAAGTTCAGCAGGTGGTCGGGGGTGGCGCCGGTGAAGGAGTAGATCGTCTGGCTGGCGTCCCCGACCACGCAGAGGGTGTCGCGCTCGCCGAGCCACAGGTCCAGCAGCCGCTGCTGGAGCGGGCTTACGTCCTGGTACTCGTCGACCACGAAGTGCTGGTACTGGGTGCGGATCTGTTCGGCGATGTCGTGGCGGTCCTGCAGGATGCCGACGGTGAGGAGCAGCACGTCCTCGAAGTCGATCATGCCGCGGTCGCGCTTGAGCTGCTCGTACGTCCCGTAGATCTGGGCGATCTCGGCCAGGTCCCGGGGGGCCTCGCGGCCGGCTTTGCGGGCGGCCGCCGGGTAGTCGGCGGGCACCGTCTGCGTGACCTTCGCCCACTCGATCTCGCCGGTGACGTCGCGCAGCTCGCCCCGGTCGAGGCGGATGCGGCAGCGCGCGCCCGCCTCCGCGACGAACTGGATCTTGCGCTCCAGCAGCCGGGGCACGTCGCCGCCGACCGCCTTGGGCCAGAAGTACTGGAGCTGGCGCAGGGCGGCGGAGTGGAAGGTCCTCGCCTGCACGCCGCCCGCGCCCAGCTCGCGCAGCCGGCCGCGCATCTCGCCGGCGGCGCGGTTGGTGAACGTGACGGCCAGCACACTGGCCGGCATCAGCTGGCCGGAACGGACCCCGTAGGCGATGCGGTGGGTGATCGCCCGGGTCTTGCCCGTACCGGCGCCCGCGAGCACGCACACCGGCCCGCGCAGGGTCGTCGCGACCTCGCGCTGCTCCGGGTCCAGGCCCAGGAGCACCGCGTCGGCCGAGTCGGCGCCGGCCGTGAAGGATGAGGAGTGCGTTGCTGATGTCACCCCGCCAGCTTGCCAGGTCTCCCGGGGAGGCCGGGAAATCCGTCCACAGGCCGCCCGCGCTCGTCCGACAGGAATCTCGTCGGACAGGAATCTCGTCCGACAGGAGCACGGTCGTACCGGAGCGGGGTCCTGCACCTGACAGGCGGCCGGCGGCCGGGGCCGGGAATGGCCGGGCGGTCCCGTACGTTCAATCCCTCGGGCCAATCGGACCAACGAGCAACCACGAATGGAGTGCGCAGCATGCAGGACGCGGGCACGGTCACGATGTACAGCACGACCTGGTGCGGCTACTGCCGTCGGCTGAAGAGCCAGATGGACCGGGAAGGCATCGCCTACACCGAGATCAACATCGAGCTCGACCCGGAGTCCGCGGCGTTCGTGGAGAAGGCGAACGGCGGCAACCAGACGGTTCCCACCGTCCTCGTCACCTCCGCCGCCGGCAGTGAGTCGGTCATGACGAACCCGAGCCTCGCCCAGGTCAAGCAGGCCCTCGCGGTGTGATGTCCCGCCGTCCGACGTGCTGAGCAGCATGCACGGAAAGCCCCCGCCCCGGCGGGGGCTTCTGCGTCTGGGGGCCGGTCAACTGCCCTGTTAGCGTGACCCCTTGATCGGCTCGATCAAGGGGGAGGAAACGTCCACGTGAGTACGACCGTGTTCCGCATCGGCGGCGATCTGGAAGTGCGCAGGCTCGGTTTCGGGGCCATGCGCCTGCCCACGGACCCGGGCCCGGACCGCGAGAACTCCCTCGCGGTGGCCCGGCGGGCCGTCGAGCTGGGCGTGACGCTGATCGACACCGCCTTCATGTACGGCTGGGGCGCCAACGAGGAGCTGCTGGCCGAGGCCCTGCACCCTTACCCGGACGGGGTCCAGGTCACCACCAAGGTCGGCATCGCCCGGTCCGTCCCCTCGGGCGAGTGGACCCAGGACGCGCGGCCGGCCGCGCTGCGCGAGCAGGTCGAGCAGGCGCTGCGCCGGCTGCGCGTCGAGCGGATCGGACTGCTCCAGCTGCACCGCCTCGATCCGCGGACGCCTCTGGCCGACCAGATCGGCACGCTGCGGGACCTGCGGGCCGAGGGCAAGATCGGCCACATCGGGCTGTCGGAGGTCACCGTCGGCGAACTCGCCGCGGCCCGGGAGATCACCGACATCGCGAGCGTGCAGAACCGCTACAACCTGCTCGACCGGGCGCACGAGCCCGTGCTCGCCGCGTGCGAGGAGGCGGGCATCGCCTTCCTGCCCTGGGCCACCGTCGCCTGGGGACAGTCCGGGACGACGGCCGAGATCGCCGCCGTGGCGGCCGAGGCCGGAGCCACCCCCACGCAGGTCGCGCTCGCCTGGCTGCTCGGCCGCTCGCCGGTGGTCCTGCCGATCCCGGGCACGTCCCGGATCACCCACCTCGAGGAGAACCTCGCCGCGGAAGGCCTCCGGCTGACCGTTGCCCAGCGGGCCCGCCTCGACCGGCTGTCCGGCGAGGGCGAGGGCCAGGGCCAAGGCCAGGGCCAGGGCCAGGGCCAGGGGAACCAGAAGGAGCAAGGCGAGCAGGGCGAGCAGGAGGAGCAGGCATGAGCCAGTACAACGTGCCCGTGGGGGAAGCCGCGATACGCGGGCCCCGGTACCTCTTCCGGAACCCGGCCGGACCCGCGCTCGTCGCCCAGTCGCTGATCGCCACCTCGGCCCTGACCGACGTCTACGTCATCGCGACCGGCGGCAAGGACTCGCCCTGGCTCGCCGAGGAGATGGTGCCGTTCCCGGCCGTGCTCCAGGTGGCCTGCTGGATCGCGTTCCTCGTCTGGTTCCGGCGCGTGCGCTGCAACGCCGAGGTCCTGGCACCGGGCAGCCACAAGTACACCCCGGGCTTCGCCCTCGGCGCCTGGATCATCCCGCTCGCCATGTGGTGGCTGCCCCGGCGCATCACCCTCGACATCCACCGGGCCGGCGGCCCGCCCCGCGACGCCTGGCTGATCAACGCCTGGTGGTTCGTCTGGCTCCTCGACGGCCCGCTCTCGGTCGCCTTCCACTTGCTGGTGCTCGACCACACGGACTACCGCAACCCCGTCGACGAGGGCCTCAACATCCTGTGCGCGATCCTCGCGATCGCGGTCATCCGCCGGGTGAGCGCCGCGCAGCCGGCCGGCCCGCTGCCCTACCTGAACATGACCTGACGGGCAGGACCCGGCGGGCAGGACCCGGTGGCCTCGGCGAAGGCCCCCGCCGCGGCGGGGGCCTTCGGCGGTGTCCGGGGCGGCGCGGGTCAGGCGGTCGCGACCGGCTTCGGGAGGGGCTTGCCGTACCAGAGCTCGACCAGGCGGGCCGCGATGGAGATGCCCGCCGGCGGGAGGACCTCGCCGGTCTCGATCGCCGAGCGCAGGTCGTCGCGGGAGAACCAGCGGGCCTCCTGGATCTCGTCCCCGTCGACCTCGATGTCGAAGGTGACGGCGCGCGCCGTGAAGCCCAGCATCAGGCTGTACGGGAACGGCCAGGGCTGGCTGGCGACGTATTCGACCTCGCCGACCTTGACGCCCGCCTCCTCCCAGACCTCGCGGATGACCGACTGCTCGATCGACTCGCCCGGCTCCACGAACCCCGCGAGGGTGGAGAAGCGGCCCTCCGGCCAGTGCACCTGGCGGCCCAGCAGCGCGCGGTCCTGGTCGTCCGTGACCAGCATGATCACCGCCGGGTCGGTCCGCGGGTAGTGCTCGGCCCCGCAGCCCGGGCAGCGGCGGATGTGCCCGGCCGCGGCGACCACCGTGCGCTCGCCGCAGCGGGAGCAGAAGCGGTGCATGCGCTGCCAGTTCTCCAGCGCCACCGCGTGCACCATCAGCCCGGCGTCCCGAGCGGAGAGCAGCATTCCGGCCTCGCGCAGCCCGGCGGGGCGGGCCGACTGGTCCATGCGGCCGGGCAGCGAGTCCTTCTGCAGCGCGAAGTACCGTACGCCGTCCTCGTCGGTCCCCAGGAAGTACCGGTGCGTCTCGGTGACCGGGGCCTCGAAGGCCGGGGTCATCACGATCGCCGTCGCGCCGTCGGGGGTGTCGTCGATCAGCACCTGGCCGCCCGAGACCACGAAGACGCGGGTGCTGGGGTGGCTCCAGGCCGCGGCGAGCCACGCCTCGTCGAGGCGGTGGTGCGCGGCGCGGTCGATGCCACTGGGCGCGGCCAGCGAGATCGGGCGCTCGGACTCGGTATGGGTGCTCACAGGTACTTCCAACTCCCCCGGTGGTGGGACACAGGCAGGCTCAGCAGGACGGACGGGTGTGCGGCGGCGTGTGCGGCGGCGTGCGTGGCGGTGCGGGGCGGCGGGGCGTCGTCATGTCCGGGCCGGCTTCCAGTGGGCGGCCAGGTCGCCCCAGAGGTAGGCGGCCGTCTCGACGCCCTTCGTGAGCAGGTCGAGCTCGACCTTCTCGTTCGGCGAGTGCCAGCCGTCGGAGGGCACGGAGATCCCGAGGAAGAGGACGGGGGCGTTCAGCACGTCCTGGAGGTCGGCCGCCGGACCCGAACCGCCTTCACGGGTGAAGCGGACCTTCTGGCCGAAGGCCCGGCTCATGGCGCGTACGACGGACTGCAGCGCCGGGTGGTCCAGCGGGGTCAGGCACGGCCGGGTGGGGGCGCCGAAGGTGATGGAATGCCGGATTCCGGCCGGGACGCGCTCCGCGACCCAGGCCGTGACGGCCGTCTCGACCTCGTACGGGTCCTGCCCCGAGACCAGGCGGAACGACAGCTTCAGGTGCGCCGAGGCGGGCACGATCGTCTTGCCGCCGGGTCCCTGGTAGCCGCCGCCGATGCCGTTGACCTCGGCGGTCGGGCGGGCCCAGACGCGCTCCAGGGTGGAGTAACCGGCCTCGCCCGAAGCCGCGTACGACTTGGCCGTACGGAGCCACTCGCTCTCCTCGAAGGGGAGCTCGGCGATCAGCTCACGCTCCACGTCCGTGAGCTCGGCGATGCCGTCGTAGAAGCCGGGGATCGTGACCCGCTCGTCCGCGTCGTGCAGGGCCGCGACGAGGCGGGCGGCGACGGTGGCCGGATTCGGCACGGCGCCGCCGAAGGCACCCGAGTGGATGTCCTGGTCGGGGCCGAACAGGTCGATCTCGCAGTCGGCGACGCCGCGCATGCCGGTGCAGACGGTGGGGGTGTTCTCGGACCACATGCCGGTGTCGGAGACGACCACGACGTCGGCGGCGAGACGGGCCGCCTCGCGCTCCACGAGGGCGCGGAAGTGCGGGGAACCGGACTCCTCCTCGCCCTCGACGATCAGCTTGAGGTGCACGGCGGGGGCGGACGCGCCGGTCGCGGCGAGGTGGGCCCGGACGCCGAGGGTGTGGAAGAAGACCTGGCCCTTGTCGTCGGCGGCGCCGCGCCCGTACATCCGGCCGTCCTTGATCACCGGCTCGAACGGGTCGGTGTGCCAGCCGTCGGCGAGGGCGGCGGGCTGCACGTCGTGGTGCCCGTACACGAGGACGGTGGGGGCGGCGGGGTCCTCGCTCGGCCATTCGGCGAAGACGGCGGGGGCGCCGGCCGTCCGCCACACCTCGGTGACCGGGAAACCGGTCTCCTTGAGCTTCGCGGCCAGCCAGTCCGCGCTGCGCCGTACATCGTCCGCGTGCTCGGGCTGGGCCGAGACGGAGGGGATGCGGAGCCAGTCGGCGAGGTCGTCGAGGAAGGCGGCGCGGTGTGTGTCGATGTACGTGCGGACGACGCTGTCCGCCGGGGTGTCGCTCATGGCCACGAGCCTAGCCGTCCGTTCGATGGTCACCTTCCGTGTCCGTTTTGCCTTGGAGGATCTGCTCAAGACGAGCGCGGTCCGGGAGGTTGCGGGGGTGGATGACGCGGCCGCTGCGGACGTGCAGGAACACCGCCGTGACCTGGGCGAGGGGGGTGTTCGTGGCTTCCGCCCAGGCCAGGCGGTAGACGGCCAGCTGGAGGGGGTCGGCCTCGGTGGTGCGGCCGGTCTTCCAGTCGACGATCTCGTAGCCGGTGGCGGTGCCGTCCGCATCCGCGGTGCGGTAGACGGCGTCGATCCGGCCTCGGATCACCCGGCCGGCGAGGGTGAGCTGGACCGGGACCTCCATGCGGTACGGGGTCCGGTCGGCGTACGGGCTCCGCTCGAAGGCCGCCTTGAGGGAGTCGAGGTCGGCCTCGTCGGCGATGTCCTGGTCGGAGGCGTCCCCGGATCCGTCCCCCGCCGGGGCCGCGGCTCCGGGGAGGTCGGTGAGGGGGTCGAGGACGTCGAGGTGGGGCAGCGGGAGCTCGTCGAAGCGGGACTCCACCCACGCGTGGAACCGGGTGCCCTGGCGTGCGGCGGGCTGCGGCGGCTTGGGCATGGGGCGGGCGAGGTCGCGTACGAAGCCCTGCTCGTCGGAGGCGAGGCGCAGCAGCTGGCTGGCGGAGAGCGCGGCCGGGAGCTCCACGTCGCGGACGGCCGCGCGGGCACGGCGGAGCTCGCCCTCCAGGGCGTCGAGGTCGCGGTCCCAGGAGGCGATGGCCCTGGCGTCCTCGGGGGTGAGGGGGCCGGTACCGGGTACGGCCGCGGGGCCGGGCCGGGGGGCGGCTTCGCCGGGTGCCGCGGGGTGCGGGCCTGGCCCGGGGTCGGCCCAGTCCGCTTCCTCCGGCCACAGGTCGTCGCCGGGATCAGCCGGGTGCGGCCGGGGCTCGGACCGGGCCGGGTCTGCGTCCTCCGGCCACAGGTCGTCGGCGCTGCCGCGCGCTGGAGGGTGCGGCCGGGGTTCGGACCGGGCCGGGTCGTCGGCCTCAGGCCACAGGTCGTCGCCGGGATCAGTCGGGTGCGGCCGGGGCTCGGACCGGGCCGGGGCGTCGGCCTCCGGCCACAGGTCCTCGGCGCCTCCGGAGGCGGGTGGGTGTGGGTGGGACGCGGACCGGGCGGTGGCCTGCGGCCACAGGGGGTCGGGGGTCGGGGGGGCTTCTTCTTCCCCCACCCCGCCCCTTCCCGAAACCGGGGCTTCGCCCCGGACCCCCTTCGGGGTGCCGCCCGCGGCGGCGTGCACGGCGGTACCGGGGTGGCCGCCGCCGGGCGCGCCCCGGCCCGGGCCGGCCTGCGGCCGGGTGGCGGTCGTGGCGGTCGTGGCGGCCGGGCCGTCGACCGTCGCGGGCCACGGGGTGGCTGCTTCTGCGGCGGCTTCGGCCGGGTCCGGCCACGGGGCCGGGGGCTCCTCGTCGTAGGCGGGGTCTTCGCAGTGCGGGGGCCAGAGGTAGGCGTCCTCCGGGGCGGCCCGGGGGGTCTCGCGGGGTGGGTGGAGGTAGGACTCGACCAGGGTGGCGGCGGCTCGGCGGAGGGTGAGGGAGGCGGGGTCCAGGGGGAGGGGCCAGGAGCGGTCCGGGGTGGAGTCCGTGGCGAGGGACGGGCTTTCGGCGTCCGGTGCGGGGGCGTCGGCCCAGGCGTCGATCTCGCCGTTGCCCGCGGCGCAGTGGTCGTACAGGGCGGAGAGGAAGGAGGACGGGCCGCGCGGCTTCTTCTGCGTCGGGCCCCACCAGTGGCCCGAGGCCAGGAGGAGCGAGCGCGGGCGGGTGAAGGTGACGTAGCCGAGGCGGAGTTCCTCGACGGCCTTGTGCGACTTGAGGGCCGACTTGAAGGCGCGCAGGCCCGGCGAGGTCCATTCCGGGGTGGGCGGGAGGGTCGGCGCGTCCCCGCGCAGGGCGTACGGGAGGACCTTCGCGTACGAGGTCCAGGCCTCCGGGGCCTTCTCCTTCGGGAACGAGCCCGCGGAGAGGTCGGGGACCACCACCACGTCCCACTCCAGGCCCTTGGACTTGTGGGCGGTGAGGACCTTGACCGTGTTCTCCCCGCCGGGGAGGGCGTGGTCCAGGCCCTTCTCGTACTGGGCCGCCGTGCGCAGGAAGGCGAGGAAGGCGAGGAGGGAGGCCTCCCCGTCGAGGGAGGCGAAGCCGGCCGCCACGTCCATGAAGCTGGACAGGGTCTCCCGGCGGCGGGCCGCCAGCGCGTGCGGGGAGGAGGCCAGCTCCACGTCGAGGCCGGTCGTCGACAGGACCCGGTGCAGGACGTCCATCAGCGGGTCCGCGAGGGAACGGCGCAGGTCGCGCAGTTCCTGGGCGAGGTGCGCGAAGCGCACCCGGGCCGCGGCGGAGAAGGGCAGCTGGTCGGGGGCGGACTGGCCCGCGCCGTCCAGGAAGGTCTCCAGGGCGTCGGCCAGCGACACGATCTCCGCCGGGTCCACGCCCTCCACCGCCGCCGCGAGGCGGTCGTCGTCCGAGGAGGAGCGGGAGGAGTGGGAGGAGCGGGAGATCAGGGTGCGGGCCCGGCGGCCCAGCAGGGCCAGGTCGCGGGCGCCGATGCGCCAGCGCGGTCCGATGAGCAGCCGGACGAGCGCGGCGTTGGCGCCCGGGTCCTGGAGGACCTCGCAGACGGCGACGAGGTCCGCGACCTCCGGAAGGTGGAGGAGGCCGGACAGGCCGACGACTTCCACGGGGACGTCGCGCTCGACGAGGACCGCCTGGATCCGGGCGAAGTCGCCGCCGGAGCGGCACAGTACGGCGATGTCGCGCGGCTCCGTGCCCGTACGGACCAGGTGGGAGATGGAGTCGCCGATCCAGTCGAGCTCCTGGGCGTGGGTCTCCAGCAGGGCGCACCGGACGGAGCCGTCGCGCTCCGCGCCCGGAGCGGGGCGCAGGGCCTCGACCCCCTCGTGCAGGGAGCGCAGCGGGGCGGCGAGCTCGTTGGCCAGGTCCAGGAGACGGCCGCCGCTGCGCCGGTTCTCGCTGAGGGAGAAGCGGGTGGCGGGGCTGCCGTCGGCGTACGGGAAGTGCTCGGGGAAGTCGTCGAGGTTGGCCACGGAGGCGCCGCGCCAGCCGTAGATGGCCTGGCAGGGGTCGCCGACGGCGGTCACCGCGTGCCCGGTGCCCGCGCCGAACAGCCCGGACAGCAGCAGCCGCTGCGCGACCGAGGTGTCCTGGTACTCGTCGAGCAGGACGACGCGGAACTCCTCGCGCAGCAGGGCGCCGACCTCGGGCCGGGTGGTCGCGAGCCGCGCCGAGAGGGCTATCTGGTCACCGAAGTCGAGGAGGTCGCGGGAGTGTTTGGCGGCGCGGTAGCGGGAGACCAGCTCCAGGAGTTCCAGGCGGCCGCGGGCCGCCTCGGGGACCTTGCGCAGGTCCTCGTTGCCGAGCTTGACGTCCGCGAGGGCGGAGAGGAGCTCCGTGTCGTACGCGCGCAGCCGCTCCGGCGGTACGAGGTGCTCGGAAAGCTCCCCGTCGAGCGCGAGCAGGTCGCTGACCAGGTCGGGAACGGATTTGGTGAGGGAGGGGTAAGGGCCGGGGGCCTCGCGGAGCACCCGGGCGGCGAGCTGGAAGCGGGTGGCGTCGGCGAGCAGCCGGGCGCTGGGCTCCAGGCCGATGCGCAGGCCGTGGTCCTTGAGGAGCTGTCCGGCGAAGGCGTGGTACGTGGAGATGCGCGGCTCGCCGCCCGCGGAGCCGGTCTCGGCCGGGGAGGGGTCCGGATCGGTGATCCCGGCGCGCGCGAGGGCGGTCCGTACCCGCTCGGCGAGCTCGCCGGCGGCCTTGTTGGTGAAGGTCAGACCGAGGACCTGCTCGGGTGCGACCGCGCCGGTGCCGACCAGCCAGACCACGCGGGCGGCCATGACGGTGGTCTTGCCGGATCCGGCGCCGGCCACGATGACCTGCGGGGCGGGCGGGGCGGTGACGCAGGCCATCTGTTCGGGCGTGAAGGGGATCCCCAGGAGCTCCTTGAGCTGCTCGGGATCGGTGAGGGCCGCCGCTGCCTGCGGCGCCCGTGCGGGCGGGGGGAGCGACGGGGACGGCGGGACGGGCGGACGCGCGGACACATGAAAAGGCTAGCCGTCCCCGCTGACAGTCCCGCCCGCCCGGACCGGGCGGCCTACTCCACCGTCTGGCGGCCCTCCGGGCGGGCGCTGCACGAGGCGCGGAAGGAGCAGTGGTCGCAGTGCTTGCCGAGGGCGGGTGCGAAGCGCTCGTCGAGGACCCGGCCGGCCGCGGTGGCGAGCAGGTCGCCGACCCATTCGCCGGGCGCGCCGCCCTCCAGAGCCCGCTGCGCCTGGATCTTGGGCACCGTGTCGCCGCCGTCGCGCTGGGCGGCGCCCTGGCGCAGTTGCACGAGTTCGGCGCCGCCGGGTGCCGGGCGCAGGCCGTCGAAGACCTCGTCGACGGCGCCCTCGCGCACGGCGAGCTGGTACACGGCGAGCTGCGGGTGGCGTTCGACCTCCTTGGCGGTCGGCGCGGACTTGCCGGTCTTGAAGTCGACGACGTACGCGCGGCCCTGCGCGTCGGCCTCGACGCGGTCCATGGAGCCGCGTACCCGGACGGCGTACTCCCCCGCCTCGAGGGTGACGTCGAAGTCGTGCTCGGTGGCCACGGCCGCGCGGCCCCCGCGGTCGGTGGTGTGCCAGCGCAGGAAGCGCTCCAGGGCGGCGCGGGCGTTGTCCTTCTCCTGGCGGGACTTCCAGGGGGCGTCGAAGGCGAGCGAGTCCCAGACGGAGTCGAGGCGTTCCATCAGGACGGCGAGGTCGGCGGGGGTGCGCCCGGAGGCGACCTCGTCGGCGAGGACGTGGACGACGTTGCCGAAGCCCTGGGCCGCGGTGGAGGGGGCGTCGGCCTTGACCTCGCGGCCCAGGAACCACTGGAGGGAGCAGGTGTTGGCGAGCTGCTCCAGGGCGGAGCCGGACAGGGCGACGGGGTGGTCGCGGTCGCGGAGCGGGACGCTGCTGCGGGTGGGCTCGTACAGCCCCCACCAGCGCTGCGGGTGCGCGGCGGGGACGAGCGGGCGGTCCTCGTCGTCGGTGAGCACGGCGAGGCGGGCGAGGCGGCGGGCGGCGGCGTCGCGCAGGGCGGGCGAGGCGTCGGGGTCGACGGTGGTGGCGCGGAGTTCCGCGACGAGCGCGGGGACGGCGAGGGGGCGGCGGGGGCGGCCGGTGACGTCCTTGACGGGGACGCCGAGCTCGGTGAGGAGGCGGGAGGGCTGGTCGCCGTCCTCGGCGGGGGCCTTGACCGCGGTGACGACGAGGCGGTCGCGGGCGCGGGTGGCGGCGACGTAGAAGAGGCGGCGCTCCTCGGCGAGGAGCGCGCCGGGGGTGAGGGGCTCGGCGAGGCCGTCGCGGCCGATGCGGTCGGCTTCGAGGAGGGAGCCGCGGCGGCGCAGGTCGGGCCAGAGCCCTTCCTGCACGCCCGCGACGACGACGAGTCCCCACTCCAGGCCCTTGGAGCGGTGCGCGGTCATCAGGCGGACGGCTTCGCGGCGGACGGCGCGGGGGGTGAGGGTGTCTCCGGCGATGTCCTCGGCTTCGAGCTGTTCGAGGAAGTTGAGGGCGCCGCGGCCGCCGGTACGGTCCTCCGCGCGGGCGGCGGTGTCGAAGAGCGCGCAGACGGCGTCGAGGTCGCGGTCGGCGTTGCGGCCGGCGGGGCCGCCGCGGCGGGCGCTGCGTTCGAGGCGCTGCGGCCAGGGGGTGCCGTCCCAGAGGGTCCACAGGACCTCCTCGGCGGTGCCGCCGCCGAGGAGGAGCTCGCGGGCCTTGCGCAGCAGCAGGCCGAGGCGTTGCGCTCCGCGGGCGTAGGCGGGGTCGTGGGCGACGAGCCGCTCGGGCTCCGCGAGGGCTCTGGCGAGCAGGACGTCGGAGGGCGCGGGGGTCTTGAACCCCGCGGCCCGCTCCTCATCGCGCAGGGCGCGGCCGAGCCGGCGCAGGTCCGCGGCGTCCATCCCGCCGAGCGGCGAGGACAGCAGCACGAGGGCGGCCTCGACCCCGATCCACCCTTCGCCCGCGGCGGGCCCGCCGGACTGCGCACCCTCCGCCGCGTCGGAGTCGCCGGACTGCGCACGCTCCCCCGCGTCGGGCTCGCCGGACTGCGCACCCTCCACCGCGGCGGACTCGCCGGCGGAGCCGGGCAACTCGACGCCGCCTCCGGCGGGGGCTCCGGACACACCACCGACTGCGTCGGGCAGCCCACCCGCCCCAAAGCTGCGAGCAAGCTCGCCCACACCGGCGCCCACACCGGCGCCTGCGGCGCCCGAAGCGGCCCCGACTCCGTCGGAGGGCGCGCTCTCCGCCCCGGCCGGGTCGCCGGCGGAGCCGGGCACGGGCTCCGGCGTCCGGGGGGCGGTGGAGGCGGGGTCGGCGGTCTCGGGCGGGGCCGTGGGGTTCGCGGGGGTCGGGGTCGCGGATTCCGCGAGGGTGCGCAGGGCCGTCAGGAGGGGGGCTATGGCCGGCTCGTGGCGGAGGGGGGAGTCCGTGCCGTCGGTTTCGGCCGGGACTCCCGCCGCGATCAGGGCGCGGCGCATCTGCGGCAGGGTGCGGCCGCCCGCGCGGACCAGGACGGCCATGTCCTGCCAGGGCACGCCCTCCTCCAGGTGGGCCCGGCGCAGGACGTCGGCGATGTTGTCCAGTTCCGCGCCGGCCGTGGGGTAGGTGAACACCTCGACCCGGCCGCCCTCGCGGGTCGACGCGAGCGCGCGGTGGGCCCGTACGGCCGCCGAGGGCAGGCGCGGCACCGGCATGCGGGTGGTCAGGTGGCGGGTGGCGGTGAGGAGGACCGAGGACGAGCGGCGGGAGGTGGTGAGGGCGCGGACCTCCGCTCCCGGGAAGGAGGTCTCGAAGTCCAGGATGTTGTTGATGTCCGCGCCGCGGAAGGCGTAGATCGACTGGTCGGGGTCGCCGAAGGCGGTCAGCCGGCCACCCGGGCCCGCCAGTGCGCGCAGCAGGCGCAGCTGGGAGGCGTCGGTGTCCTGGTACTCGTCCACGTAGATCACGTCGTACAGGGACGAGAGCGAGGGGGTGCGTTCCGCCAGGAGGACGGCGCGGTGGAGGAGTTCCGCGTAGTCCAGGGTGCCCTGGAGGTCCAGTACGTCCAGGTACTCGGAGAGGAAGGCCGCCGCCGCCTTCCAGTCCGGCCGGCCGAGGCGGGTCGCGAAGTCGGAGAGGGCCTGCGGGCCCAGGCCGAGCTCGCGGGCGCGGGCGAGCACCGCGCGGACCTCGTCGGCGAAGCCGCGCGTGGTCAGGGCGGCCCGCAGGTCGTCCGGCCAGCGGATCGAGCGGAGCCGGCGCTGGCCTTCGAGGAGGGTGCGGACCATGACGTCCTGCTCCGGGCCGGAGAGGAGTCGCAGCGGGTCCGCGAAGAGTTCCGCGTCCTGGTGCGCCCGGACCAGGCCGTAGCAGAAGGAGTGGAAGGTGGTGGCCTGCGGGGCGCGCGCCCCGCCGAGCCGCAGGGCGGTCCGGTCGCGCAGTTCCACGGCGGCCTTGCGGCTGAAGGTGAGGATCAGGATGCGCGCGGGGTCGGCTCCGGACTCCACGCGGGCCGCGACCGCCTCGACCAGCGTGGTCGTCTTTCCGGTGCCCGGTCCGGCCAGGACCAGCAGCGGGCCGCCGGTGTGCTCAACCACCGCCCGCTGCGCTGCGTCCAGCACAGGGGGATCCACCCGCTCCGCACCGGTACGCACCAGGCGGTACGCGTCCGGGGTCCGCGTACGCCGCCGCTCGGAGCGGTGGCCGTCGGAGGAAGAGGTGTTCACGTGGGGTGCCGGTCCTGGTGGGTCTGCCGTTGCGGCGGTCGCTGCCGCAGCGATTGCTTCTGCCGCTCCTGGGGTGACGCCCCGGGCGGTGGCCGGGGCGCGGGTCGGAGTCGAAGGGGCAACGCTACGGCACGGCGCGCGGCGGGCGCAGTTTCCCCG
Source organism: Streptomyces sp. NPDC099050 (assembly GCF_044759865.1). Taxonomy (NCBI): domain Bacteria; kingdom Bacillati; phylum Actinomycetota; class Actinomycetes; order Kitasatosporales; family Streptomycetaceae; genus Streptomyces; species Streptomyces sp. NPDC099050. The sequence continues at coordinate 221,760 of NZ_JBIWAE010000006.1, read as the reverse complement.
GGACTCCCGTCCGTGCCCCCGTCCGCGCTCCCGTCCGCGCTCGGGTCCGCGCTCGGGTCCCCACTGCCATCCGGGCCCGCGCGTCCCCCGTACGAGGCTCCGCACGTCTCTTCGACCACCCTTCCGGGCCGCGCATGGCCGAAGCTGTCACATGTGACCTTCGTCCCGCCCGGCGCCGCCGTCCCAGCGCGCCCGCCGCATGTCGAGCCGCGGTTCGCCGTCGCCGGTGAGCCGGAGCGGGGTGGTCTCGGCCCGGTAGTTCTCCAGCGCCCTGCGCTCGCTGCCGGGCAGCGGACGGCCGTCCGCCCGCACCACGCGCCACCAGGGCACCGCTCCCCCGTACAACGCCATGACCCGGCCCACTTGTCGGGGTCCGCCCTCGCCGAGCCACTCCGCGATGTCGCCGTAGGTCATCACCCGGCCGGGCGGAATCCGCTCGGCCGCCTCCAGCACCCGCTCCGCGTACGCCGGCAGCTCTTCGCTCATTCGGCCCATGGTGCCGCACCGGACCGACAGGGGAGCGGCAAGCGCGTGGAAGCCCGAGTTCCGGACCGGCTCGCACCCTGCTGCCCCCCACGGCCGTCGGTCCGTGCCACCATCTTCCGGGCGGTGACGCGTGATACGTGATCAAGAAGAGACGGAAGTGACGGGAAGGGAGCAGGGTGTGAGTCCTCCGGACGGCGCGGCGGCGAACGACGGCGCGCGCCCAGACGAAGGCCCGACACCGGGTCCCGAGGACACGCACGCGGACTCGCACTCCGACCTGCACGCGGACTTGCACGCGGACCCGGACACGGACCCGGACGCGGACCCGGACGCGGACCCGCCGCCGGCTCCCTCGCCGCTTCAGAAGCCGGCCCCCGAGGCCCCTGAGCCTCGGAAGGCCCCTGCGGCCCCCGCGGCCCCTGAGGCGCAGGAGGCCCTTGAGGCTCCGGAGGCCCCCGAGACCCCGGCCCCCCACGACATCGAGACCCCGCACGGCCACACCCCCACGGCCGCCGACCAGGTCGAGGTCGACGAGCCGCTGCTCGCCGCCCGCGTGCACCGCCCCTCGGACCTCGTCCGCCTCCTCGTCGGAATCCTCGGCATCGCCGTCGTCCTCGGCATCGCCGCCTTCGCCCACGGCACCACCGCGGGTCTGGAGGCCGACATCAGCAACGGCACCGGGCAGGCGCCCGACGTGCTGATCAAGGTCGCCGGGCTCGTGTCGAGCATCGCCGTGCTCCTCGTCCCCGTGGCCTTCGCCATCGAGCGGCTGATCAAACGCGACGGACTGCGCATCGCCGACGGCGTCCTCGCCGCCGTCCTCGCGCACGGGGTCACCCTCGCCACCGACCTCTGGGTCTCCCAGGCCGCGCCCGCGACCATCCAGGAAGCCCTCACCCGACCCACCATGGCCGACGGGGCCCTCACGGATCCGGTGCACGGCTACCTCGCGCCCGTGATCGCGTACATGACCGCCGTCGGGATGACCCGGCGCCCGCGCTGGCGGGTCGCGCTGTGGGTGGTCCTGCTGCTGGACGCCTTCGCGATGCTGGTCGGCGGCTACACCACCCCCTTCTCGATCATCCTGACCGTGCTGATCGGCTGGAGCGTCGCGTACGGAACCCTGTACGCGGTCGGCTCGCCGAACGTCCGCCCCACCGGGCAGAACCTCCTCGCGGGCCTGCGCCGGGTCGGCTTCCAGCCGGTCAGCGCGATGCGCGCCGAGTCCCCGGAGGGCGGTGACAGCACCGAGGTCAGCGACCGCGGGCGGCGCTACCACGTCACCCTGGAGGACGGCCCGCCGCTCGACGTCACCGTCGTGGACCGGGAGCAGCAGGCCCAGGGCTTCTACTACCGGGTCTGGCGGCGCCTCACGCTGCGCGGGATCACCACCCGCCGCAGTCTGCAGTCCCTGCGCCAGGCGCTGGAGCAGGAGGCGCTGCTCGCCTACGCCGCCATCGCCGCCGGAGCCAACGCGCCCAAGCTCATCGCCACCTCCGAGCTGGGTCCGGACGCCGTGATGCTCGTCTACGAGCACTTGGGCGGCCGGAGCCTGGACCAGCTGGCCGACGAGGAGATCACCGACGAGCTGAGCCGCAACGCCTGGCAGCAGGTACGGGCCCTGCAGTCCCGGCGGATCGCACACCGGCGGCTCACCGGGGACGCCCTCGTGGTGGATCGTTCCGGCAGCGGCGGCCACAGCTCCGGCCAGGCCGGCGACCCGGCCGCGGCCACCATCACGCTGACCGACCTGCGCGGCGGTGAGATCGCGGCCGGCGACCTCGTCCTGCGTATGGACATCGCGCAGCTGCTCACCACCCTCGGCCTGCGGGTCGGCGCCGAGCGCTCGGTCGCCTCGGCGGTGTCGGTGCTGGGCCCGGACGCGGTGGCGGACTGTCTGCCGCTGCTCCAGCCGATCGCGCTGAGCCGCTCCACGCGGGCGACGCTGCGCAAGCTGGCGCGGGAGCGGGCGGACCGGGAGCGGGAAGCGGTACTGGAGTCCTCGCGGGCGGCGAAGGCGGCGCGCGGGGCGGACTCCGCCTCGGCCTCGGCGCGCTCCGCCGTCGACAAGGTCGAGAAGAAGGCCGAGAAGAAGGCCCTGGACGACGCGCTCGACGGGGCCCGCGAGGAGGATCTGCTGAGCCAGATCCGCCAGCAGGTGCTGCTGATCCGCCCGCAGGCGCCGGTGGAGCCGGCCCGGCTGGAGCGGATCCGTCCGCGCACCCTGGTCTCGTTCATCGCGGGGGCCTTCGGCGCGTACTTCCTGGTCACCCAGATCGCGCACGTGGACTTCGGCACCACCATCGCCGACGCGCGGTGGGGCTGGGTCGGGGTGGCACTCGCCTTCTCGGCGCTCACCTATTTCGCGGCGGCGATGAGCCTGCTGGGCTTCGTGCCCGAGCGGGTGCCGTTCCTGCGGACCGTACTGGCCCAGGTTGCCGGATCCTTCGTGAAGCTGGTGGCTCCGGCCGCGGTCGGCGGTGTCGCGCTGAACACCCGCTTCCTCCAGCGGGCCGGCATCCGGCCGGGGCTCGCGGTGGCCAGTGTGGGCGCCTCGCAGCTCTTCGGACTGGCGAGCCACATCCTGCTGTTGCTGTCCTTCGGCTATCTGACGGGGACCGAGAAGACCCCCGAGATGACCCCGTCGAGGACGGTCATCGCCGGTCTGCTGACGGTGGCGGTGCTGGTGCTGGTGGTCACGGCCGTGCCCTTCCTGCGGAAGTTCGTGGCGACCCGGGTGCGGGCCCTGTTCGCGGGAGTCGTCCCGCGCATGCTGGACGTGCTCCAGCGGCCACAGAAGCTGCTGACCGGCATCGGCGGGATGCTGCTGCTGACCGGCTGCTTCGTGATGTGCCTGGACGCCTCGATCCGCGCCTTCGGGGGCGGCGCGGACATCAGCTACGCGAGCATCGCGGTGGTCTTCCTGGCCGGCAACGCCCTGGGCTCGGCCGCTCCGACACCGGGCGGCATCGGAGCGGTGGAGGGCGCGCTGACGCTGGGGCTGGTCGCGGCGGGGCTGGACGGCCAGGTGGCCTTCTCGGCGGTGCTGCTGTTCCGCGTGGTGACGTTCTGGCTGCCGGTGCTGCCGGGATGGATCTCCTTCAACTTCCTGACGCGCCAGGAAGCCATCTAGCCGTCCAGGCGCCCATGCGCCCATGCGTCCAGGCGTCCAGGCGTCCTGTACGACACCACCGGCTTCACCGTCCTGGACCCATTCCGCTCACTGCCCTCTGACCCCGCTCCGCAGACCCACAGCGGATCGGAAGCTCAGAAGATCAGCAGCAGCGAAGTCAGCAGCGCCGCCGAGATCGAGGACGTCCTGCACTTCCTGTACGACTGCGGGGCGGTGATGGCCACCAAGACCACGGAGGGCCACCACTTCCGGCGGGTCGTGATGCAGCGCACGATCCTGGACGCGCGCGGGGAGCGGCCCGTCCTGGGCGCACTGTACGAGCGCCTCTCGGCCCGCGCCCGCGAGCTGGGCGTCTTCGACGGGGAGCGGCGCGCAGTGCGCCGGCCGCCCATGGACGTCTCCTCGGGCCGCGGCTTCGTCTTCATCTCGCACACGGGCGAGGTGCACCCCAGCGGCTTCCTGCCCCTCTCGGCGGGCAACGTGAAGAACCACCCGCTGACCGAGATCTACCGGGGCTCGGCGCTCTTCACCAAGCTCCGCGACCCCTCGCTGCTGCGCGGGAAGTGCGGGGCGTGCGAGTACAAGACGGTGTGCGGGGGCTCGCGCTCCCGGGCGTACGGCTTCACGCGCGACGTGCTGGAGGCGGACCCGTACTGCGCGTACGAGCCCGGCAGCTTCCCGTACCAGGAGGACATCAGGGCTCTGGCCGAAAGCATGAGGCGCTGAACCACCCCGCTGACATAAGTTTCATGTGGGAACATATCGACCACGGCCTCGGCCACGGGAGAACACAATGCGTTCAGTGATCGTCATCGGTGGCGGGATCAGCGGTCTGGCCGCCGCGTGGCAGTTGCGCGGCCAGGCCGACGTGACCGTCCTGGAGAGCCACGCCAAGGTCGGCGGGAAGCTCCGGACCGGCACCATCGCCGGCATCACCGTCGACGAGGGCGCCGAATCCCTCATGGCCCTGCGCCCCGAGGCCGTGGAACTGGCCGCCGCCGTCGGACTCGGCGAGGCCCTCTGCGATCCCGCGAAGGCCGCCACCACCATCTGGACCAACGGCGCCCTGCGTCCGCTGCCCGCCGGACACGTGATGGGCGTCCCCACCGACCCCTCCGCGCTGATCGGCACCGGACTGCTCTCCCCGGAGGGCGTCCGGCGGGTCGCCGCCGAGGAGACCCTCCCGGCCACCCCGCTCACCGAGGACTGCTCGGTCACCGAGTACCTGGCCGGCCGCTTCGGCCAGGAGGCCGTGGACCGGCTCGTCGAACCCATGCTCGGCGGCGTCTACGCCGGTCTCGCCGACCGGCTCTCGCTGCGCGCGGCCATGCCCCGCATCGCGGCCCTCGCGGAACAGGGCACCCCGCTGCTCCCGGCCCTGCGCCGGATGCGAGCGGCGGGCGCCCCCCGCTCGGGGGCCGTGGCCGTCCAGGGCGTGGTCGGCGGCACCGGGCGCTTCCCGGCGGCCGTCGCGGAAGCCTGCGGAGCACGCATCCTCACCGGGACGACGGCCCGCTCCCTCCAGCGGATCGCAGGCGACCGCTGGCGCGTCCAGGCGATGACCGGCGACGGCGCGCTGACGATGGAGGCCGACGCGGTGATCCTCGCCCTGCCCGCCTTCGCGGCGGCCGAGCTGCTGCGCCCGCACTCCCCGCTCGCCGAGGCCGAACTGTCCTCGATCCCGCACGCGTCGACCGCCGTCATCACCATGGCCTTCTCCCGCGCCCAGGCGCACTTCCTCCCCGAGGGCAACGGCTTCCTGGTCCCGCCGGTCGACGGCCACACCCTGAAGGCCGCCTCCTTCCTCTCCAACAAGTGGTCCTGGCTGCACGACTCGGCCCCCGAGACCTTCGTGCTCCGCGCCTCCATCGGGCGCATCGGCGAGGACGAGCTGCTCAGCCGCCCCGACCGCCACCTGGTCCGCTCGGCCATCGCCGAGCTCCACCACGCGGTGGGCCCCATGGGCGAACCCCTGGCCACCCGCGTCACCCGCTGGGACCGGGGCCTGCCCCAGTACGGCGTCGGACACCGCGAGCGCGTCGCCCGCATCCGCGAGGCCGCCGGGAAGCTCCCCGGCATCGCCCTGTGCGGAGCGGCGTACGAGGGCGTGGGCGTGGCCGCCTGCGTCGCGACGGGGCGCGCGGCGGCGAAGCAGATCCTGGCGCAGCCGTAGGACGCGGCGTCCGTATCGGGCGGGTATCAGCGGACGCTCAGCCTTTCATCTGATCCGTCCACGGGGCCGCGGCTGCGGAAATCACGGCGGCCGCGGCCCTATCGTTCCTTTCAGGTACCCGTCCGCCGAACAGGAGTCGTCCGCCGTGTCCTCCCCCACCCCGGCTCCCGCCGCCCCGCGCCCCGTGCGCGTGCTGCTGGTGGAGGACGACGAGCTGATGCGCCGCTCGTTCAGCGTCTCCCTGGAGCGCTACGGGTACACGGTGCGGGCCGCCGCCGACGGACTCACCGGCCTCGAATCCTTCCGCGACGAGGACTTCGACCTGCTGATCCTCGACGTGATGCTGCCGGGCCTCGACGGGATCGGCCTGTGCCGCAAGGTCCGGGAGACCAGCCTGGTCCCGGTCCTGATGATGTCGGCGCGCGGCGACGGGCTGGACATCGTCGCCGGTCTGGAGGCCGGGGCCGACGACTACGTGGTCAAGCCCGTGGACACCAACGTGCTCGTGGCCCGCATCCGCTCGCTCCTGCGCCGCGCCACCTACGCCCCCGCCCCGGCGGTCGGGCACGCCACGGCCGACGACCCGGGTCCGTCCGAGGGGGAGCTGCTCACCTTCGGTGACCTGACCCTGCACACCGGCGGCCTGGACGTGGCCGTCGGCGGCACCCCGGTGGCGCTCACCCCGACGGAGCTGAAGCTGCTGCTGGAGTTCGCCGCGCATCCGGGCATCGTGCTGGAGCGGCACACCCTGCTGCGCAACGTCTGGGACTACGGCTGGGACGGCGACAGCCGGGTCGTGGACCTGTGCGTGCAGCGGCTGCGCGGCAAGCTCGGCCGGGACCGTATCGAAACGGTCCGCGGCTTCGGCTACAAGCTCAGGCGCTGAGCCCCGTGACCGCCTCCGATCGTGCGCGGCCGGGCCGCGTCACCCTGCGCTGGAAGATCGCCGCCCTGGCCGCGGCCACGGCCTGCCTGGTCGCGGTGGCGGTGGGCCTGCTCGTGCACTTCTGGACCGCACGCGACATCCGCGAACGGGCGGAGATGCGGGCCTTCAACGCCGTGTACTCGGCCGTGGACACCTACCGGCGCACCGGAACCCTGATCGACGGCGCCGAGCTCGATCCCCCCGCACTGCCCGCCGCGCTGCGCGCCCCGGCCGACGCAGACCGGCACACGGCGTACGACCGGCACGTCGACGGGAACAGCGGGCCGACCGTCTGGGCCGCGCAGCGCACCGGCGGCCCGGGCAGCCCGGTGCTGACCTACCGCGTCAACACCAGCTCGGAGCTCCACGGTTTGCGGCGGCTCGACGCCACCATGGCGGTGGCCTCCCTGCTCGCCCTCGCCGCGGCCACCCCGCTCGCGGTCTACGGGGCCGGGCTGCTCGGCCGCCGGCTGAGCCGGGTCTCCGAAACGGCGAGCCGGATCTCCGCCGGAGACCTGGACGCCCGTACCGGACCCACCAAGGGCCGCGACGAGGTCGACGACATCGCCGCCACCGTCGACCTGATGGCCGACGCCCTCGGCCGGAAGCTGCGCGACGAACGCCGGTTCACCGCCGACGTGGCCCACGAACTGCGCACGCCCGTGGGCGGGTTGCTGGCCGCCGCCGACCTGCTGGCGCCCGGGGAGACGGAGGACCTGCTCCGGGCCCGGGTACGCGATCTGCGCGGGCTGGTCGAGGACCTCCTGGAGGTCTCCCGGCTCGACGCCGGCGCCGAACTGCCGGTCCACGCCCGGGTCCCGCTCGGCGAGGTCGTCTCCGAAGCCGTCACCCGTACGGGCCTCTCCGCGGAGGTCGAGGTCGCCGACCGGGCCGGGAGCGTGGAGACCGACCCGCGCCGCCTCGAACGGATCGTCGGCAACCTCGTCGTCAACGCCCACCGGCACGGGCAGGCCCCGGTCCGGGTCACCGTCGAGGGCCGCACGGTCGTCGTACGCGACCACGGCCCCGGCTTCCCCCCGGACCTGCTGCTCGCGGGCCCCCGCCGCTTCCACACGGGCCGTGCGGAACGCGGCGCGGGCCACGGCCTGGGCCTGACCATCGCCCTGGGCCAGGCCGGGGTCCTCGGCGCGGACCTCCGCTTCACCAACGCCCCGGACGGCGGCGCCATCGCCACCCTCCACCTACCGACCTGACCCCCACGCAGCGGCAAACCCAGCCCCGCCGGCACCTGAGACGCGGCGTCCGGGGCGAAGCCCCGAGGGGTCCGGGGCGAAGCCCCGAGGGGTCCGGGGCGAAGCCCCCAGGGGTCCGGGGCGAAGCCCCCAGGGGTCCGGGGCGAAGCCCCCAGGGGTCCGGGGCGAAGCCCCGGGGGGGGGTCTGGGGCGAAGCCCCGGGGAACGGGCGAAGGGCGGGTAGGGGACCTCGCCCCGCGCAGCGGCGCCACGCACGCCCGCCCGCCCGCTACCTGACCGATACACACCGGAGCACCCGCCGATACCGCGCTGCCGGGGGCCCCGATACCTCCCCCGGACACCCTTCGAAGTGCAGCTTCCCGCGCCCGAAGAGGAGTCCCCGTGACCGCCGCCCCCCTCGCCCCGCAACCTCAACCGCACCCGCACCCCGCGCCAACCGCCATCGCGGCCGCCACCACCGGCCTCTCGAAGGTCTACGGCAGCGGGGAGGCCCGGGTCGTCGCCCTGGACGGGGTCGACATCGCCTTCCGCGAGGGGGAGTTCACCGCGATCATGGGCCCCTCCGGCTGTGGCAAGTCCACGCTGATGCACTGCGCCGCCGGGCTCGACTCCTTCACCTCCGGCTCCGTCCGCATCGGCACCACCGAGCTGGGCACCCTGGCCGACGAGCAGCTCACCCGGCTGCGCCGCGACCGGATCGGCTTCGTCTTCCAGGCGTTCAACCTGCTGCCCACGCTCAGCGCACTGGAGAACATCACCCTGCCGCTGACCATCGCCGGCCGGAAGCCCGACCGGCAGTGGCTGGACCACGTGGTGGCGATGACCGGCCTCGCCGACCGCCTCGGCCACCGGCCGGGGCAGCTCTCCGGCGGGCAGCAGCAGCGCGTGGCGGTGGCCCGGGCCCTGGTCTCCCGGCCCGCGATCATCTTCGGCGACGAGCCCACCGGAAACCTCGACTCCCGCGCCGGGGCCGAGGTCCTCGGCTTCCTGCGCGACTCGGTCCGCGAGCTGCGCCAGACCGTTGTCATGGTCACGCACGACCCCGTCGCCGCCGCCCATGCCGACCGCGTGGTCTTCCTCTCCGACGGCCGGCTGGTCGACGAGATGACCCGCCCCACCTCCGACCGGGTCCTGGACCGGATGAAGGCCTTCGAAGCCCGCTCCCGCACGACCTGACCCTGCCGGGTCCCCGCACCTCACCAGCCGCCGCCCGCCCGCTCCCCCGGGCCCGCCTCCCAGGATCCGCATCCCCATGTTCCGTACCGCCCTGCGCAACGTGCTTGCGCACAAGGCCCGCCTGCTGATGACCGTGTTCGCGGTCATGCTCGGGGTCACCTTCGTCACCGGCAGCCTCGTCTACGGGGACAGCCTGAAGCAGGCCGCCGTCGACCGGGCAAGCGCCGGCTACGACCGCGTCTCCCTCAACGTCGCGCCCAACACGCTCCCCGGAGCCCCGCCGGCCACCCTCGGCGCCCACACCGCGGCCACCCTGGCCGAGGTCCCCGGGGTCGCCGCCGCCGCGGGCCGGGTGAACGGCTTCGCCGCCGTCGCCGACCACGAGGGCCGGCTGCTGGGCAGCGCCGAGTTCCGCAAGGGCGGCAACTTCGCCCCGGCCAGGGACGGTACGGACCCCGCGTACCGGTTCACCGCGGGCACGGGCCCGGCCGGCGAGCACGCGATCGCCCTCGACGAGGCGAGCGCCGCCAAGGGCGGCTACCGCGTCGGCGACACCGTGCGCGTCGGTACGAGCACGGGCGCGGCCTCGTACACGCTCCAAGGCGTCTTCCGCACCGACGCCTCCAAGCTCTCCCCCGGGGGCAGCCTGGTGCTGTTCGCCGATGCCGCCGCCCAGAAGCTGTTCCTCCGGCCCGGCCGGTACACGGACATCGAGATCACGGCCGCACCCGGCACCGATGTGACGCAGCTCCTCGGCCGGGTCGAAGCGGTGATGCCCAAGGACTCCACCGCCGTCACCGGCGCCCAGCTCGCCCGGCTCCAGGCGAACACGGCTTCCAGCGGCAGCGACACCCTGAGCCAGATGATGCTGGGCTTCGCGGCGGTCGCCCTGTTCGTGGCCACCTTCCTCATCTCCAACACCTTCACCATGCTGGTGTCCCGGCGCACCCGGGAACTGGCCCTGATGCGGGCCGTCGGCGCCACCCGCAAGCAGGTCCGGCGGATCCTGCTCACCGAGTCCGTCCTCGTCGGCCTGATCGCCTCCGTGGCCGGCATCCTGGCCGGCACCGGGGTCGCCGCCCTGCTCCAGGAACTCTTCCCCGCCGCCGACGGCCCGGCCGCCCCGCTGACCCTCCTCCCCTCCACCGTGATCATCGCGCTGGTGGTCGGCACCGCCCTGCCCGTGATCGCCGCCTGGGTGCCGGTCCGCCGGGCCATGGCCATCCCGCCCGTCGCCGCGCTCGGAGCCGCCGAGCCCGCCGCACCCGCACGCGCCGGCTCCCTGCGCACCGGCATCGGAGCCGCGCTGCTGCTCACCGGCGCGGCGACCACCCTGTACGGCGCCCTCACCACCGGCGAGGACGCCCGGACCGTGATCGGCCTCGGCGCGGCCCTCACCCTGACCGGCGCGATCGCCCTCATCCCGCTCCTGTCCCGGCCGTTCACCGCCCTGCTCCGGCCGCTGCTGGTCCGGGTGAGCCCGGTGCAGGGCGAGCTCGCCGCCCGCAACACCGTGCGCGATCCCCGTCGTACGGGCGCCACGGCCGCCGCGCTCGCCATCGCCCTCGCGCTCGCCTCGGGCCTGTCGGTCCTCGGCGCCTCCGCCACCCAGTACCTCGACGGCGCGACCACCCGGGACATCACCGCCGACTATCTGGTGCAGGCCCCCTCGGGCGGGCAGCGGATGACCCCCGCCACCGCCGAGCCCCTCAAGAAGCTGTCCGGCGCCACCTACAGCCCGCTCAATCAGTCCACCGAGTATCAGATCGGCGGGGTCCGCTCCGTCCTGACCGGCGTCGACCCCGCCGCCATCGGCCGCCTCCTGCGCTACGAGGTGACGGCGGGCTCGCTCGACAGCCTCGCCGAGGGCAAGGTCGCCGTCGCCGACTACAAGGCCCGGGCCAACGGCTGGAAGGTCGGCCGGAGCCTCCCCGTGAATCGGCTGGACCAGCAGGGCGAGGTCACCATCGGCGCGATCTACCACGCGGACGAACAGAGCAAGGTGCTCCCCAGCATCACCGCACCCGACTCCCTGGTCGCCCGCTTCGACTCCGCACCGAACACCGACTCGATCGTCGTGGCCACCGCGGGCGGGCCCGGCCGGGCCCAGCTCGCGAGCGTGGTCAAGGCGCTCGGTGACAACCCCGCCCTGTCCGTCCTCGACAAGGAGGCCGTCCGGGCGGAGGACACCAGCGGCATCGGCGATCAGCTCAACCTCTTCCACGCCCTGCTCAGCATGGCCCTGGTGATCGCCGCCCTGGGCATCGCCAACACCCTCGCGATGTCCGTGCTCGAACGCCGCAAGGAGATCGGCACGCTCCGCGCGCTGGGCCTGGACCGCGCCGGAGTGACCCGGATGATCCGCATGGAGGCCCTGCTCGTCGGCGGCCTCGGCGCGGCCGTCGGTACGGTCATGGGCATCTTCACGGGCTGGGCCCTCGGCAACACGCTCCAGGAGAGCGTCGCCGGATACGCCCTGGTCATCCCCTGGGGACAGCTGGCCCTCGGGGTGCTGCTCGCCATGGCCGGCGCCCTGCTCGCCTCCCTCTGGCCGGCCCGCCGGGCCGCCGCTGTCGACATCCCCGCCGCCACGGCCGCCCAGTGACCCATCCGCGCCCCGCCCCCGTGACCCGGATGGGTCAGCGCGGGGGCGGGGCGCGCGACGCGCGCACAGGATGAAGACATGCCCACACACGCCTTGCGGGTCGCCGCCGCCACCGCCACCGCCGCCGCGCTGCTCGCCACCAGTGCCTGTTCCGACGGCGGAGGCAAGGAGAAGAGGGGCAAGGACGGCGCCGCTCAGGGCATCAAGAAGCCCAAGTGGGGCGAGTGCGAGGCCCCCACCCCCGCCGAGGGAGTCGGGCAGGTTCCCGGGAAGGACTGGCAGTGCGCCGTCCTCGACGTGCCCCTCGACTACGCGGAGCCGGAAGGGGAGACGATCCCCCTGGCCTTGATCCGGGCGAAGGCGCGGGACAAGAACAAGCGGATCGGCTCGCTCGTCTTCAACTTCGGCGGTCCCGGCGGCTCCGGCATCAGCACCCTGCCCGGCGCGGCGAAGGACTACGGCGCCTTGCGCGAGCGGTACGACCTGGTCAGCTTCGACCCGCGCGGGGTCGGCCGCAGCGCGCCCGTGCTGTGCGAGGACGACAAGCAGCTGGACGCGTACTACGCCGCCGACTCCAGCCCCTCGACGCCGGAGGAGGAGAAGCAGTTCCTCGCCACCTCCCAGCGGTACAAGGAGGCCTGCGAGACCAAGTCCGGCAAGGTGCTGCCGCACGTAGGTACGGAGAACGCGGCCCGCGACCTGGACCGGATCCGCCAAGCCCTCGGCGACGAGAAGCTGTACTACTTCGGCATTTCCTACGGCACCGAACTCGGCGGGGTGTACGCCCATCTCTTCCCCAAGAACGTCGGCCGGGCCGTCTTCGACGCCGTGGTCGACCCGACCAAGAACTCCGAGCAGGGGGCCCTCGGCCAGGCCAAGGGCTTCCAGCTCGCGCTCGGCAACTTCGCCCAGGACTGCGTGAACCGCGGGGACTCCTGCCAACTCCAGGGCAGCACCGCCAAGGAGATCGAGGCGAACATCATCAAGCTCCAGAAGGAGCTGGCGGTCAAGCCCATCCCCGGATCCGGCGACCGGCTGCTCACGGAGGACGCCGCGACCAACGGCATCGCCTTCGCCCTGTACTCCAAGGAGGCCTGGCCCCTGCTGGAACAGGGCCTGGACGAGGCCGAGGGCGGCCAGGGGCAGCTGCTGCTCGCCATGTCCGACGCGCTGAACGGCCGGGACCCGAAGGGCACTTACAGCAACATCGGATCGGCCAACACCGCCATCAGCTGTGCCGATTCCAAGGACCGGTACACCCTCGCTCAGACCAAGGCGAAGCTGCCGGAGTTCCGCGCCGCCTCGCCCGTCTTCGGGGACTTCCTCGGCTGGGCCATGATGAGCTGCACCGACTGGCCCGTCGCCGGCGCCTGGAACACCCCGGACGTCTCGGCCCCCGGCTCGGCGCCGATCCTGGTGATCGGCAACACCGGTGACCCGGCGACCCCGTACGAGGGCGCCCGCAAGATGGTGGAGCGGCTCGGCCCCGGCGTCGGCGTGGAACTCACCTTCAAGGGCGAGGGGCACGGCGCCTACAACAGTGGCGACCCCTGCGTGCAGCAGGCCGTGAACTCCTACCTGCTCGACGGAAAGGTGCCCGGCGGGGGCACGGTCTGCACGGCGTCGAAGTCCCAGTCCCCGACGCCGACGCCGACCGCACCCGTCTAGGCCCGGAAGACGCCGGAGCACGCCGAAGGGGCCGCACCTCGCGCGAGCGGGGTACGGCCCCTTCGGGTGACTGCCGTGGACCGGACCGGCTAGTAGACCGGCTTCTCGGGCTCGATCTGGTGGACCCAGCCGATGACGCCGCCGCCGACGTGGACCGCGTCCGCGAAGCCCGCGGACTTCAGGACCGCGAGGACTTCCGCACTGCGGACGCCCGTCTTGCAGTGCAAGACGATGCGCTTGTCCTGCGGCAGGTCCTGGAGGGCGGTGCCCATCAGGAACTCGCCCTTGGGGATCAGCTTCGCGCCGGGGATCGAGACGATCTCGTACTCGTTGATCTCGCGGACGTCGATGATCTCGATCGGCTCGTCGTTGTCGATCCACTCCTTGAGCTGCTTGGGAGTGATCGTCGAGCCGAGCGCGGCCTCCTGGGCCTCCTCCGACACGACGCCGCAGAAGGCCTCGTAGTCGATGAGCTCGGTGACGGTCGCGTTCGGACCGCAGACCGCGCAGTCGGGGTCCTTGCGGACCTTGACCTGGCGGTACTGCATCTCCAGGGCGTCGTAGATCATCAGACGGCCGACGAGCGACTCGCCGACGCCCGTGAGGACCTTGATGGCCTCGGTGACCTGGATGGACCCGATGGACGCGCAGAGCACGCCCAGCACGCCGCCCTCGGCGCAGCTCGGGACCATGCCCGGCGGGGGCGGCTCCGGGTAGAGGCAGCGGTAGCACGGGCCGTGCTCGGACCAGAAGACCGAGGCCTGGCCGTCGAAGCGGTAGATCGAGCCCCAGACGTACGGCTTGTTCAGCAGCACGCAGGCGTCGTTCACGAGGTAACGCGTGGCGAAGTTGTCCGTGCCGTCGACGATCAGGTCGTACTGGCTGAAGATCTCCATCACGTTGTCGGCTTCGAGCCGCTCTTCGTGGAGGACCACGTTCACGTACGGGTTGATGCCCAGCACGCTGTCGCGGGCCGACGCGGCCTTGGAACGGCCGATGTCCGCCTGGCTGTGGATGATCTGGCGCTGGAGGTTCGACTCGTCGACCTCGTCGAACTCCACGATGCCCAGCGTGCCGACGCCGGCCGCGGCCAGGTACATGAGGGCGGGCGAGCCGAGGCCGCCCGCGCCCACGGCCAGCACCTTGGCGTTCTTCAGGCGCTTCTGGCCGTCCATCCCGACGTCGGGGATGATCAGGTGGCGGGAGTACCGACGGACCTCGTCAACGGTGAGCTCAGCAGCTGGCTCTACCAGGGGTGGCAGCGACACGGGGACTCCGTAGATGATTAAGTCTTAACGGTGGTTCTTCCCGTAACACTGCCACGCCCTCCTTCATTCCGAGACACCCGGTCCGATCCGCGAGACGATTTCGTCCCAGTACCCGGGCATCGACGCCCAGGGATCCAGCGGAGCGGCCCCGCGCCGGTCGGTGAACCAGATGGTCCCCGCACCCTGCCAGCGGGCGATCCGCAGCGCCTCCTCCAGGTGTGTGCGCGGTACGCCGTGCACGAGGTGGCAGAACGTCTCCGGCGGATGATCGGCCGTCCACTCCGCCACCTGCGACCAGCGGTAGTCGGCCCAGGTCCCGGAGAAGGTGACCAGTTGGTCGGCGGTCTCCGTGTATCCCTCGTAGGGGTGGGTGCCGTGTCCGAGGACGATCCGCAGGTCCTCGCCGAGCCCCCGCAGGGTGTCCGCGACCCGGCGGACGGAGGCCAGCTCCGCCTTCCCGGCCGGGGCGTCCGCGAGGTAGAAGCCGTCGGCTCCGTACCAGTCCCGGAAGCGGTGGGCATCGGAGACGAGCTCCCCGAAGGACCGCTCCCCGTCTCGCATCGCGAGATGCCCGAGGACCGCGCCGCCCGCGCTACGGAGCTTCGCGGCCGCCTCCGTGCAGTGCGGGTCGGGCCGGCCGCCCGGCCCGTCCGTGACGTTGAGGACGGCCCAGTGCAGCGGGGTCCCGGGCCGGGTCAGCTCGGCCCACTCCACCGGGGCCAGCAGCGGATGCGCGTACCCCGGGACTCCTAAACCCAGCCGGCCCGCCTCGGTGGCCGCCTGGCCGGCGGCCGGCGGGGTGGTCAGATGCGGCACGCCGCCTCCATCCAGATGTCCGCGAGGGACTCCTCCAGGTTGATCCGCGGCCGCCAGCCGAGCCGGTCACGGGCGGTACGGACGTCCGCCTGCTGCCAGGCTCCGCACCCGTCCGGGTAGGGGTACGGGGGCTGGGCCGTCGCGGCGGCGAGCTGCTCGGCCGTGGCCTCGGAGCGCGGGGAGCCGATGGCGGCGAGCCCGGCGGGCCGGCCGGGGTACCCGTGCGCCTGCGGGTGCTGGGCGTGCTGTCCGTGCTGCGGTACGTCGATCTCGTGCAGCGAGCCTCCGTACCCGGCGACCCGTGCCAGGACGGCGGCCGCGTCGCGCAGCCGGACCGCGCGGCCGGTGCCGATGTTGACGACGCCCTGGGCCGCGGAGAGCGAAGCGGCGTGCACCGCGCGCGCCACGTCCCGTACGTCGACGAAGTCGCGCTGCACGCCGAGCCCGCTGAGCTTGAGCTCGCCGTCCCCGGACTGCATCGCGCGCCGCATGGCCTCGGCGAGCCGGCCGAGGGGGGATCCGGCGGGGGTGCCGGGGCCGACGGGCGAGAACACCCGCAGGACGACGGCGTCCAGCCCGGAGCCGAGCACGAGCTCGGTGGCGGCCAGTTTGCTGACTCCGTACGGCCCTCCCGGTCTGGGCACGGCGTCCTCGGCCGTGGAGGACCCGGGCTGACTGGGCCCGTACTCGGCGGCGCAGCCGAGCTGGACCAGCCGGGCGCCGCAGCCGCTGCGGCGCAGCGATTCGCAGATCGTGGCCACCGCGACGGTGTTGTGCCGGGTGAGCTCGCGGGCGCCGCCCCGGGTGGCTCCGGCGCAGTTGATGACGACGCCCGGGTGGACGGCGTCGAGGAACCGGGTGAGCGCGCCGGGGCTGCCGGTGGCGAGGTCGAAGCGGACGTCGGCGTCGTCGCCGCGGCCGAGCGCGGTGAGCTGGACCGCGGGGTCGGCGAGCAGCCGGTCCGCGACGTAGCGCCCGAGGTATCCGTTGGCTCCGATCAGCAACACCCTCATCGCGCGGCCCCTTGGTTGGTTGGCTGGCCGGTCATGTCCTGTTCTCCTTGCTGGATGGGTGGATCGGGGTGGGGGGGTAGGGCGCTTCGGTGTCTGCTTCCGAAGGTTTCAGGGCCGCTGCGCGTGCGCGGAGGCCCGCGACAGCGCGAGGACGGCGGGTACGAGGACTCCCACCGCGGCGGCGAACGGCGCCGCCGGGACCGGGAGCAGGGCGAGTACGAGGGCCAGGGCCGACGCGAGGGCTCCGCGGGGGGCTCCGTGGCCGAGCAGCAGCCGGGTCAGGAGCAGCAGCACCGCGAGCGGTACGGCCACCGCCAGGGGGGCCCCGGCCAGGGCGGCCGCTCCCGCGGCGGCCGCTGCGTACAGCGCGAGCGTCCCGAGGAGCAGCGGTCTCACCCCGTCGGCGAAGTCCTCCAGGGCCCGGCTCCCGGCGAGCCGGCGCCGGGCGCGGGCCGCGAAGACGGCTCCGGCCAGGTGTCCGGGGGCGGCGGCCACGGCCAGCGCGATGCCGAGCGGGGTGCCGTGGCGGTGGACGGCCCAGCCGAGGGCGGCGGCGGCCAGCGGGTACACGGCGGCGGGGAACCGGCCCCCGGCGGCCCGGCCGGGCCGTCCGAGCGCGGCGACGGTGACGAGCACCGCCAGGCCTCCGGCCCAGGGCACCCCGGCGGCGGCCGCGCCGAGGGTGAGGGCCCCGGGAAGCAGCGCGTAGCCGAAGCCCCGTACCGCCTTGGCGCGGTCCGGGATCCCGGCCGTCGGGGCGGGCGGGGTGCCGTCGCGGGGGGTCCGGGCGTAGAGCTCCTCCGCGAGGGAGAAGACGTCGCGGTGGCGGAACCGGGCGGCGGTGCGGTCGGTGATGCCGTGCGCCTCCAGCCCGGCGGCGATCTCCAGCGGGTCCACGGCGTGCTCGCAGAGCTCCCGGTGGCGGTGGAGCAGCGCCTTGACGGGATCCCCGGCGGAGCGGGCCCGGCGGAGCGGGGGCGGGTCCGAGGGGGGAGCGGCTTCGTCCAGGGGCACGGTCACGCGGAGGCCTCCGGATTCGCGGCACGCCCGGCAGGCGCGGCGGGCACCATGACCGGGTCCGGCACCCTGACCGGGTCCGGCACCCTGCCCGGGTCCGGCACCCTGCCCGCGTCCGGCACCCTGCCCGCGTCCGGCGCCCTTCCCGCGTCCGGGGCGTCGGTCCCGGCCGGGGTGGCCTCCTCCGGCGCGGACTCCGCTGACGGGGCACCGGGCCCGGGGTGGGGCGCGGCCCAGGTGGGGGTGGCCCAGTGGCCCGGGACCCGGGCCTCGGGCGGCTGCTCGAAGGGGACTCCGGTGCCGTCGGGGCGGGCGGGACCGCGGGCGAGCAGCCGCAGGTAGGACTCCTGGAAGGCGGCGACGTTCTGCTCGACGGTGAAGAGTTCGAGGGCCCGCGCCCGGGCGGCCGACCCGAGCCGCTGGGCCCGCTCGGGGTCCCGCAGCAGCGTGACGCAGGCTTCGGCGAGCGCGCGCGGATTGCGCGGCGGCACCACGAGCCCGGTCCCGCCGATCACCTCGACGACCGCGCCGACGTCGGTGGACACGGTGGCGCGGCCGCAGAACATCGCCTCGGCCAGGGTGATGGGGAAGCCCTCGATGACGGAGGAGAGCACCACCACCCGCCCGGAGCCGTACGCGTGGGCCGGTGACGGCACGTCGGGTCCGCCGATCTCCTCGAAGGTGACCGGGTTCTCGCCGACCGCGTGCGCGTCGGCGGCCTCGTCGGGGAAGAGCTGCGCGGCGAGCGAGCGGCAGTCGGCCAGGTAGCCGTGCCCGACCTCGTGGTGCCCGCCGCCGGGCCCCGCACCCCCCGAGCCCGTCCCGGCGGAGGTCGCGAAGATCCGCAGCCGGGCGCGCGGTTCGGCCCTGCGCACCTCGGCGAAGGCGTGCAGCAGCGCGATCAGGTCCTTGGCGGGGTCGACCCGGCCGACCCAGACGAGCGTGTGCGGGTCCCCGCACGCCGGGTCCTCGCCCACCGCGGCGAATCGGTCCGCCTCCATCCCGGGGTAGACCGTGCGCAGCCGCTCGCGGGAGGCCCCGCAGCGTTCCTGCCAGCGCCGGGCGTGCGCGTTGCCGGGGGTGAGCAGGTCGGCCTGGGCGTAGATCTCGCCGGCCAGCCGGGTGTGGAAGGCGGCGAGCAGGGCCCGTACGGCCGGCCGCTCGTCCCGCGCGGACTGCGCGAGGTAGTGGGCCCTGAGCTGGACCCCGTACTCGGTGACCAGGAGCGGTACTCCGAAGAAGCGTTTGGCCAGGAGCCCGGGCAGCGCCGCCACGCCACCCGCGGCGGCGTGGCAGACGTCGACCTCGCTGAGCTCCTCGTACCAGTCCAGGGACAACGGGCGCAGCATCCGCTCCAGTTCGTCCACGAACTCCAGCAGGTCCGCGACCTGCGCCCGCTGCACTTCCCTGCTCGCCTCGGGGGCGCGGCAGGCGGACTCCACGGCCCGTACGGCCGTCTCGGAGCGCAGTGCCGCGTACAGCCCGCCCTGTTCCGAGGCGAGGGCGGCCAGTCCGTACAGCCCGTCCGCGAACCGCGCGGGGTCGGCTCCGCAGATCCCGCGGACCAACTCCGTGAAGGCGGCGGCGAAGCGGCGGCGCTCGCGGCGCCGGTAGCTGCGCCCGTCGTCGGCCGGAGCCCACAGCGGGGCGGTCCGCACCCGGGTGACGTGGGAGGGCAGCGGCACCCGGCCGCGCTCCTCCTGTTCGGCGCTGCGGCTCAGGGCGTAGAGCTCGAACTCGTGCTGGGGAAGCCCGCGCACGAGCCGGTCGCACCACAGCCTCGCTTCCCCCGTGGCATACGGATAACCACCTTCCGTGAGCAGTCCGATCCGCACGAGTGGCACCCCCGATCTCCCGTTTCAGGCGGTCTCCGTCGGTCCGGCGACCCGCCGGATACGAACTCAAGCGGATATGCCGAAGGCGCGACGGACGGTTGTCCGTCGCGCCACCGGAAGGGGTGAAGAGTCGTAACTTTCCCGTACGGTTCGCGTTCGAGCGCGCTAAGAACACACAGGAGCGGCGCGGAGCGGTCTACGAGGCTCCGGCGAGCACTCCCCCGGAGCGGCGCCGGCCGAGCCGGCGGGCGGCGGCCAGGGCCGGGTCGAGGGACGGGACGGCGGCCAGCAGCTCCCGGGTGTAGGCGTGCGCCGGCCGGTCGTAGACCTCGTCGACGGGGCCCTCCTCCACGATCACCCCGCGCCGCATGACCGCGACCCGGTCGCTCACCTGACGCACCACCGCGAGGTCGTGCGCGATGAAGACCAGCGCGATGCCCAGCTCCCGCTGGAGCTCGGCCAGCAGGGCGGTGACCTGCGCCTGCGTGGTCACGTCGAGCGCCGAGACGGGCTCGTCGCAGACGATCAGCCGGGGCCGGGGCGCGAGGGCCCGGGCGATGCCGACGCGCTGGCGCTGACCGCCGCTGAACTCGTGCGGGTACCGGTCGTAGTGCGCCTCCTCCAGGCCCACCCGGAGCAGCAGTTCGCCGACCCGGGCCCGGATCGTGCGCCGGTCCCGCTCCCCCGCCGCGCGCAGCGGATCCGCGATGGACTCGCCGATGGAGCGGCGCGGGTTGAGGGAGGACACCGGGTCCTGGAACACCATCTGCACCCCGGGCACCACCCCGGCGCTCTCGGCCCCGTCCCGCCGGACCTGCCCGGAACTGGGCTCCAGCAGCCCGACGAGCATCCGCCCGAGGGTGCTCTTGCCGCTGCCGCTCTCCCCGACGATCCCCAGCGTCTCCCCTCCCCGCACGAGCAGCGACACCCCGGCCACGGCCTCCACCCGCCGCTTGCCCCGCCCGAACTCCTTCCGCAGCGAGAACGCCTCGACGACGGGCGGTTCGGGCTCGTCCGGCGCTCGAGGCGCGGGGTCCGGGGCGGAGCGCCGGTCCTCCGGCCGCGCCCGGCCCTGCCGCGGCAGCCCCACCGGGCCCGGTTCCGCACCCGGCCGAGGGCCCCGCACCGCGTCGAGCCGCGGCACCGCCGCCAGCAGCGCCGCGGTGTACGGATCGGCCGGAGCCGACAGCACGGAGCCGACCGGGCCCCGCTCGACCACCGCCCCGTCCCGCATCACCAGCACCGCGTCCACGTTCTCCGCCGCCACCCCCACGTCGTGCGTGACCAGCAGCAGCCCGAGCCCCCGCTCCTCCCGCAGCCCGTGCAGCAGGTCGAGGATCTGCGCCTGGACGGTGACGTCGAGCGCCGTGGTCGGCTCGTCCGCGATCAGCAGCCTCGGTTCGCACGCCAGGGCCATCGCGATCAGGGCCCGTTGCCGCATGCCCCCGCTGAACTCGTGCGGCCGCGCCCGGGAGCGGCGCACCGCGTCGGGTATGCCCACCCGGTCCAGCACCTCCACCGCCCGGGCCCGGGCCGCCCGCCGCGAGACGGAGGCGTGCACCCGGTACACCTCGGCGATCTGGTCGCCGATGGCGTAGTACGGGTCCAGGGAGCTCAGCGGGTCCTGGAAGACCATCGCGGCGACGGCCCCCCGCAGCTCCCGGAGCTCGGCCGGGGAGGCCGTGCCCACGTCGGCGCCGCCGACCCGGACGGTGCCGCCGAGCCGTGCGCCGGTCCCGTGGTGCAGCCCCAACAGGGCGGCCGCGACCGTGGACTTGCCGCTCCCGGACTCCCCCACGATGCCCAGGGCGCGGCCGGGCTCCAGGGTGAAGGACACCCCGTCGACGGCCCGCAGGTACTCCCCCGGCCGGCCGGCCGGGAAGTCGACGGTGAGGCCGGTGACCTCCACCAGCGAACCGTTCGTGATGACGGTCATGCCAGAACCACCCTTCGGTCCGCGACGGCGTACAGCACGTCCGCGACGACGCCCGCGAGCACGACGGCCGCGCCGATCGCGAGCACCACGCCCACCACCACGGGCAGGTCCACGACCCGTACGCCGTCGATGAGGGTCTTGCCGAGTCCGGGGATCCCGAACAGCGACTCGGTCAGCACGGCGCCGCCGATCATCGTGCCGAAGTCCACCGCGCTGAGCGCGATCACCGGGGCCACCGCGCCCCGTACGGCGTGCCGGGTCACGACGGCCCGCTCCCCGACCCCGTAGGCGCGGAAGGTGCGGATGTGGTCCTCGGCGAGCGTCTCCAGAATGGAACTGCGGCTCAGCCGTGCGTACTTGGCGCTCTCGAAGAAGCCGAGGGTCACCCAGGGCAGCAGCATGTTCCACGCCCACTGCTCGGGATCGTCGCCGAGCGGTACGTACGTCGGGAAGGGCAGCCACTGGAGGTAGGCGCAGACGGCCATGAGCAGCAGCAGCCCGAGGATGAAGACGGGGGTGCCGGTGGCGGCGAGGGTGACCACGGTCAGTGCCCGCTCGGTGAAGCCGCCGCGGCGCAGCGCGGACAGCAGTCCGGTGCCGACGCCGATCACGAGCCAGATCACCAGCGCGCCCAGCGCCAGCGACAGGGTGGCGGGGAGCCGCTCCAGCAGCAGTTCGGTGACCTGCTGGTCGTTCTGGTACGAGAATCCGAGGCAGGGCGCGTCGCAGTGCAGGACGAGCCCGGCGCCGCCGGAGGAGTCCCGGCCCATCAGCAGTCCCTGGAGGAAGTGCAGGTACTGCGCGACCACCGACTCGTTCAGCCCGAGCTGTTCGCGCACCTGGGCGATCTGCGCCGGGTTGCAGCGTTCCCCGCAGGCGAGGCGGGCGGGGTCGCCGGGGGCGAGGTAGAAGAGGGCGTAGATCACGACGGACAGCGTGAGCAGCACGAGCAGTGCGCCGCCGGTCCGTTTGAGCACGAAGCGGGTCACGCCCTGCGCTCCTTTCTGGTGCCGACCCGCAGCCGCGAGTCCTCGCGCGGGTCGAGGGCCGTACGGACGGCGTCGCCGAGCACCGTGAAGGCGAGCACGGTGACGAAGAGCAGACCGGCGGGGAGCAGGACGTAGGTGGGGTCGGCGCGGAACCAGGTCTGGGCGCTGGACAGCATCTGCCCCCACGAGGGGGTGGGCGGTTTCACGCCGACCCCGAGGAAGGACAGGGAGGCCTCGACCACCATGGCGGTGGGCACCTTGATCGCGGCGAGGGTGATGACGGGCGCGGCCAGCGAGGGCAGCAGCTCCCGGCGGGCGATCCGCAGGGTGCGGTTGCCCGAGAGCCGGGCGGCGTCCACGAAGTCCAGTTCCTTGAGGGAGAGGGTCTGGGCGCGCACCATCCGGGCGACGCCGCCCCAGTCGAGCAGTCCGATGACCAGGATCAGCAGCAGCGGCCGCGGGAACCCTGGCGGGACGACGGCGGTGAGGGCGATGGCGATCACCAGCAGGGGCAGGGCGATCATCACGTCGGTGAACCGGCTGACGACCTGCCCGGCGAACCGGCCGCCGAGGGCGGCGGCGAGCCCGACGCCCACGCCGACGAGGATCTGGACGGCGGTGGCGCCGAGCGCGACGAGCAGGGAGATCCGCGCTCCGTAGAGCAGCCGGGTGAACAGGTCGCGGCCGGTGCCCGGTTCGACGCCCAGCCAGTGCTCGCCGGAGATCCCGCCGAAGGAGCCGAACGGGACGCCGCCGCGCGCGGAGTCGACGAGCTCGTCGTGGTAGGCGTTCGGGTCCTGGCCGGTGAGGTGGGCGAACAGCGGTGCGGTGAGGGCGAGCAGGACGAGCAGGACGAGGACGGCGGCCGCAGCCACGGCCGAGGGCCGGGCGCGCAGCCGCCGCCAGACCCGCCGCCCGGCGCCCGGCCCCGGGGCGGCGACCCCGGGTCCGGACGCCGACTGCTGGGCGAGGAACGTCACTTGACCGAGACCTGCGAGATGTCGAGGACGCCGGTCCAGTCGCTGATGACGACGTTCTTGACGTCCTTGCCGACGAGCCGCTTGTAGACCGGGTGGAAGAGCGGGACGTCGAGCGCCTGCTCGCCGATCTTCTTGTCGAGGGCGCCCCAGCGCTTGCCGGCCGCCGCGAGGTCGGTCAGCTTGGCGATCTCGTCGATCTCGGCGTTGACCGCCGGGTCGTTGAGCTGGGCGTGGTTGTAGTTGCTGCCGTTGGTGACGATCTGGCGGCCGTCGTAGATCGGGGCGAGGAAGGGTGCGCCGGACGGCCAGTCGGCGCCCCAGCGGGAGAGGAAGAAGCCGGGGGTGTTCTTGACGTCCCAGCGCTTCTCGTTGAAGGCGTTGTTCTCCAGCCCCTCCAGCTTGACGGTGATCCCGGCGGCGGCGAGCCCCTGCTGCACGGCGGTGGCGACCTCGGGGCTGGTCTGCCGGTTCTGGGCGTTGGAGTGGGTGAGCGTGATGGTCAGCCCGTCCTTGTAACCCGCCTCGGCCAGCAGCTCCTTGGCCTTGGCCGGGTCCCCGGTCTTACCGGCCGGGAAGTGGTCGTACGGGGTGAAGCCGAAGGCCTCCTGCTCGGGCAGGAAGGTGGTGGCGGGCTCGGCGAGGGCGGAGCCGCCGGCCGCGTTGATCACGCTGGTGCGGTTGATCGCGTAGGAGATCGCCTGGCGGACCTTCGGGTTGTCGAAGGGGGCGACCTTCGGGTTGAAGGCGAGGTAGTTGACGTAGCCGAAGTGCCCGGTGCCGACCCTGGCGCTGAGCTCCTTATCGCCGCCGATCTGGGCCAGTTCGGCCGGGCCCAGGTTGGTGTCCGTGGTGACGGCGGCCGCGTCGGCGCCGGAGCTGGTGGACAGGCGCTGGTTGATGACCGCCGCGTCGAGCCCGGAGCGGACGTCGATCTTGTCCGGGTAGGCCTTGCGCTCCTCGTCGGTCTTCTCGTCCCAGTTCTCGTTGCGCTCCAGGGTGAGGTGTTCGCCGTCGTTCTCGTTCTTGACGACCTTGTACGGGCCGGAGGAGACCGGGTGCTCCTCGTACTTGACCCCGGTGTCCTTGGCCTTGGGCACGGGCGCGAACTGCGTCTGCGTGGCGAGGAAGGGGAACTCCCCTTCGGGCTTGCGGAGCTTGAAGACGATCGTCTTCGCGTCGGGCACGGTGATCGAGTCGAGCCCCTTGCCGCCGTCCTTGTACGGGCCCTCGTACGCGTCCCCGCCGACCAGCCAGTCGCGCAGGTACGGGGCTCCGCCCGACAGCTCGGCGGCGAAGGACCGCTCGATGCCGTACTTGATGTCGGCGCTGGTGATGGGCGAGCCGTCCTCGTACTTCAGCCCGTCCTTGAGCGTGTACGTCCACTCCGTGGCGTCGGCGTTCGGCTTGCCGAGGTCGGTGGCCAGGTCGGGCACCACCTTGGCGCCGGCCGGGCCCGCCTCGCGGTTGCGGGTGGTGAGCGTGCGGAAGACGAGCGAGGGGACGTTGCCGCCGCCGGAGGTGTACAGGCGGGCCGGGTCGAAGTCGCTCTGCGGCTCGGCGTTGAGGACGGTCAGGGTGCCGCCCTTCTGGGGGGCGGCCCCGGCGGCGCCCGGCTTGTCACCGGCGGACGCCTTGTCCGTGCCGTCCTTGGGCCCGCAGGCGGCGGCGCCCCCGGCCAGAACGACGCTGACGGCGACCGCGGCTACGCGGCGCGATATGAGGGACTGACGGGCCATGGGAAAGGGGACCTCTCGGCGTGAAGGGAGATGCGGAAAAGGCCACGCGAGGGGCAGCGGTCCACGTCGGAGCGGTCGGCGGCGTGCCGACGGCGGGGACGGAAGAACACAAGGAGCCGCACCTGCGGGCTGGAAGCCCCGGGCGCGGCGGAACGATCGAGGAAACGATCGGGAAAGAGACGTCGCGCGCTCAGGGAGGCGTCAGCGACAGAAGATGTCGGCCACGCTGTGCGCGGTCACACCAAGCAGCGCCAGCTCAATGGCTGCGCTCGCGGTGGTGGTGTGAAGGTGCGACATGCGGAGAACAATGACCGACCATCGAACAATTTGTCAAAGCGATGGATCAATTCCCGGGATACACCCAGGGGTTGGGCTTGCAGTGGATGTTGTTGACGTCCAGGGACTTGGTCTGCTGCTGCATGATCGGGGCGAGTGCGCCCGGTGTCTGGCAGCTCACGTGGCCGTGGCCGAGCCGGTGGCCGACCTCGTGGTTGATCAGCATCTGGCGGTAGGCGAACATCTGGTCCGCGCCGAAGGTCGCCGAACCCTGCGCCCAGCGGAACGCGTTGATCATCACGCGGTCGGTCGACGCGGAGTCGCAGGAGACGTTGTCGATCGTGGTGTCGAGTCCGGACTTCCTGCACCAGACCCCGGTGGTCCCGGGGCTGGCGAGGGTGATCACGAAATCAGCCTCGCCGCCCGGCACCCGCTCGAAGGTCTTCGTACCGCCGTGGCCCCAGCTCCGGTCGTCGTTCAGCGTGCGGTGCACGGCCTCGGCGAACAGCTGCGCGTCGAGGCCGAGTCCCTGCTCCACGTCGACGCGGTAGCGGACCACCTTCCCCTTGCCGGGCGCCTGCGCCACACCGGGCACGGTGTCGAAGGCGCCGGGGCCCTTCAGCTTCTCGTCGATCGGGAACTGCCGCGCCATCTTCTGGTCGTACGTGAGCTCCGGCGCGGCCTTGAGCGCCGCGGAGGCGTCCGGGGTGGGCCGGTCGTCGGAGCGGGAGGCGGCGGAGTTGCCCTGGGCGGTGTGGCTGTTGCCCTCGTCGGCGGCGCGCAGGGTGTTCTTGCCGCTGTCGCTCTTGGAGGCCGCCTGGCCCGCGACGATGACGGCGAGCGCGACGGTGACGGCCGCGGCGGCCATCCCGGCGTACGTACGGCCCTTGCCGCCGCGCCCGGCCGCGGGCGGCGCCTGCGGCGCCTCCTCGACGGGGGTGCCGACCGGAGCGCGCGGCGCGGGGATCCGGCGGTGCGATCCACTGGCCGTGAAGGAGTCCTCGGGGTACGCGCCCCCGGGGAAGACGTCCCCGGCCCCCGGGACCCCGCGGAAGGAGCCCGTGCCCGTCGTGGAGAACACGTCCTGGTGGACCGGGATCCGGCGGTGCGACCCGGTCGCGGCGAAGGCGTCCTCGGCGACGGGGACCGTGCGGTGCGAGCCCGTCGCGGTCACCGGCGCGTCCATGGTGACCCGCGGGAAGCCGACCGCGGGGGTACCGAAGGCCGGAGTGTCGTGGCGCGGGGCCGCGTAGACCGGAGTTCCGTAGGCCGGGCTGTCGTAGGCCGGGGTGCCGGGGTCCGGGGTGCCGGGGTCCGCGGCCGCCGGACGGGTGCGCGGGACGCCGCGCCAGTCCCCGTAGGTCACGCCGGTACCGGCGCTCGCGCCCCAGGCGCCGCCGGGCTCGTGCTGTTCGGGATGGCCGCCGCGCGCGCCGGACTGCGGCTCGCGGCGCGGCGGGGCCGCCTGCCCGCGGGGGGCGGCGGCCGGTTCGGCCCACCCGGCCGGGGCCGGGGCGGCGGTCCGGGCGCCGGCCTGTTCGGCCGGCTGCGGATGGCCTGAGCCGGGGCCGGGAGCCCGGCCGGGCTCCTTGCGACTATGTCGTCCCACGTCCTCAGCCCTTGCCGTCCTCTTCGGTGTTCATGGTGTGCACGTGCACGTGCACGGTATCCACCGCATGCACGGTGGTCGCCCCGTCCGCACTGCCGGCGCCGGCGGCCAGCAGCTCCCGGAAGGCGGCCGCGACCACGTCCGGGTACTCCATCATCGCCACGTGTCCCGCCTCGGGCAGACAGAGCAGCCGCGAACCCGGGAAGGCCGCGGCGGCCTTGCGCGCCATACGGTACGAGACGAGCTGGTCCCGGCCACCGTAGACCAGCAGCGTCGGAGCGAGCACCCGCTGTGCCTGGCGCCACAGCCCGTGCTGCCCGCCGAGGGTGTACGCGTCGACGATGCCGCGCGAGGAACGGGTCATCGCGTCCCAGAAGTACGGGAGCGCGAGCCGCCGTTCCATTTCCTCGACGGCCGCCTCGAACACCTCGGGCTTCACCCGCGAGGGGTCTCCGTACAGGAGGTCCGTCAGCCCCCGGGTGCGCCGCTCCGCGCTCAGGCCGCGGGTGAGCCGGTCGAGGACCCCGGCCATGCCGGGTACGGCGAGCAGCGCGGTCGGCACGGCCGACTTCTGCACGCGCAGTTCGGGCAGGGCCGGGGAGACCAGCGTCAACGTGCGCACCAGGTCGGGCCGGACGGCCGCGATCCGGGTGGAGACGGCCCCGCCGAGGGAGTTCCCGAACAGGTGCACCGGTCCGCGCCCGGCGGCGTCGAGGTGGCGGATGACGGTGCGCGCGAGCCCGGTGACGGTGTAGTCCCGGTCGGCGGGCGGCGGGGACCAGCCGAAGCCGGGCAGGTCCAGGGCCTCGCCGTCGACGGAATCCTCCAGCCGCGCCATGAGCGCGGACCAGTTCTGCGAGGATCCGCCGAGCCCGTGGACGAACAGCGCGGCCGGCAGACCGGCACGTGCCGCGGGGCGTACCCGTACGTTCATTTCCAGCCCGGGCAGCCGGTCGGTGCGCAGCTGCTCCCCTTCGGCCAGACGCACGGCTCCCACCTGGGAGGACTGGCCGGAGGACGAGGGGTCGGCGGACCGTACACCCGGCAGCTCGGTCGAAGACATGGGGCAATGTTACGAGACCATCACGCGGCTCCTCTTGTGTTCGCGGTCACAGATGCTTGCGGAACTGCCTAGCGGGGTAAGCGCGAGCCTCCTAGGCTCGTAAGTGGAAGTGGAAAGGGGTGCTCCATGACTGTCGACCCTGCGGAACCGGACACCTTCCAGTCAGAGCTGCGGGAAAGCCTCGGTGTGGAAGCCCCCGAGGCGGACGCGGCGGAGCAGAACACGGAGTTGAATCCGGTCGATGACGATCCGCTCACCCCCGTGGGCCAGCGCGAAGCCTCCGACGGGGACGCGGCCGAGCAGACCCGGGTGGTGACCCTGGACGAGGACGACTACCGCTGAGCCAGCGCTGACCAGCACGTCCGGCGGGTCGCCGGCGGTCCGTACCGCGAGAAAACTCGGCTTGAACCCACCAGATTCGGTTACCGAAAAGTACGATGGCCGCGCGGCGCAAGGCGCACTGTGTTCTAGAGAAAGTGGGAGGCGGCGTGACAGCCATCGAGCAGACCGAGGCAGCGCGTCCGCGGGGCACGCGACTTCCGCGCCGGGCCCGGCGCAACCAGCTCCTGGGCGCCGCCCAGGAGGTCTTCGTCGCGCAGGGTTACCACGCTGCGGCCATGGACGACATCGCGGAGCGTGCCGGTGTCAGCAAGCCGGTGCTCTACCAGCACTTCCCCGGCAAGCTCGACCTCTACCTGGCGCTCCTGGACCAGCACTGCGAGGCCCTGCTGCTCGCCGTGCGCACCGCGCTCGCTTCGACGAACGACAACAAGATGCGCGTCGCCGCGACCATGGACGCGTACTTCGCGTACGTCCAGGACGAGGGCGGCGCCTTCCGGCTGGTCTTCGAGTCGGACCTGACCAACGAGCCGGCGGTGCGCGAGCGCGTCGACCGCGTCTCGCTGCAGTGCGCCGAGGCCATCTCGGACGTCATCGCCGAGGACACCGGTCTGTCGAAGGACGAGTCGATGCTGCTGGCCGTGGGCCTGGGCGGGGTCTCGCAGGTCGTGGCCCGGTACTGGCTGTCGAGCGAGAGCCCGGTCGCCCGTGACACCGCCGTGGGACTGCTGACCTCGCTGGCCTGGCGCGGAATCGCCGGCTTCCCGCTGCACCCGACGGACGTCTGACCCGGGCCGGCCCGGCTCGCCGGGCCGGCCGCGGCGGTCTGCGCCCATCTGACCGGCGGCTGTTCGCTGCGAGCGTTTCCGCCGCGCGGCGGACACGTCCCCTCTCCGGGCTAATGTGGACCGGGTAACGGCGCGGCTGATCGCGCGAACCGGACCGTCGGAGGGACAAGGCCGTGGAGGTCAAGATCGGCGTGCAGCACGCACCCCGGGAGATCGTGCTCGAGAGCGACCTGAGTGCCGAGGAGCTGGAGAGCATCGTCACCGCCGCCCTGTCCGGCTCGGCGCCGCTGCTGAGCCTCACGGACATCAAGGGCCGCAAGGTCCTGGTGCCGTCCGAGCGCCTGTCGTACGTCGACCTGGGCGAGCCCAGCGTGCGCAAGGTCGGCTTCGGCGCGCTCTGAGCCGAGCGGCTCTGCGAAGCACTCCGCAGGAGCCGGCAGCACCCAGAAGTACCGAGAACGGCCCGGTGGACCACTCCGCCGGGCCGTTTTCGTTTCCTCCGCTTCGGGTAGGACGGCTGTAGGACACGCTCCCCGTACGACCCGGTCCATCCGCCGTCCGAGAGGAACCCCCATGCTGCTGATCGAGGCGCTCGGCTCCGCTCTCCTGGGCCTCGCCCTGGCCGGGGCGGCCGTCCGTGTGCTCGGCCCGCGGCTGCCCTCCTCGCGGGTGGTGCTGGTGAGCGGAGCGGCGGGTGCCCTCTTCGGGGCCTATCTGACGCACACCGCGCTGGGCCCCGGGCACAACAACCTTTTCGCGACCTTCATCGGCGGCGCCCTGGTGTCGGCGGTGGTCCTGTCCCTGCTGCTGCGGCCCGCGGGCCGGACTGCGAGGCCGTCCGTCAGGACTCCGTTTTCGGTTCCGACGCGGGGCTAGACGCCCCCACTGACCGATGACGTCGGCCCCCGCGCGGAGCTTCCGCGCGGGGGCCGACGTACGTCCGTCTCGGTCGGACCGGGCTACGCCGCCAGGCCCAGGGCCGCCATGCGCTTGGTGTGCGCCTTGGTGATCCGGGTGAACATCTCGCCGACGGCCGCCAGGTCGAAGCCGGCCGCCATCCCGTCCACGCCGCCGACCAGCATGGTGGAGAGCGCGTCGCGCTCGGCGACCACGCGCTGGGCCTGCGACAGGGCCTCGCCCATCAGCCGGCGGGCCCACAGGGCGAGCCGGCCGCCGCAGCGCGGGTCGGCCTCGATGGCGGCGCGCACCTTCTCGACGGCGAAACCGCCGTGGCCGGTGTCGTCGAGCACGCTCACGACGAGCCCGCGGGTGTCGGTGTCGAGGTGGGTGGCCACCTCGCGGTAGAAGTCGCTGGCGATGGAGTCGCCGACGTACGCCTTGACCAGGCCCTCCAGCCAGTCCGACGGCGCGGTCTGGCGGTGGAAGTCGTCGACGCCCTTCGCGAAGGGCTCCATCGCGGCGGTGGCGTCCTCGTCGATCGCGGTGAGCCGGTCGCGCAGGCGCTCGAAGTGGTGGAACTCGGCGGAGGCCATTTTCGCGAGCTCGGCCTTGTCCCCGAGGGTGGGCGCGAGCTTCGCGTCCTCCGCGAGGCGTTCGAAGGCCGCGAGTTCGCCGTACGCGAGCGCACCGAGCAGATCCACCACGGCGGCCCGGTACTGCGGCGTGGCGGAGGCCGTGGCCCAGTCCTGGGCGGCGATGCCGGCTGCCTCGGCGGGGGCGCTTTCGTCGGCGGGCGATGCGTTTTCAACGGTCGACATGCACCGCACAATAGCTCGCCGAAAGGCACCGTGAACCACCTGCTCAGTCCACGTAAACGCGCCTACCTGGTGAATTCACCCGACACAGCTGCGAGATTCCGGGGTACAGTGGTAATGCGCCTGCCGAACACTCGGCGGGCCATCCGAATGAGGATGCCCGGTCGGTGGCCCGATCGGCTCCACCCGACCGCCCTCGGCGTGATGCGTACGTTCATACGTACCGCCTCCCACGAGGGGCCCCCTCAGCGGCATAAAGCGCCTGAGCGATGGCTAGTGGTCCCGCGCAGCTTCGTATGTACGTCGTAGTACTGCAAGCCCGGCACGGTACGACCCCCTTCGCCGCCTCGCGCCGCGTCTCACAGAAGAGGCAGCACCCTGACTACGTTCCGAGACCTCGGGATCTTTCCCGAGACGGCCGAAGCCCTTGAGGCCGTCGGCATTGTGTCCCCCTTCCCGATCCAGGAGATGACCCTCCCCGTCGCCATGTCCGGCACGGACGTCATCGGCCAGGCCAAGACCGGTACCGGCAAGACGCTCGGTTTCGGCCTCCCCCTGCTGGAGCGCGTCGTCGTGCCCGCGGACGTCGAGGCCGGCCGCTCCACGCCGGATCAGCTGACCGACGCCCCGCAGGCCCTCGTGGTGGTTCCGACCCGCGAGCTCTGCACCCAGGTCACCAACGACCTTCTCACCGCGGGCAAGGTCCGCAACGTCCGCGTCCTCGCCATATACGGCGGCCGCGCGTACGAGCCCCAGGTCGAGGCGCTCAAGAAGGGCGTCGACGTCATCGTCGGCACCCCGGGCCGCCTGCTCGACCTGGCCGGGCAGAAGAAGCTCGACCTCTCCAAGGTCAAGGCCCTCGTCCTCGACGAGGCCGACGAGATGCTCGACCTGGGCTTCCTGCCCGACGTCGAGCGGATCATGAGCTACCTGCCGGCCAAGCGTCAGACGATGCTGTTCTCGGCGACCATGCCGGGCGCCGTCATCGGACTGGCCCGCCGCTACATGACGCAGCCGACGCACATCCGCGCCGTCTCGGAGGACGGCGAGGGCGCGACCGTCGCCAACACCACGCAGCACGTCTTCCGTGCGCACAACATGGACAAGCCGGAGCTCGTCTCCCGCATCCTGCAGGCCGAAGGCCGCGGGCTCGCCATGATCTTCTGCCGCACCAAGCGCACCGCGGCCGACATCGCCGAGCAGCTCGAGAAGCGCGGCTTCGCCTCCGGCGCCGTCCACGGCGACCTGGGCCAGGGCGCCCGCGAGCAGGCGCTGCGCGCCTTCCGCAACGGCAAGGTCGACGTGCTGGTCTGCACCGACGTCGCCGCGCGCGGCATCGATGTCGAGGGTGTCACCCACGTCATCAACTACCAGACGCCCGAGGACGAGAAGACCTTCCTGCACCGCGTGGGCCGCACCGGCCGCGCGGGCAAGAAGGGCATCGCCGTCACCCTGGTCGACTGGGACGACATCCCGCGCTGGCAGCTGATCAACAAGGCGCTGGAGCTGGACTTCCACGACCCGGTGGAGACGTACTCCACGTCCCCGCACCTGTACGAGCAGATGAACATTCCGGCCGGGACCAAGGGTGTTCTGCCGCGCGCCGACCGCACGCGGGCCGGCCTGAAGGCCGAGAACCTGGAAGACCTGGGCGAGACCGGCGGCCGCGGTGGCCGTGGCGGTCGCGACGGCGGTCGTGACTCCGGCCGTGAGCGTGGCCGCGACGGTGGGCGTGACGGTGGCCGCGGTGCCGCCGCCCCGGTCGCCGCCCCGGTCGCCGCCCCGGTCGCCGCCGAGGAGCGTGCCGCCCGTGCCCCGCGCCAGCGCCGCCGTACCCGTGGCGGCTCGGACCAGGGCGCCGAGCTCCTGACCCCGGTGACCGCCGAGGCCGCCCCGGTCAGCCCGGTCAGCCCCGTCGCGGCGGTCGCCGCGCCGGAGGCCTCGGCCCCCGAGGCTCCGGCCTCCGACGAGGCGCGCAAGCCGCGCCGTCGCCGGACCCGGTCGGCCGCTCCGGCAGCCACCTTCGTCGCCCCCGCGGCGGCGCTGGAGCCCCTGGCCCCGTTCGTCGTGGAGCCCGAGCCCGACTTCCAGATGGCCCCGATGGTCGAGCCGGTCCGGGAGCGCCGCACCAGCGCACCCCGCTCCAGCGCGCCCCGATCCAGCGCCCCGCGTGCCCGCGCCCCCCGCAAGGCCGCGGCCGCTCCGGTCGCCGCCCCGGAGGCCGAGGTCGTGGCGCAGGCCGCCGTGGTCGAGGCGCCGGTCGCTCCGGTCGTCGCCGCCGCCGTCGCGGTCGCCGAAGAGGCTCCGGTCAAGCCGAAGCGCACGCGGACCCGCAAGGTCGCCGCTGCCGCCCCGGCCGCCGAGGTCGTCGCCGAAGCCGCCGCTCCGGTGGCGGAGGAGGCTCCGGTCAAGCCGAAGCGCACCCGCACCCGCAAGGTCGCGGCCGCCGCCCCGGAGGCTCCGGCCGCCGAGGCCGCCGCTCCGGCCGCCGAGGAGGCTCCGGTCAAGCCGAAGCGCACGCGGACCCGCAAGGCCGTCGCCGCCGTGGAGACCCCGGAGGCGTAACGCCCTTCCGATGGCCCCGGTCCCCTTCCGAGGGGGCCGGGGCCATCGGCGTACCCGGATCCGCGCGGAGCTCCCGTACGGGCGTACGGGCCGGTAACCTCGGGCCATGAGCAAGCCGCCGACCCTCACGCTCCCGCCCTGTGCCCGCGCGTACCGCCTGGCCACGGCCCGCGGCGAGTTCGCCGCGCACGAGGCCGTGCCCGCCGGGCCGGCCCGCGGCACGGCCCTGCTGGTGCCCGGCTACACCGGCAGCAAGGAGGACTTCATCGGCCTCCTCGGACCGCTGGCCGCCGCCGGGTACCGGGTGGTCGCCGTCGACGGCCGCGGGCAGCACGAGAGCGGCGGCCCGCGCACGCGAGCCCCGTACGCCCTGGCGGAACTGGCGGGGGACGTCCTCGCGCAGACCGCCGCCCTGGGCGCGGCCGGTCCGGTGCACCTGCTCGGGCATTCGCTGGGCGGGCTGATCGTCCGGGCGGCCGTGGTCCGCGACCCGGCCCCGTACGCCGGCCTCACGCTGCTGAGCAGCGGCCCGGGCGCGGTCTGCGCGGAACAGCAGGGCCGTACGAAGCTGCTGATCTCGGCGCTGGAGGCGATGGGCGACGACATGCCGGGCATCTGGGCGGCCATGCGCGCCATGGATCCGCGCGACGCGCCGCCCGAGGACCCGGCCCTGGTGGCCTTCCTGCGCGCACGCTGGTGCGGGACCGTACCCGAGCAGCTGGTGGTCACGGGCCGGGCGCTGATCGAGGAGCCGGACCGGATCGACGAGCTCGCCGCCGCGGCGCCCGGACTGGCGAAGCTGGTGCTGTCCGGGGAGTCGGACCCGGTGTGGCCGGTGTCGGAGATGGACGCGATGGCGCGCCGGCTGGGCGCGGCGCGGGTGGTGATCCCGGGGACGGAACACTCCCCGAACGCCGAGGATCCGGCGGCCACGGCGGCCGCTCTGACGGCGTTCTGGCGGGCCTCCGAGGCGTCCTCTGACGTCTCCGATACCCGTTAGTAGTTAGACAAGGAAAAAATTTCCTTAGCGTAGGGAATGTTTGCGGCTTACACTTCGTTAACCCTGTACAAGGAAGAAACACTGACGAAGGGAGAAGCCCCATGCGCTTCGAGATTCTGCGCCTGGACGACGTCGACGGATCCGCCATGGACAGCACCGTCGTGGACGCGGCCTCCGTCAACCGGATCGTGCAGCAGGCCGCGGCCGTAGGCCAGCGCATCCTGATCCGACCGGCTGAGACCGTGTCCAACTGACCGCGTCCACCTATTCGCCGAACGCCCCCGCACCGATCCCGGTGCGGGGGCGTTCGCGTGTGCGGCGGTCGCCGCTAGGCGCTCTCGATCACCTGGAGCACGCCGTTGATGATCTGCTGGACGGCGATCGCGGACAGCATCATGCCCGCCAGGCGTGTCACGAGGACCACGCCGCCGTCCTTGATCACGCGGATGATGACGAGCGAGTAGCGCATCACCACCCACAGCACGACGTGCATCGCGACGATCGCGGCCCAGACGGAGAACTGACCGGTGACCCCGTCGGCCTTCTGCACCGCCAGGATCACCGAGACGATCGCGCCGGGCCCGGCGAGCAGCGGCATCCCGAGCGGGACGAGCGCGACGTTCACGTCCTTGGTCTGCTTCGGCTCGTCGGTCTTGCCGGTGAGCAGGTCGAGCGCGATGAGCAGGAGCAGCAGCCCGCCCGCGATCATCAGGGCCGGCACGGAGACGTGCAGGTAGTCGAGGATCTGCTGGCCGCAGATGCCGAAGACGGCGATGACGCCGAAGGCGACGCAGACGGCCTGCCAGGCCATGCGGCGCTGCACCTTGGTGGGGCGGCCGGAGGTCAGCGCGAGGAAGATGGGCGTGATCCCCGGGGGGTCCATAATCACAAAAAGCGTGAGAAAGAGGGATCCGAAGACGGCGAAATCGAGCACAGTGATGCCTTGCAGGAGAGGGGTGTCACGAAGAAAGGGCAGAGGGGGGAGGGAGCGGCGACAGCGGTCAGCCGCGTACGCGTCCACCCGCGCCGGGGACCGGGAACGCCCCGGTGGCACGGCGGGTGATCTCGCCGTAGATCTCGGGGTCGGTCGTGTACTCCCCGAGGCGGCAGGTCTTGCGGCTGCCGTGGTAATCGCTGGACCCGGTGGTCAGCAGACCGAGATCGGCGGCCACGCCGCGCAGGCGCGCGCGGGTGGCGTCGTCGTGGTCCATGTGGTCGACCTCGATGCCGTCGAGGCCGGCCGCCGCGAGGGCGGCTATCGCGCTCTCGGGCACGCAGGTGCCGCGCTTGACGGCGGCGGGGTGGGCGAAGACGGTGACCCCGCCGGCCGCCTTGACCAGGCGGATCGCGTCGAAGGGATCGAGCTCGTGCTTCTCGGCGTACGCGCGGCCGCCGTCGGCGAGCCAGTACGGGGTGAACGCGTCCGACACGGTGGGCACGACACCCAGCTCGACGAGGGCCGCGGCGATGTGCGGACGGCCCACGGAGCCTTCGCCGGCGATCCGGTCCACGTGCTCCCAGGTGATCTCCACGCCGAGGTCCCGCAGCTTGCCCACCATGGCCCGCGCGCGCGGGACGCGGTCGTCGCGCACGAGTTCCCGCTCCCGGAAGAGCTCGGGCTCCTCCGGGTCGAAGAGGTACGCCAGCATGTGCATGCCGATGCCGTCGAGACGGCAGCTCAGCTCCGCGCCGGTCACCAGGGTCAGCCCCGCGGGCAGCGCGGCGACGGCCTCGCGGTATCCGGCGACGGTGTCGTGGTCGGTCAGCGCCACCACGTCGAGCCCCGCACCGGCGGCATTGCGCACCAGCTCGGCGGGGGTGTCCGTACCGTCGGAGGCCGTGGAGTGGGCGTGCAGATCGATGCGCACAGCCGAACTCCAGGGTTCACACGCGGACGGGGGGACACTCCAGGATACCGTCCGCTTTTCCCGCTACGGGCCCACCGGACCGGCCGCGCCGGAGAGCGCGGGACCGGCCGCGCCGGAGACCGCAGGACGGCCCGCACCGGGGACCGCCGGACGGAGTCCGGCGCAGCGCCGCGAAGCCGGGGAGGCCCGCCGGGGCCGAGCCGCGCGAGCGGCGCGTCAAGAGGACAAAATGCGCGGGCTCAGGGCTCCGCACGGCAGCAGCTCGACCTCGGATCCCGCGTCGCGCAGATCGGTCAGCACCAGCTCGTCGTACATCAGCAGGCCCGACTGCTCCGGCCAGACGATCGCCCACAGCCACAGCCCGCGCGCCTCGCCCGCGAAGACGGCCCGGTCCTCGGGGACGCCGGTGACGTGCCAGAGCGGTGTCGGACGCCCGGCGGCGACCACCTTGGTGTGCGGCGGGGCGGAGACGTTCATGAAGGGGCCCGGGTCGGGGGCGTCGAGGCCGGCGAACCGCGCGCCCAGTCCGACGCCCAGCTCCTCGGCGATCAGCAGCAGCTCGCCGAGACCGCCGAGCGGACCGGGACCCGAGCAGGCCACGGCGGTGGCCCGACCGCCACTGCGGTCGTCACCCGCGGAGGCGATCCCGGTGAACAGCCAGCCGACGGGCAGCGGCCAGGGCATCCAGACCGGCACCTGAGCCCGGTTCACCACCACGCCGAGGCCTTCGACGCTCGGCGGGATCACGGGCTGCAAGGGGTGGACGGTACCGTGCACCGCGCACTGCCAGGAGTCGGCGAACAGACCGGGCGCCCTGACCCGGCCACCACACTTCGGGCAACTCGGTTCGCCCCTCATAAGAAGCCACGCTCCTCCCCGCCGCGCGCCCCGTCAAGACGTGCTCACCTGTCCGGGCGACCGGGCGGCGGCCGGATGGTCAGTCCAGTGCGACTGCCGTACGCAGAGGGTCCCGCAGATCCGTGCCGCGCGCGAGCCAGCGTTCCTGGAGGGCGGCCGCGCCGTGGACGCGTTTCCACGCCGCCTCGTTCGCCGTCATCGGCAGGAGGGGGAAGAAGGAAACCGGGTCCATGGGGTCGTCCAGGACGACGTCCTCGACCAGGCCGCCGGGCTCCGCGACGAGCACGGAGGTGAACGGCGCCCCGTCCCACAGGGGTTCACCCACGTCCAGTGAGGCGCCGGGCGCCACGACGAGCCCTTCCACCTGGGGCGACGCCGCCAGTACGGCCAGTGGCCGCAGCAGCTTGTCGGTGGGCGCGAGCCCGCTCCGTACGGTCAGCACCAGCTCCGCGCGCGGGCCGCGCAGCGGGTCCGCGACCACCACCGTGGGGTCGGCCATGGGCTGGGCGGACATGCCGAGGGTCGCGTACCGCACGAGGTCGCCCTCGGTGAAGCGGAGGACTTCGAAACGGTCGGTGCCCAGGAAGGTGACGGCGGCGCGGGCGTCGGGTTCGCCGAGCGCGGCGCGCAGCCGGGCTTCCACAAGGGCCAGAATTTCTGCCATGGAGCGAGCATAGAACTCGTATCAGCCGGGTAAAGAGCGGCTCTTGACCATCCGTCGGCTGATATCGTTGACCGTTGGTCGGGGACGCTCTCAGAAGAGAAGTTTCAGTGCCCCGGCGACAGGACGTCCCCTACGGGGGACCGGCCGGAGGAGGTGGGGCTGCGGTGCATCGAAGTCGATCGCACAGTACGTGCGGTACCTCTCGCTCTTCCACTTCGCCGACGGGCGCGCCGCGCCCCCTTTGATCCGCGCGTCTTTGAATCGACACGCCGGATCGCACGCCGGATCGGTCGAAGAGCGACGGAAGAACTGTGTCCTCCCGTCCTGATCCTTCCGCCTGCCCGCCCGGCCCGCCGACCGCGGTGAGCGTGTCATCCGGAAGGACCTCCCACCCGTACGGTCCGCAGCCGTGCGCGCGAAGGAGCCTGCCATGTCGATGCTGCCCTACCTCCGTGCCGCCGTCCGCCCCGCGCTGCGCAGGTCCACGCCGGCCCAGCCCGGCTACGACACCACCCGGGACCCGTCCGCGAACAGCGCGGTGGTCGACTGCGCCGTCTACCGCGACGGGCGGCGCGGCGGGCGCGCGCGGGGCGCCTCCTGTCTGACGCCCCGCGAGGCGCTGCGCGAGGTCCGCGAGGACGGCGGTTTCGCGTGGATCGGCCTGCACGAGCCGACGGAGGCCGAGTTCGCCGGGATCGCCGCGGT
This sequence comes from Streptomyces sp. NPDC099050, assembly GCF_044759865.1. Classification (NCBI taxonomy): domain Bacteria; kingdom Bacillati; phylum Actinomycetota; class Actinomycetes; order Kitasatosporales; family Streptomycetaceae; genus Streptomyces; species Streptomyces sp. NPDC099050. The sequence goes on along the minus strand of NZ_JBIWAE010000006.1, from coordinate 183,340 downwards.
GTTCGGGCTGCACCCGCTCGCGGTGGAGGACGCGGTGCACGCGCACCAGCGGCCGAAGCTGGAGCGCTACGACGACACCCTCTTCACCGTCTTCAAGACGATCCACTACGTCGAGCACGCCGAACTCACCGCCACCAGCGAGGTGGTGGAGACCGGCGAGGTGATGTGCTTCACCGGCCCCGACTTCGTCATCACCGTCCGGCACGGCGGGCACGGCTCCCTCAAGGGCCTGCGCCACCGTCTCCAGGACGACCCGGCGCTCCTCGCCAAGGGCCCCTCCGCCGTCCTGCACTCCCTCGCGGACCACGTGGTCGACGGGTACATCGCCGTCGCCGCGGCCGTGCAGGACGACATCGACGAGGTGGAGAGCGAGGTCTTCGCCGCCCCCGCCAAGGGCAGTGCGCGCGGCGGCGACGCGGGCCGCATCTACCAGCTCAAGCGCGAGGTGCTGGAGTTCAAGCGGGCCGTCTCGCCGCTGCTGCGCCCCATGGAGCTGCTCAGCGAGCGGCCGATGCGGCTGGTGGAGCCCGACATCCAGAAGTACTTCCGCGACGTCGCCGACCACCTGGCCCGGGTGCACGAGCAGGTCGTCGGCTTCGACGAGCTGCTGAACTCCATCCTCCAGGCCAACCTGGCACAGGCGACCGTCGCGCAGAACGAGGACATGCGCAAGATCACTTCCTGGGCGGCGATCATCGCCGTGCCCACGATGATCTGCGGGGTGTACGGGATGAACTTCGAGCACATGCCTGAGCTCCAGTGGCGCTACGGCTATCCGATGGTGATGGCCACCATCGCCGGGACCTGCTTCACCATCCACCGGGCCCTGCGGCGCAACGGCTGGCTCTGAAGGCCACTACTGCCTCCGAGCGCACTGGCTGTGAGCGCACCGGCTGTGAGCGCACCGGCTCCGAGCGCACTGGCTGTGAGGGCCCGGGGACCGCTGGCTACCCTGTGCGCATGACTCTCAGCGCGCTCGATCTGGCCCTCGTCGAGGAGGCCACCAAGAAGTCCGGCCTCATCTGGGTCCGCGGCTCCGGGGCCGACCGCGGCCTGTGGCACGCCTGGGTGGACGGCGCGGCGCACGTGCTCGGCGACGGGCCCGGGGAGCAGCCGTTCCCGGGGCTCGCGGACGGCGCGGCGGCGGAGGTGACCGTGCGCAGCAAGGACAAGGGCGGCCGGCTCGTCGCGTGGACGGCGACCGTACGCGAGCTCGTGCCCGGCAGCGAGCCCTGGGAGGCCGCGGTGGCCGAACTCAAGGGCAAGCGGCTCAACGCGCCCGACTCCGCCGAGATGACCGGGCGCTGGGCGCGGGAGTGCCGGCTGCTGCGCCTGGAGCCGGAGTCGGTCCGGACCGACCTCCCCGAAGGCTCGCTGGCGGCGGCTGCGCTGGGCTCCCCCGCGACGACCCGGCGGCCCATCCCGGCCGGGCTGCCGAAGCTGCTGCTGAAGCGGAAGAAGAGGCCCTAGCCCTGCGGGTTGGCGCCCTGGCCCGAGCCCTGGCCGGAGCCGCCCGCCTGCTCCTTGGTCGTGGGCAGCTCGGACCCGTAGTCCACCGTCTGGTCCGGCGCGGGCGCGGTGAGTTCGACGGGCGCGCCCCATTCCGCGAGGGTCACCCGGCCCGCGCCGCCCGCGCGTTCCATGAGAAGCGGGTAGGGGGTGCCCTCCAGGGAGACCGAGAGCTTGCCGCCCCTGCCCTTGTCCGCCGAGACCTGGACGGCCCGGGTGAGCCCGACCTTGGTGTAGTCCTCGCCCTTGGTGAGCTTCCCCTCGAGTCCGAGCAGCCCGTCGAGCATGACCTGCATGTCGGTGAACCCGCGGAACTGCTTGTAGGAGGGGTCGCCCTCGGGCACCTTGACGAACTTGTCGCCGAGCTTGCCGGCCGCCTCGGACTGGCCCCAGAACGCGGCGCCCGCCTTGAGGTAGAGCTGCTCCCCGACCCGCAGCAGCTGGAAGGTGGTGTCGTCCTGGGACTTCACCTCGCCGGAGCCGCCGTCCGCCCCGAGCCGCATGTCCAGCGTGAAGGACTTGCCCCCGCTGACGAGCGTGCCGGAGAGATGGACCGACTGCGCCCCGGTGGCGGCCGTCTTCGCCTTGTCCTCGATCTGCTCGGCGGACAGCTTCCCGACTCCGTTCGTCCCCTCGTCGGGGTCCGCTCCGCACCCCGTGCCGACGACGGCCAGGCCCGCGCACAGGGCACTGACGAAGGCGGCCCGGCGCAGCCGCGGGGCGGGGAAATAGGCGGTCACGGGCAGGTGCCCCTCTCGTTGCGTCGGCGAGCAGCTGGCAGCGTACCCGCCCGTACGCGGACCCCCGCGCGGCACCCGTACGCAGCTCGTGGGGACGCACGTGCGGAGGCCGCGTGGGCGGTGCGCGGGCGGCCCGGGGGGCCCGCTCGGCCGCCGGGGGGATGCCCGGGCGGACGGCCCCACCAGGAGGTTGCGTGCGGCACGGGCTAACCTGAGGGACGGCAGTACCGGTGATCGACGGATGACGCAGCTCGTAGGAGGCGCTCGGATGGCGGCAGGCGCCCCAAGGATCTTCGTCTCGCATCTCTCGGGTGTGCCCGTCTTCGACCCCAACGGCGACCAGGTGGGACGGGTCCGCGACCTCGTCGCGATGCTCCGTGTCGGCGGCCGGCCGCCCCGGCTGCTCGGCCTGGTGGTCGAGGTGGTCAGCCGGCGCCGGATCTTCCTGCCGATGACCCGCGTGACGGGCGTCGAGTCCGGCCAGGTGATCACCACCGGCGTGGTCAACATGCGGCGCTTCGAGCAGCGCCCCACCGAGCGGCTGATCCTCGGCGAACTGCTGGACCGGCGGGTGCGCCTGGTCGCGGACGACGAGGAGGTCACCGTCCTGGACGTGGCCATCCAGCAGCTGCCGGCCCGGCGCGACTGGGAGATCGACCGGATCTTCGTACGGAAGGGCAAGGCGGGCGCGCTGCGGCGGCGCGGCGAGACCCTGACCGTGGAGTGGTCGGCGGTGACGGGCTTCTCGCTGGAGGAGCACGGGCAGGGCGCCGAGAACCTGGTCGCCACCTTCGAGCAGATGCGCCCCGCGGACGTGGCGAACGTCCTGCACCACCTGACGCCGAAGCGGCGCGCCGAGGTGGCGAGCGCCCTCGACGACGACCGGCTCGCGGACGTCATGGAGGAGCTGCCCGAGGACGAGCAGGTGGAGATCCTCGGGAAGCTGAAGGAGGAGCGCGCGGCCGACGTCCTGGAGGCGATGGACCCGGACGACGCGGCCGACCTGCTCTCCGAGCTGCCGGAGGACGACAAGGAGCGGCTGCTGACGCTGATGCGGCCGGACGACGCCGCCGACGTGCGGCGCCTGCTGTCGTACGAGGAGAACACCGCGGGCGGTCTGATGACCACGGAGCCGATCGTGCTGCGCCCCGACGCGACGGTCGCCGACGCGCTGGCCCGCGTACGGCAGTCGGACCTGTCGCCGGCGCTGGCGGCGCAGGTGTACGTGTGCCGGCCGCCGGACGAGACGCCGACGGGCAAGTACCTGGGCACGGTGCACTTCCAGCGGCTGCTGCGCGATCCGCCGTTCACCCTGGTCAGCTCGATCGTGGACACGGGCCTGGCGCCGCTGCGGCCGGACGCCTCGCTGCCGGTGGTGACCAGCTACCTGGCCGCGTACAACATGGTGGCGGTCCCGGTCGTCGACGAGAGCGGGTCGCTGCTGGGCGCGGTCACCGTGGACGACGTACTGGACCACCTGCTGCCGGACGACTGGCGGGAGACGGACTTCCATTCGGAGGGCCCCGGGGGTCCCGAGGATTCCGAGCGTGCGGAAGGGGCCCTCCGTGGGGACTGATCGGGGGCGCGGCGAGCAGCCGCGCGAGCGGCGCAGGGAGCAGATCCGGGAGCGGCGCGAGCAGGCGCGGGCGCAGGCCCGCGACTACGGGGTGTCGGAGGCGGCCGCCGAGCGGGCGGAACGTTCCTCCTTCGAACGCGGCGAGCGGGCGAAGGCCGGCCAGACGACCGGATCGAGCGCCCTGTCGCGCTCGCGCACCCGGCTCGACCTGCCGCGTCCGGCCCGCCGGCGGCTGCTGCCCGAATACGACCCGGAGGCCTTCGGGCGGCTCTCGGAGCGGGTCGCGCGGTTCCTCGGCACGGGCCGGTTCATCGTCTGGATGACCGTCGTCATCATCATCTGGGTGCTGTGGAACATCTTCGCGCCGGCCGGCCTGCGGTGGGACGAGTACCCCTTCATCTTCCTGACCCTGATGCTGTCGCTCCAGGCCTCCTACGCGGCCCCGCTGATCCTGCTGGCGCAGAACCGCCAGGACGACCGGGACCGGGTCAACCTGGAGCAGGACCGCAAGCAGAACGAGCGCTCGCTGGCCGACACCGAGTACCTGACCCGGGAGATCGCGGCCCTGCGGATGGGTCTGGGCGAGGTCGCCACGCGCGACTGGATCCGGTCCGAGTTCCAGGATCTGATCAAGGAGATGGACGAGCGGCGGCTATTCCCCGCCGAGAGTGACGAAGGCGACCGCTAGCGGGCTTTCCTGAGGCCCGCCACCGCGCCGTACCATCGGGGCATGGCTACCGACACAAGCTCCGCCTCCGCCGCTGCCGTGCCCGAACAGGACGCGATCCTGGACGCGCTGGCGACGGTGAACGACCCCGAGATCCACCGGCCGATCACCGAGCTGGGCATGGTCAAATCGGTGGAGATCGGTGACGGCGGCGAGGTCGCCGTCACCGTGTTCCTGACCGTGTCGGGCTGCCCCATGCGCGAGACCATCACCAACCTGGTCACCGAGGCCGTGCAGCGGGTCCCCGGCGTCACCTCGGTCGCCGTCACGCTGGACGTGATGAGCGACGAGCAGCGCAAGGACCTCGCGGCGACCCTGCGCGGCGGCACCGCCGAGCGCGAGGTCCCCTTCGCCCAGCCCGGCTCCCTGACCCGCGTCTACGCGGTCGCCTCCGGCAAGGGCGGCGTCGGCAAGTCCTCGGTCACCGTGAACCTGGCGGCGGCGATGGCGGCCGACGGCCTCAAGGTCGGCGTGGTCGACGCCGACATCTACGGCCACAGCGTGCCCCGCATGCTCGGGGTGGAGGGCCGCCCCACCCAGGTCGAGAACATGATCATGCCGCCGTCCTCGCACGGCGTGAAGGTCATCTCCATCGGCATGTTCACCCCGGGCAACGCGCCCGTGGTGTGGCGCGGTCCGATGCTGCACCGGGCGCTCCAGCAGTTCCTCGCCGACGTGTACTGGGGCGACCTGGACGTCCTGCTGCTCGACCTGCCGCCGGGCACGGGCGACATCGCGATCTCCGTGGCCCAGCTCGTGCCGAACGCCGAGATCCTCGTCGTGACCACCCCGCAGCAGGCCGCGGCCGAGGTCGCCGAGCGGGCCGGCTCGATCGCCGTGCAGACGCACCAGAAGATCGTCGGCGTCGTGGAGAACATGTCCGGGCTGCCCTGCCCGCACTGCGACGAGATGGTCGACGTGTTCGGCTCCGGCGGTGGCCAGAAGGTCGCCGACGGCCTGACCAAGACGGTCGGCGCGGCGGTGCCGGTGCTCGGCTCGATCCCGATCGACGTCCGCCTGCGCGAGGGCGGCGACGACGGCACCCCGGTGGTCCTGTCCGACCCCGACTCCCCCGCCGGCGCGGCCCTGCGCGCCATCGCGGGCAAGCTCGGCGGCCGTGCGCGCGGCCTGGCGGGCATGTCCCTGGGCATCACCCCGCGCAACAAGTTCTGACAGGTCCGGCACGAAGGAGGGGCCCCCGGCGACGGAATTCCGTCGCCGGGGGCCCCTCCTTCGTGCGTCCCGTCCGTGCGTCCTACTCGTACGCCGCCAGGTCCCCGATCACCGAGAAGCCGATCCCGTACGCGCTCATCCCGCGCCCGTAGGCTCCGAGGTGCACCCCGCTCCCGGTCGATCCGGCCAGGACCCACCCGAACTCCGACTCGCGGTAGTGGAACGGCGTCGGCTCCCCGTCCACCGGCAGCGACAGCGTCGACCAGTCCGGCCCCGCGAGGTCGTCCGCGAGCTCCCACGCCGCCTCGGTCTGCTGGTCGAGCCAGTCGTCGCGCAGGCTGTGGTCCATCTGCCCCGGCCAGCTGTAGGCCAGCAGCCCCGAGCCGGCCAGCCAGGCCGCCGAGGAGACCGAGGTGGCCTCCAGGACGCCGGTGCCGTCGGCGGTGCGCCGCAACGGGTTGCTGGCCACGGTGACGACCACCGCGAAGCGCTCCTTCTCCCCGGTGGCGATCTCGCCGCGGGCGGAGGGCTCGTCCCCGTGACCGGTCGAGCCGTGCTCCACGCTGCCGTCGGCGCCGGCAGCGACCTGCATCAGCCAACGGGGGCCGGTGAAGGCCCCGTCCAGGCCGTACCAGGGGAAGTCCGCCCGCAGGTACCCCTCTGCCGCCCGGCGGGCGGCAGGGACGGGCGGGGCGGCCGCGTCCGGGGACTGCGGAGGGTCCTGCGGCGCGGGCGTCTGCGCCTCGGCGGGCTGCGTGCCTACCCGGCTACTGCGCGTCGTCTCCATCGATACGGCCTCTCGTTCCGTGGGCTCCGGAACGGCCCACCCCCCTCGGGCGTCCTGGATCCGGACTCAAAGGAGGATAGCCACCGGACCGCGGTTCGCCGGGCAGGCGGGCGCGCGCGTGGTCCCGGGTGGCGTCAGGTCGCGTCCGCGTCGAAGCGCGTGAGCTGCTCCTGCGCCGGGTTCGCGGGCTTCTTGACCATGTCCGGTCCGGCGCCCGGCGCGGCGGCGGGGAGGGCGCCGGCGGCGGCCTCGGCCGCGTCGGGCTCCTTGCCGTTGACCGCGTCGGTGACGTCGTTCAGTTCCTTGCGGAGATCGAAGCTGCTCCGGATCTCCTTGAGGTCCTCGTTCTCGGTCAGCTGCTTGCGGATGAAGTTCTTCGGGTTCAGGTCCTCGAAGTCGAAGTCCTTGAACTCCGGGCCGAGCTCGGAGCGGATGTCCTGCTTCGCGCTGTCGGAGAACGCGCGGATCTTCCGGATGACGCCCGTGACGTCCTGGATGACCTTGGGCAGCTTGTCCGGGCCGAAGATGAGAATGGCGAGCACCACGATCGTGACCAGCTCGAGTGCGCCTATGTCGTTGAACACCTTGCCCCGCTCCTCGGCTCTCTTCACGTCAGGCCTGTCACACGGTACCCGGCCGGGTCCGCAGGCCAATACACCAGGACCGGCTGACTTACCGGGCGGGTTCGGCTTTCACCCGCCCGTCATGAACCGTTCGCCGATCCGAGGACCACTTCCAGCGTGCGCTCCCGGCCCTCGCGCAGCACGGTGAGGGTGAGCCGGTCGCCCGGCCGGTGGGCCCGGATCTTGATCACGAGCTCGTCGCCGCCGTGCACCCGTACCCCGTCGACCTTGGTGATCACGTCGCCCGGCCGGATCCCCGCGCGGGCTCCGGGCCCGCCCGCGGGGACGGCCGGCTTCCCGTCCTCGCCCTTCTCGCCCACCCGGGCCCCGTCGCCGGAGTAGTCCATGTCCAGGGTGACGCCGATGACGGGGTGGGTGGCGCGGCCGGTGCGGATCAGCTCCTCGGCCACGCGCTTGCCCTGGTTCACCGGGATGGCGAAGCCGAGGCCGATGCTGCCGCGCTGCTGTCCGGAGCTGTCCTTGCCGTCGCCCCCGCGGATGGCGCTGTTGATGCCGATGACCTGGGCCTTGGCGTCGAGGAGCGGTCCGCCGGAGTTGCCGGGGTTGATGGGGGCGTCGGTCTGGAGGGCGTCGACGTAGCTGACGTCGCTGCCGTCGCCCTTGTCGCCGCCCGCGGTGATGGGGCGGCCGGTGGCGCTGATGATTCCGGCGGTGACCGTGTTGGAGAGGTCGAAGGGGGCCCCGATGGCCACCACCGGGTCTCCGACCTTGACGTTCTCGGAGTTGCCGAGCGCCAGCGGCCGCAGGCCCCGTACCCCGTCGACCTTGACGACGGCCAGGTCGTAGCCGGTGTCACCGCCGACCAGCTCGGCGGAAACGCTCTCGCCGGTGCTGAAGGTGACCGTTATGGTCCGGGCCCCGTTGACCACGTGGTGGTTGGTGAGGATGTGGCCCTGCCCGTCGAGGACGAAGCCGGTGCCGGTCGAACTGCTCTCCGCGCCGTTGACGTGCAGGGTGACCACGCCGGGCAGGGCGGTGGCGGCGATCCCGGCCACGCTGTCGGGAGCGCGGCCGCGGTCGGCGGGGGCCGCCTGCGGGAGTTCGAGGCGGGTGCCGGCCTGACGCTCGGCGAGGACGCCGGCGTAGCCGCCGATGCCGCCGGCCAAGAGGGCGATTCCGAGGGCGAGGAGGACGCTCTGGCGCAGCCGCGGCCGGCGGGGGCCCGTCCTGCCGTGGTCCACCGTCTGGAGCGGCCGCGCACCCCACGGGTCGTACCGCGGCTCGTGCGCCGCCTCCGGCACGGTCGGCGCGGGCGGTACGGGTTCCCCGTGCGCGGCGACCGGCTGCGCGGGCCGGCTCCACCACTGGGGCACCGGCGCGGGGGCCGGGTCCGGTTGCGGGGGCGCCACCGGATCCGGATCGGCGTGGGACGCGGCCCGGGGCGGCGGTACGGAAGCCTCGTGCCCGCCGGCGGGCGCCGCGGGCCGGCTCCACCACCGGGGCAGCGGGGCGGGGACCGGATCCGCCGCCGGATCGGTCTGCTGACTGTCGGACATGGGCGCTCCCCGCCTACCTGTCGGTCTCCGCCGGCCGCCCGGGGCGGCGTATCTGGCGGAGATTCAACCAGGTCGCCCGTGCCGCCCGCCCCCGCGGGCCGAAAGCACGGGCACCCAAGCGGTACCGGACGCACGCGGCGCACCGAGCACACCGGACGGCCGACCCGGACACGGCCCGGGACCGGACCCGGCGGCTACCGGTACAGGGAGACCGGGCGGGCGGAGGCCGATGCGGTCGGGCGGGACGGTGCCGGGGGCGCGAGGGGGTTGACCGGGTGGAGCGTCGGGATGGCGCCCGGCTTAGGCAGCCGGTTCTCCCGGACCACCGCGTCGAACACCGGGACGACGGGTCCCGGACGCGCGGCCGGAGCCTCGCCCCGGGCATTGGGCTCGACCGCCTCGATCGGCAGCGAGCCGCCCAGCGCGATCGCGGCGAGCGAGACCGCTCCGGCGGCCACGAAGGCGAAGCGGCGCCGCTGCCGGCCCACCTCGTGTATCCGGAAGCCCTGCTGCTGCGGCGCGGCGGCGGCGGGGGGCGCGTAGCCGAAGGACGGGAAGGGGTCGCCGCCCATCGACGGACCGAAGGGGCCGGCAGGCCCTGAAGGCCCGGTCGGGCCCTCGGGGCCGCCTCCGGGCAGCCCCTGCAACCGCGCCAGCAGCCCGGCCGACAGCGGGGGCGGCGCGCTCTCCACGAACATGGTCTTCAGACGACGCTGCGCATCGGCCTCGGCCTTGCACTTGGCACACGTCGCCAGGTGCGCCAGGACCCGCTCGCGCACGTCGTGGCTCAACTCCCCGTCCACGAGGGCGGCGAGCCGGTCGCCCAGGTGGTGTTCGGCGGACGAAGGGGAGGACGGACTGATCCCGCTCACTCGGCTCCGCCCTCTCCCCCGGCGCCGGGGGCGCCCACCGCCACACCGGCCAGCGCGCGCTGCTCCGCACGGGCCTCGGGAGACCGGTGCTTGAGCGCCTTGCGCAGGTGGGAACGGCCTCGGTGGATACGGCTGCGCACGGTGCCGAGCTTCACGCCGAGCGTGGCGGCGATCTCCTCGTACGACAGGCCCTCGATGTCGCAGAGCACCACGGCCGCGCGGAACTCGGGCGCGAGGGTGTCCAGCGCCTGCTGCACGTCGGCGTCGAAGTGGGTGTCGTGCAGCACCTGCTGCGGGGACGGCTCACGGCTCGGCAGCCGCTCGGCGGCGTCGTCGGCGAGGGCGTCGAAACGGATCCGCTGCTTGCGGCGGACCATGTCGAGGAAGAGGTTCGTGGTGATCCGGTGCAGCCAGCCCTCGAACGTGCCGGGCGTGTACGTGGACAGCGAGCGGAAGACGCGGACGAACACTTCCTGCGTCAGGTCCTCGGCATCGTGCTGGTTGCCCGTCAGCCTGTAGGCGAGGCGGTAGACCCGCGCACTGTGCGTGCTGACGATCTCCTCCCACGAGGGAGGGGTCCACGCCTGGGAGCCCGCATCGGCGGCGAACGTCGCGGTGGTTGCGGTGTCTACGGTGCGGAAACGGTCAGCAATGTTGGTCACGGATTTCGGCTCACCGGCCGACCAGAGAAGGCGTCGGAGGACACCCCCACGATCCACAGGCGCAGCCGCACCTCCCCTGTCGGCTCTGGTGGTGTCCAGCGGAATCCCTACCATAGCCACCCCTCCCGTCAGCTCTGGATAAGCATTTTTGCAGTAACTTTGCACGGGCTCGGGGCCCCAGGCCGCTCTTGCGTCTCTACTGCTCTCAACGCCCGGTCCCATCTGCGGGTTCCCGACTCCAGCGGATACAGTCACCGTTGCGCCAACTATGGGGACAGGAGAGGGTCATTACCGGCAACCGGCAGACGAGCTGGGCGTTCGCCGACGCGTTTGTCGCCGAAGACGACGCTCTGCGATGGGCCCGCGACCGGTCCAGGGAAGCGGGACTGCGTTCCGTCTCCCCCGGCACCGGGGCAGCGCTGCGCCTGCTCGCCGCCACGGCGGACGCCAAGTCGGTCGCCGAGATCGGCACCGGAACCGGCGTGTCCGGCATCCACCTCCTGCACGGAATGCGTGCGGACGGGGTCCTGACCACGGTGGATCCCGAAGCGGACCGGCAGGCCTTCGCCCGCCAGGCCTTCCGCGCGGCCGGCTTCGCGGGCAACCGCGCCCGCTTCATCCCGGGCCGCGCCCTGGACGTACTGCCCCGGCTGGCCGACGGCGGATACGACCTCGTCTTCTGCGACGGGGACCCGTCCGAGTCCCTCGACTACCTCGCTGAATCGTTGCGCCTGCTCCGCCCCGGCGGACTCGTCTGCTTCGAGGGAGTCTTCTCGGACGGCCGTACGGTCGACTCCGCGGCCCAGCCGGTGGAAGTGCTCCGCGTCCGCGAACTGCTGCGCAGCGTCCGCGAGAGCCCGGCCCTGGAGGCCGCCCTGCTCCCGGTGGGCGACGGCCTGCTGTGCGCGGTCCGGCGCTGAGCCCAGCGGGTCTGCGGCTTCAGCGGTTCAGCGGTTCAGCGGTTCAGCGCAGCAGCGCGAAGGTCAGCGCGGCCGTACCGCCCAAGGCGGTGCCGGCGATGAGCTGCGCCGTGGTGTGCGCCTTCAGGACCAGCCGGGACCATCCCACGCCGACGGCGATCAGTACGGCGGGGAGCACCACCGGGCCGAAGACCAGCAGCAGGACCATCACGGTGCCGCCGGCCACCGACATGTGGATGGATATCTGCCAGCCGACCGTCACCAGCAGCGAGGAGACGAGGCCGACCAGCATCGCGACGACGAGCGCGAAGACCTCGGCCGGGGCGCCGAGCACGCGCAGGAGGGTGATCCCGGCGACGACCGAGACCAGGCTCAGCCCCATCGGGACGACCCGCTGACGCCGGACCCGGATGTGCTGGTCGGTCAGCGCCCCGCGCCGGACCCCGAGCAGCACGATCCCGATCGGGACCACTCCGCAGAACAGGGCGGCGAGCAGCCCCCAGCCGAGACCGGACCACGAACCCGTGCTGTGCCAGCCGATGAGCAGGAGCTGGGCCACCACCAGGTTCGCCGGCGCCAGGGCCTCCGTGAGGACCCGGGCCGCCCTCTCGCGGGGCGTGCAGTCCGCGAAGGCCGGCGGAACGGGCGGGGAGAAGGTCACGGCGCGGCTCCGGCGATCACGATGTCGGTCAGGGTCACGGTCACGGGTGCGGGTACGGGTGCGGGTACGGGTGCGGGTACACAACACTGCCCCGGCCGCTTGGTGCGGCCGGGGCAGTGCAGAGAATGCAGCGAAAGTACTGTCAGCGTCCCTGGGGGATCAGCCGACGACCTTCTTCAGGGCGTCACCCAGGGCGTCCGCCTCGTCCGGAGTCAGCTCGACGACGAGCCGACCGCCGCCCTCGAGCGGTACGCGCATGACGATGCCCCGCCCCTCCTTGGTGACCTCGAGCGGGCCGTCGCCCGTCCGCGGCTTCATGGCCGCCATGCTCGTTCCCCTTCCTGAAACCAGTTCATCGTCAGCCGACGGCCCCATTCAGGCGCCTAGTACCCGGCATCGAACACATTGCTTCCAGGCCATTATCCCGCATGTCAGGACCCGATGACCAACATCGGCTGGGAACGCTTGTGCAACGCGCTTGACCAAAACCACTCATTTCGGGGACACGCCTGCGATACTTCGCCGCCGCGGCACGACTCTGCCCTTCCGTTTATTTGACGCACATCACATGTGCGACCCCGGTCCGGTCCGCCATGCTGACCTTTGCACCGGCCGGTACCGGCCGGTAGCCAGCCCGCGACGAAGGGGGACCCCCGCCATGGCCGACAGCGTGCTCTACGAAGTGACCGACGGACTCGCGACCATCACGATCAACCGTCCCGAGGCCATGAACGCCATGAACACCGAGGCCAAGGTCGCCCTGCGCGACGCGGCCCGGGCGGCGGCCGCGGATCCGGCCGTACGAGCGGTCCTGCTCACCGCGGCCGGCAACCGGGCGTTCTGCGTGGGCCAAGACCTCAAGGAGCACGTCGGGTTCCTGGCGGCCGACCGGGAGCACGGCTCCTCGCTGACCATGAACACGGTCGCGGAGCACTACAACCCGATCGTCCGGGCGCTGACGGAGATGCCGAAGCCGGTGGTCGCGGGCGTCAACGGCGTCGCGGCGGGGGCGGGCTTCGGATTCGCCCTGGCGGCGGACTTCCGCGTGGTCGCGGACACCGCCTCCTTCAACACCTCCTTCGCGGGGGTCGCCCTGACGGCCGACTCGGGCGTCTCGTGGACGCTGCCCCGCCTGATCGGCGGCTCGCGCGCCTCCGACCTGCTGCTCTTCCCCCGGTCGGTGAAGGCCCAAGAGGCGCTGGAGCTGGGCATCGCGAACCGCGTCGTCCCCTCGGACGAGCTGGCGGCCGAGGCGCTGGCCGTGGCCCGGCGGCTCGCCGAGGGCCCGACGGTCGCCTACGCGGCGCTGAAGGAGTCCCTGGCGTACGGGGCCTCGCGGTCGCTCGAAGACGCGCTGGACCGGGAGGACGTGCTCCAGGCCCGGGCAGGGGCCTCCGCGGACCACGGCATCGCCGTGGAAGCCTTCCTCGCGAAGCAGGCCCCCCGCTACCTGGGCCGCTAGCGGCTCCCCCCGGGCGGATACGCGCACCGCTGCCCGGGGGCGGGTGCCGCTGCCCGGGGCGAGGTCCCCTACCCGCCCTTCGCCCGTTCCCCGGGGCTCCGCCCCGGACCCCGCGGGCTGGCCCCCGGGAACGGGTCCGGGCGGAGCCCGGCTGGGGGTCCCCCCGGACGGAGTCCGGGGGGTGACGGACGGGCGGGTAGGGGAACTCTCCCCGCAGGGCCACCCCCGCCGCCGCACCCTGACCGCTCAGGCCGGGAGAGGCCCGGTCAGGGCAGGTCGCGGGCCGTGCACCGGGCCAGGTGGTCGTTGACGAGGCCGCAGGCTTGCATCAGCGCGTAGGCCGTCGTGGGGCCCACGAAGCGGATGCCGGCCTTCTTGAGGGCCTTGGCCAGGGCCGTGGACTCCGGGGTCACCGCCGGGATCTCGGTGGTGCTCTTCGGGGCCCGCCCCGACGCCGGGGCGTGGGACCAGACGAGGGAGTCCAGTTCGCCCTCCCCCCACCCGGCCAGGGTCTTCGCGTTGGCGAGGGTCGCCTCGATCTTGGCCCGGTTGCGGATGATCCCCTCGTCGGCGAGGAGCCGGTCCACGTCCGCCGCCCCGAACTCCGCCACCTTGGCGATCTCGAAGCCCGCGAAGGCCGCCCGGAACCCCTCGCGCCGGCGCAGGATCGTCAGCCAGGACAGCCCCGACTGGAAGGCCTCCAGGCACAGCCGCTCGTACAGCGCGTCGTCCCCGTGGACCGGCCGGCCCCACTCCGTGTCGTGGTAAGCGATGTAGTCCTCGGTGGCCAGCCCCCAGGGGCACCGCAGACCCCCGTCGGGACCCGCGAGCACTCCGCTCACCGCCCGTCGCCCTTGATCAGGTCCACGGCGCCCTCGGCGGGCCCGGCCGCGGGCGCGGGCGCCGCCGCCGCGGTGAGCTCGGCGATGCGGGCGTCGCGTTCCGCCAGCTCCGCCGCCAGCCGCTCCAGTACGTCGTCCACGTCGGACATCCGGTAGCCCCGCGGGGCCACGGGCAGCCGCAGCTCGTCGATGTCCGCCCGTACGACGGGCCGGTTCTCCGGCAGGGCGTCGGACAGCCGGTCCGGCTCGGCATCCGGCAGCACGGCCTCGGACCCCCCGCCGGCCACCGCGAGGGTGACTCCCGCGACGACCACGACCAGCGCGATGAGCAAGAACGCGAACACGATCAACTCCCCTGAGAGACTCCGGCCACCAGGTTAAGGTCGCAGGCGAGGCGCGAGGGTCGCCGAAGGAGGAAAGAGCGGGATGCTGCGACTGGGCAGGCGCGAGTTCGACGACCACGAGCCGGTGATCATGGCCATCGTGAACCGGACTCCGGACTCCTTCTACGACCAGGGAGCAACCTTCCGCGACGAGCCGGCCCTGGACCGGGTCGAGCAGGCGGTGGCCGAGGGCGCCGCGATCATCGACATCGGCGGGGTGAAGGCCGGTCCCGGCGAGCACGTGGACGCGGTGGAGGAGGCCCGGCGCACGGTGGGCTTCGTCGCCGATGTCCGCCGCCGCCACCCCGACGTGGTGATCAGTGTCGACACGTGGCGGCACGAGGTCGGCGAGGCGGTCTGCGAGGCCGGAGCCGATCTGCTGAACGACGCGTGGGGCGGGGTCGACCCCAAGCTCGCGGAGGTCGCGGCGCGATACGGCGCGGGCATCGTGTGCACGCACGCGGGCGGGGTGGAGCCGCGGACCCGGCCGCACCGGACCGCGTACGAGGACGTGATGGAGGACATCCTCCGCGTCACGGTCGGCCTCGCCGAGCGCGCGGCGGCGCTGGGCGTCCCCCGCGAGTCGATCATGATCGACCCGGGCCACGACTTCGGGAAGAACACCCGCCACTCCCTGGAGGCCACCCGCCGCCTCTCGGAGATGACGGAGACGGGCTGGCCGGTCCTGGTCTCCCTCTCCAACAAGGACTTCGTCGGCGAGACCCTCGACAAGCCGGTCAAGGAGCGCCTCCTGGGCACCCTGGCCACGACGGCCGTCTCGGCCTGGCTGGGCGCCCAGGTCTACCGCGTCCACGAAGTCGCGGAGACCAAACAGATCCTGGACATGGTCCGATCGATCCAGGGCCACCGACCCCCGGCGGTCGCCCGCCGGGGGCTCGCCTGACCCCCCAGGACCACCCTCCCCCGACGGCCGGAGGCCGGCGCAGCCGCACGAAGCCGGTGAGGCGCCCCGGCGCCGAACCGCGCGAGCGCGGCCTGCAGAAGGAGCTCCTGGACATGGTCCGATCGATCCAGGGCCACCGACCCCCGGCGGTCGCCCGCCGGGGGCTGGCGTAGCGGTCGGCGGCTCCTACAGGCCGACTTCCTTCGTCACGAGCGCGATCGCCTCGTCCACGTCGTCGGTGACGTGGAAGAGGTAGAGGTCCTTCTCCGAGGCCTTGCCCTGGGCGATGACCGTGTTCTTCAGCCAGTCGATGAGCCCGCTCCAGTACGCCGTGCCGAACAGAACGATCGGGAAGCGGGTGATCTTCTGCGTCTGGACCAGGGTCAGGGCCTCGAACATCTCGTCGAGGGTGCCGAGCCCGCCCGGCAGGACCACGAAGCCCTGGCTGTACTTCACGAACATCGTCTTGCGGACGAAGAAGTAGCGGAAGTTCAGCCCGAGGTCGACGTGCTCGTTGAGCCCCTGCTCGAAGGGCAGCTCGATGCCCAGGCCGACCGAGAGGCCGCCCGCCTCGCGCGCGCCCTTGTTGGCCGCCTCCATCGCGCCCGGGCCGCCGCCCGTGATCACCGCGAAGCCGGCCTCCACGAGCGCGCCGCCGATCCGCACGCCCGCCTCGTACTCCGGCGAGCCCGCCGGCGTCCGGGCGGAGCCGAACACGCTGATCGCCGGCGGCAGCTCCGCCAGCGTGCCGAAGCCCTCGATGAACTCCGACTGGATGCGCAGGACCCGCCACGGATCGGTGTGCACCCACTCGGAGGGCCCGGCCGAATCCAGCAGCCGCTGGTCCGTCGTACTGCCGGCCTGCACCTGGCCCCGCCTCCTCAGCACCGGCCCGAGCTGCTGCTCCTCGGGCCGACGACGAGCGGACCCTTCAGGGTTGCCCATGATGTGCTCCCTCCTGCTGATCGTTGGATCAGGTTAGGCGCACCGGGGTGACGACCAACGGAACTCGACGAGTTACTGGCGTGGCCGGAAAGACTCATCGGGCGAACAGGCACTCGACAACTCGCTGAAACCGGTGAGGAACGAGCGACCGACACACAGACTCACGTCCGAGCTCATAGCTTCACGTTCCATGAAGCTGGTGGTCCAGGTGAAGCTCTTGCCGACGTCCTCACAGGCGTTGGCACTGGCCTCGACCCTGCATGCCTGCAACCAGGCGGCTTCATGGGTGGCGGAGTCGGCCTTCGAGCAGAAAGCCTTCCGGAACTTCGATCTCCGGAAGCGCACCTACAGCGAGGTCAAGGCACGTTGGGGTCTCGGCGCGCAGGCTGCCCAGCACGTGATCAAAAAGGTTGCCGACGCGTACACCGCGCTCATCGCGAACTCACGGGCGGGCAACCTCGGCCGACCCGGCTCCGCCCGACACCGCCGCGCGACGGAGAAACCGCTCGTCTTCCGTCCGACAGCCGCTCAGCCCTACGACGACGCCGCGGTGAATCGGACCTGATCCACCGCGACGGTTCGTGGCACCTCTCCGCCACCTGCGAGGTACCGGAAGCCCTTCCGAACGCGCGGCCCACGGACTTCCTCGGCGTGGACCTCGGCATCTCCAACATCGCCACGACGAGCGACGGCGAGATCATGGCCGGGCGGCGACTCAACCGGCTGCGGAAACGTGACCGGGACGTCCGCACCAAACTTCAGCGCAAGGGAACAAAATCCGCCATGCGGCGCATCCAGCGCAGGCGCCGCAAGGAAGCTCCGCGCACGCGCGCGGATGCTGTGGCGAAGCGGGGCCGACTCAACGGCCCCAGCCGTCCCGCACCAGCGAGACGGCCGGACGCGGACGGCCACGTCACAACCAGTGAGGGGCCGTAACGCAAGCCCTACCGCCCAGGCGGCGGGGTGCTGAGCCAGGCGCGGAGTCGTTCCTCGCAGTGGAGGATCGCCTTCGTTTCCACTCGCTCGTCGGCCTTGTGGGCCAGGAGGGCGTCGCCCGGGCCGTAGTTGACCGCCGGGACGCCGAGTGCGCTGAAGCGGGAGACGTCCGTCCAGCCGAACTTCGGCATGGCGTGTCCGCCGACGGCCTCCATGAAGGCCGCCGCCGCGGGGTGGGAGAGGCCGGGGAGGGCGCCGGGAGAGAGGTCGTCGATCACGAACTCGTCGATGTCGCAGTCCGCGAAGACCTCGCGGACGTGGGCGATCGCCTCGTCCGTGGTGCGGTCGGGGGCGAAGCGGAAGTTGACCGTGACGGTGCACTCGTGCGGGATGACGTTGTTGGCGACGCCGCCGTCGATGCGGACCGCGTTGAGGCCCTCGTGGTACTCCAGGCCGTCGATCACGGGCTTGCGGGGCTCGTACGCCGCCAGCGTGGCCAGGATCGGGCTCGCCGCGTGGATGGCGTTGGAGCCCATCCAGCTGCGCGCGGAGTGGGCGCGCTCGCCGGACGTGCGGAGCAGGACGCGCAGGGTGCCCTGGCAGCCGCCCTCGACCTCGGCGTTGGAGGGTTCGAGGAGGACGGCGAAGTCGCCGGTCAGCCAGTCGGGGTGGGCTTCGGCGACCTTGCCGAGGCCGTTGAGGTCGGCGGCGACCTCTTCCTGGTCGTAGAAGACGAAGGTGAGGTCCCGGTTCGGCTCGGGGACGGTGGCCGCGATGCGCAGCTGTACGGCGACGCCCGATTTCATGTCGGTGGTGCCGCATCCCCACAGGACGTCGTTCTCGTCGAGGCGGGAGGGCACGTTGTCGGCGATCGGCACGGTGTCGAGGTGCCCGGCGAGTACGACGCGTTCGGCGCGGCCCAGGTGGGTGCGCGCGACGACGTTGTTGCCGATGCGGTCCACGGTCAGGTGCGGCAGGCCGCGCAAGGCGTGTTCCACGAGGTCGGCGAGTACCTTCTCGTCGCCGCTCACGGAGGGGATGTCGACGAGCCGGGCGGTCAGCTCGGCGGCGTCCAGGGTGAGGTCCAGCTCGGATTCGGACATGGAGCTGACCCTAACGCCCCGGACTGCGGCGAAGCCTTGTCCGTCCGGCCGATGGACGCGTCATATGGCTCAAGTACGGTGGGCGGCGTGCCGCAGACCGATCGCTCCCGCCCCCGCCGCCGCCGGCGCCCGCTCCGCTGGGCCGCGGGCTTCCTGGTGCTGGTCGCGGTCGTCGGGTACTTCGTCGTGCAGCGCGCGTCGAACGACAACGGCGGGGTGCCCTACTGCACGGCTTCGGCCGACGGGAAGAGCGGTGGGAAGGGCGGCGCGAAGGCTTCCGGCCAGTTCGACGAGATGTCTCCCGACCAGGCGGCGAACGCGGCGACGATAGCCGCCGTCGGGGTCTCCAAGGGGATGCCCGACCGGGCCGTGACGATCGCGCTGGCGACCGCGATGCAGGAGTCGGCCCTGCGCAACCTCGACCACGGCGACCGCGATTCGCTGGGCCTGTTCCAGCAGCGGCCCTCGCAGGGCTGGGGCACGCCGGACCAGATCATGGACCCCGTCTACTCGGCCGGGATCTTCTACGACCGGCTGGCCGAGATCAAGGGGTACTCGCGGCTGCCGCTGACGGTGGCGGCGCAGAAGGTACAGCTGAGCGGCTTCCCGCAGGCCTACGCGAAGCACGAGCCGGACGCCACCGTGCTGACCGCGGCCTTCACCGGCGCCGGCCACCTGACCTGTACCGGGCCCGCGCCCGTCCGGGCGGGCGATCCGGCGAAGGTCCGGGCGGAGCTGACCCGGCTGCTCGGCGAGAACCCCCTGTACGCGCTGCCGCCCGCCGGCGGCCCGCCCGGGGAGGGCGCGGAGTCCGAGGTGACCCTGGTGGCGAAGCCCGGCGGCGGGGATCCGGCGGCCCGGACCGGCCGGGTGCTCGCGCAGTGGGCGGTGGCCGGCTCCCGCGAGCTGGGGATCACGCGGGTCTCGTACGGCGGCAAGTCCTGGGTCGCGGGCAAGGACGGCGACCGCTGGCGGGAGCGGGGCGCCGCGGGCGGCGCGAACGGCGCCGGGGATCCCGCCGCCGCGGATCCGGGCCAGGTACGGATCTTCGTGCGCGGCTGATCCGCGCGAGCGGCCGATCCGCGTGCACGGCCGATCCGCGTGCGGCCCCCGGTCCGTGCACGCACGATGTCCCGTGTTGTCCGGGTGGACGGGCGTACGGGCCGTAGCCCGTTCGGGGGTGACCCGTACGGCGGACACGGGGGTTCCGGAGGGCGCACAACCGCAGGTCGGCGCGTGTTCCGAGCGGTCGGACCGGAAGCCGATTAAACGATCCGTTACTGATCCTTTACCCACCGGCTCCGCAACTCGCGCCCCCCTGCGAGCGGTTGTCACGGCGTACTCAGCCGCTACCGCTTAGGAGCAACATGTCCCCCTCCCTGACCCGTCGGATCGCCCGTGCCGCGCTGCTGCTGGCAGCCGGGGCAGCGCCCGTGGTCGGTGCGGCCGGCACGGCCAGCGCCGCGGGCCTGGAGTCCGTGCCGCAGCTGGGCGCGCTCACCGCGCCGGACGCGACGGTCGCCGCCGCGGGCGACACCGCCGCCTCCACCCTTCCGGCCCCCGCCCCCGCCGATGAGGTGACCGGCGCCGCGGGCAGCCTGCTGGCGGGGCTGCCGCTCGCCGGTGGCGGGCTGCCGGGCGGTCTCCCGACCGGCGCCCCCGCCGGTCTCCCGGGCGGGCTGCCCGGCCTCGGCTAGCAGCCGGCGGTCTTCGCCACGAACGCCGAGGGGCCCGGGAGCACGAACTCCCGGGCCCCTCGGGCTGTCCTGCGGCTACGGAGCCAGCCGCTTGGCCGCCGCCTCGACGCGCTCGTCCGTGGCCGTGAAGGCGACGCGGACGAAGTGCGCGCCCGCCTCGCCGTAGAAGTCGCCCGGTGCGACCAGGATGCCCAGGCCGGCCAGGTGGGCGACCGTGTCCCAGCAGGGCTCGTCCCGGGTGACCCACAGGTAGAGGCTGGCCTCGCTGTGCTCGACGCGGAAGCCGTGGGCCTCCAGGGCCGTGCGCAGGGCCGCGCGGCGGGCCGCGTAGCGCACCCGCTGCTCCTCGACGTGCGCGTCGTCGCCCAGGGCCGCGACCGTGGCCGCCTGTACGGGGGCCGGGGTCATCATGCCGCCGTGCTTGCGGATCTGGAGCAGCTCGCCCAGGACTTCGGCGTCACCGGCGACGAAGGCCGCCCGGTAGCCGGCCAGGTTGGACCGCTTGGAGAGCGAGTGGACGGCGACGATTCCCTCGTAGGAGCCCCCGCAGACCTCGTCGTGCAGGACGGAGACGGGTTCGGCCTCCCAGCCGAGTTCCAGGTAGCACTCGTCGCTGAAGATGAGGATCCCGTGCTCGCGCGCCCAGGCCACGATCCGTACGAGTTCCTCCTTGGGGAGGACCTTTCCGGTGGGGTTGGACGGGGAGTTGAGCCACAGCAGCTTCACGCGGGCCGGGTCGAGATCGGTGGTGGGGTCGCCGTAGACCACCGGCTCGGCGCCGCACAGCCGCGCGCCGACCTCGTACGTCGGGTAGGCGAGCCGGGGGTACGCCACCTGGTCGCCGGCGCCGAGGCCCAGCTGGGTGGGCAGCCAGGCCACCAGCTCCTTGGAGCCGACGACCGGCAGGACGTTGCGGTGCCCGGCGCCGCTCGCGCCGAGGCGGCCGCGCACCCATCCGGTGATCGCGTCGCGCAGGGCGGGGGTGCCCCACACCGTCGGGTAGCCCGGGGAGTCCGCTGCCTCGATCAGGGCGCGCTGGATCAGTTCCGGCACCGGGTCGACGGGGGTGCCGACGGAGAGGTCGACGATGCCGTCCGGGTGGGCCGCCGCCGTCGCCTTGTACGGCTCCAGCTTGTCCCAGGGGAAGACGGGGAGACGGGCTGATACTGCGGCCACGCTGTGCTCTCGCTTTCCGGGCATTACGCGCTTTCCAGGAGGTCTTCGTTGTGCTGTCGAAAGGGCCAAAACACCTCGGTCCCGTGCGGCTGCGAGCCGTACGGGACCGAGGGGCGCTCCTGCCTGAGAGGTCAGTGCTCGCCGTTGATGCCGGCGGGCAGCGCTGCGACGAAGGGGTGGTCGCGCTCGATCAGGCCGAGCTTGGAGGCACCACCGGGCGAACCGAGCTCGTCGAAGAACTCGACGTTCGCCTTGTAGTAGTCCTTCCACTCCTCCGGAGTGTCGTCCTCGTAGAAGATGGCCTCGACCGGGCAGACCGGCTCACACGCACCACAGTCGACGCACTCGTCCGGGTGGATGTACAAGGACCGCTGGCCCTCGTAGATGCAGTCGACGGGGCACTCTTCGATGCATGCCTTGTCCTTGACGTCGACACAAGGCTCCGCGATGACGTAGGTCACGCTCTCGTTCCTCCTCATAAGGGCTTTCCATATCGCGCGGGAGCGCGGCGTCGTCGATGCCCGCCTCTAGTATCTCCGTTCCCGGGCACGATCCGAACAGGAGGGGCGGACAGAGCTGTGGAAATCACTGCCGGTGGACGGCTGGAGATCCGGATTACACCCGCTGACGTGGGTAAACGAGTCTCTGTGCGACGGGTGGAGCACGGCTCGACCGGGACCCCCTGTTTCACGGACACCGTAGGGGTTCTCACATCCTGGAACGGCGGTGTGGTGACGATCACACGAAAGACCGGCGAGTCCGTCCGCATCGCGGAATCCTCCCTGGTCGCGGGCAAGGTCGTACCGGCCGCGCCGGCCCGCCGCAGGGGGCCCGCGGCCTCCTTCGAGGAGCTCGCGCGGGTCTGCGCGCGGGCCTGGGTGCCGCTGGAGAGCGAGCCGCTGGGCGAGTGGACGCTGCGCGCGGCCGGCGGCTTCACCCGCCGGGCCAACTCCGTACTGCCGCTCGGCGATCCCGGGGTTCCGCTGGACGATGCACTCGAGCGGGTGACGGCCTGGTACGCGCGGCGGGGGCTTCCGGCCTACCTCCAGACCGCCACGGGGGCCGCGGGCACGCAGGAGCTGCTGTGCGCGGAGCTGGAGGCCCGGGGCTGGGCCCGCGAGGTGTCGGCGCAGGTCCAGGTCGGCGGGCTGGCGGCGGTGGCGGACCTGGACGTGGACGAAGCCGTGGTCGCGGGCGTACGGCTGACCCGTACTCCGGACGAGAACTGGCTCTCCCGCTACGGACGGGTCAAGGACCCGGAGACCGCGCGCCGCGTCCTGACGGCGGGGCCCTCGGTGTGGTTCGCGACGGTACCCGGCCGGGCGATCGGGCGGCTCGTGGTGGACGGCCGGTGGGCCGGGTTCGCGGCGGTCGAGGTCGACCCGGAACACCGGCGCCGCGGCCTCGCCTCGGCCGTGATGGTGGCGCTGGCGCGGCGAGCGCTGGAGGAGGGCGCGTCGGCCGCGTGGCTCCAGGTGGAGAGCGACAACGCCGGGGCCCTGGGGCTGTACGGGGGGATGGGCTTCGGGACGCACCACGCGTACCACCATTACCGCCGGGCGGCCCGATGACCTCGCCCTGGCGGGAGCGGTTCGCCGCCGAGGCGCGGGCGGAGCGGCCCGACCTGGCCACGCTGTGCCTGCTGCTGGCCGCGGAGGGGGACCCGGATCTCGACGAACGGGCCATGGACTGGGCGCAGATCGAGCTGGACCGGCTGGCGGGGATGCTGCCCTACGGGCTGCGGGGCGCTCGCGCGTGGGCTTCGGCGGTGTCCGAACTGCTGGGCGGGCGGATGGGTTTCCACGGCACCCCGGCCGACTACGACCGGCTCTCGTCCTCGCTGCTGCACGAGGTGCTGCGGCGGCGCCGGGGGCTGCCGATCCTGCTGTCCGTGGTCTGGCTGGAGGTGGCCCGGCGGGCCGGGGCCCCGGTGTACGGGCTGGCCCTGCCGGGGCACTTCGTGGTCGGCTTCGGGGATCCGGAGGAGGGCGTGGTCGTCGACCCCTTCGCGGGGGGCGCCTCGCTGGGCGCGGGTCCGGCGGAGCTGGCGGCGGGGCCGCGGACCGCGGCGCGCACGATGGACATCGTCCTGCGGATCCTGAACAACATCCGGGCGTGGGCCTCTTCCCGGCCCGAGCACTCGGGGGTGGCGCTGTGGGCGCTGGACCTGGCGCTGCTGCTGCCCTCGCATCCGGCGGCCTTGCGGTACGAGCGGGCGAAGCTGCTGGTGGAGCGGGGGGAGTTCGCGGCGGGGGCTTCGGAGATGGAGTCCTACGCGGTGGTCGTGGACGTGATCGATCCGCCGTCGGCGGTGCGGATTCGTGCCGAGGCGACGGCCGCGCGGGCCCTGCTGAATTAGGCCCGTCGGGCTCCGGGGGGGGTCCCCCGGTTCCGCCGTTCCCCGGGCGCTGCCCGGACGGCTGAGAAGAACGGGCCGGAGCCCCTCCCCGCATGCGGGGAGGGGCTCCGGTTGTGCGGGCCGGGCGGGGTCAGCTCGGGTTGGTTTCGATGACCGCGGTGCGTTCGGCAGTGGTTTTGCCGCGCAGGGCCTTGCCCAGGACCACGGCGACGTCCTGCGGGGTGACGGCGGTCTTCTGGCCGGTGCCGCGCATGATGAGGACGCCGTCGAAGGTGTTCCCGTAGGCCGTCTTGAGGGCTTCCAGGTCGTACTTCTCGACGAGGTGGCCGTCCACGACCTGCATGCTCAGGATCTTCGGCAGTGACTTGGCGCCGAGCGGGATGGACTTGGTGCCCGCCTTGACGAGGATCGGCGCCGACATCGCGGGCTGGGCGAAGTCCTTCATGGCCCGGTCCAGTTCGGCCTGGTCGACGACCGGGTCCTTGGTGACGACCGGGAGGACGACGGGGTCGGACTTGCCGTGGGCGACCATGTCGTGGAAGGCCTTGGTCACCATGGTGACGGAGCCGTCCACGTCGAGCGTGGAACCGGCCTTGCCGGGCACGGCGAGGGCCTTGCCCGTGTCGAAGGTGATGGTGCCCTCGGTCACGGAACCGGCGGTGCCGGCCAGCTCCTGGAGCGCCACCCGCAGCTTCTCCTCGTCGGTGGGCAGGACGGCCTCGGCCTCGCGCACGCTGCCGAACAGGGAGCCGATGACCGTGACGGGGTTGTAGTCGCTGCCCGCCGCGTTGCGGACGGTGGTCTGGCTGTCCAGGCTCAGGCCGGCCTTCTCCGGCTTCAGCTCGACCTGCTTGCCGCCGACGGTGAGCTGGAGCGGGGTGGCGGCACGGTTGCCGAAGGACGTCTGGAGCTTGGCGACGGCCTCGTCGCGGGTGCCGCTGATCTCGACGCCGAGCACCGTGGTGCCCTTGGGGACGTCGGAGTGGTTCAGGAGCAGCCCGGCGCCGTAGGCCACGCCGCACAGCCCGAAGAGGGCTCCGCCGATGAGGACCAGCTTGTTGCGGCCCTTCTTGGCGGGCCGGGCCGGGGCGGGCGCGGGAGCCTGCGGCCTGGCCTTGTTCGCGGGCGCCGGGGCGGGTACGGGCGGAAGCTGTCCGGTGGAGTCCAGCTCGGGGCCGGGCCAGCTCGGCTCCTGCGGCCCTGCCCCCGGTACGGAGCCCAGCGCGGGCCCGCCCGTCGGCCCGTCCGGGACGCGGCCCGGGCCGGTGCCGGGCCAGGCGGGGGCGGACGGGACGGGGGTGCCCAGGGCCTGGGCGACGGGACCGGAGCCGGGGCCGTACGCGGCTCCGGCGCCGGGCGGCGGCCCGGCGGGACCGGGACCGGGGCCGGGGCCCTGCGCACCCGGACGGGGGCCACCGGGTCCGGCGGGCGGCGCGGGGTAGCCTGCGCCCGGCCCGGAGCCGACACCGGGGCCACCGGGGCCGGGGCCCGTCGGCGCACCGGGGCGCGGGCCGGCCGGGCCCTGGGCGAAGCCCTGCTGCGCGGGCCCGTCGAAGCGCGGGCCGCCGGGCTGGGCCGGAGCGGGACCGGGACCACCCGGGCGGGGGCCCATGGGCGCGCCCGGGCCGGGGCCCATCGGCGCACCGGGGCCGGGGCCCGTCGGCGCGCCCGGGCGCGGGCCGGCCGGGCCCTGGGCGAAGCCCTGCTGCGCGGGCCCGTCGAAGCGCGGGCCGCCGGGCTGGGCCGGAGCCGGGCCGCGTGCCGGGGCCGGAGCCTGCTGCGGGGCGGACGCGGGGGTGGGCGCGGGGGCCGCCTTGCGGGGAGCGAACCAGTTGCTGGCCGTCTCCTCGCCCGTACTCGGTTCGGGGGCGGCCGGCGGGGCGGCGGCCGGCTCGGGCGCGGGCGCCTCGGCTTCGGGCATGGTCTGGCGTACGACCACGGGCGGAATCGGCCGCGAACCCGGGATGTTGATCCGGATCCGGGTCGTCAGCTGGGTCTCCGTCTTCGGCCCGTCGGAATCGGGTGTGGACGGCTTCGCGGGCGGTGCGGTCACTGAACTCTCCTCCGGGATGGTCGCCGTGCCCGGACCCGGACCGGGGGGCACTGTCATGGTCGGATACTGGCCTGATCCGTACGGCGGCGTACCCGAGGGGTAGGCGGCTTCGCCGCGCCCGTTGGGCCCGGCGGGCGGACTGTCAGTTTCACGGCTCAAGGCAGGTTCTCCCGATCGGCTCCGCCGCCCGTCATAGCGTGCGCGGGCAGCTCGGCGGCCGGTCCACCATACTGGCCACCGCCCGCGTGCACCCGGCCGCCGGGAACGAAGGGTTCCCCTTGACCTCCTGCGCGCCCCCTCCGCAGCCCTCCTGAGCACCTGTCGCCCGGCCGCCGGGGGCGCGCGCACGGACCGGCCGAGCCGCTCTTCAAGGCGTCGTGCGCGGCCGACGCCGCGTCACTTGGCCTTTCCGGCGGCCGAAAGCGGCCGGTCCCCGGGGAGACTCATCGTGGCGCACATCACAGCGAGTACCACTCCACCCAAAAGGTAGACGTACATGCTGATTCCGGACGAACCAAGCAGGAAGTCCCCCTCCGGCCGGGGCACACCGAGCAGCACGTAGGAGAGGAACCAGCCACCCGTGGCCGCTCCCACGCCGATGCCGGTGCCCAGTGCGATCCGGGCGCCGAGGAACAGGCCGAAGAGCGCGAGGAGTGCGAGCGCCAGTCCGCCGGGGAACCACAGGTCGACCACGAGCCAGCCGGCCACGCCGGCGAGCACCCCGGCCGCCAACAGGCCCAGCAGGGCCGCGATCCGCGCCCCGCTCCACGGGGCCGTCATGCCCGTACCCCCGCGAAGAGGTCGCGCTCGCGCTCGCCCGCCGGGACGCCCGGCCGGCCCGCGGCCAACTCGTAGTACTCGTGGGTGAACAGCGGCTGCGCGAGGTCGTTGGAGAGCGCGAAGAAGGGCCCGTCCACGGCGATCTGGGTGGCATGGGCGCGCATCGCCGCCGTCTTGGCGGCCACGAAGGCCTGTTCGGCGGCCTCGTCCCCGCCGATCTCGGCGGTGATCCGCTCGTCGGCCACCACGCCCGGCACGTCGTCCGGCGCGGCGGGCGCCGGGAAGGGCACCTCGCTCCCGGCCTCGCGCAGCCGGGCGAAGCCCTCCTCGACGACCGTGCGCGGCACGCGGTTCCAGTAGAGCTTCTGGATGGCGTGCGCGGACCCGAGGTCCCGGCGGTACGCGGGCTCCGCGGCCAGTTCGGCGGCGCGGGTGGCCACGCGGTGGGCCTGGATGTGGTCGGGGTGGCCGTAGCCGCCGTTCGGGTCGTAGGTGACGAGGACCTGGGGGCGCAGTTCGCGGATCACCTCTACGAGGTACCCCGCCGCCTCGTCCACGTCGGCCGACCAGAAGGCGCCGGGCCGGCGGTTCTGTTCGGCGCCCATCATCCCGGAGTCCCGGAAGCGGCCCGGGCCGCCGAGGAACCGGTGGTCGGCGACGCCCAGTTCCTTCATGGCCTCGGCGAGTTCGCCGACGCGGTGGGCGCCGAGGGTGTCGTCGCGGTCGGCCGTCAGGTGGGCGAGGCCGGGCGGGATGACCTCACCCTCCTCGCCGAGGGTGCAGGTCACCAACGCGACATGGACGCCCTCGGCCGCGTACTTGGCCATGGTGACGCCGTTGTTGATCGACTCGTCGTCCGGGTGCGCGTGCACGAGCAGGAGCCGACGGGCGGGAAGACCGTTCATGGGGGTAACCCTACGAGAAACGGCGGCCCCGCCCCCGAACCCGAACCCCCCTAGAACTTGAGGCCGCTGATCATGCTCGCCACATTGTTGGTCAGCTGGGAGAGCGTCGGGGCCACGGTCGAGCTCGCCAGATAGAAGCCGAGCAGTACACAGACCACTGCGTGACCCGCCTTCAGGCCCGAACGCCGGACCAGCAGGAAGACGACGACTGCCAGCAGCACCACGGCCGAGATCGATAGTGCCACGGCGTTTCACCTCCACGTCGAGCGGACATCGGGTTCGCGTACTCGCAGCTCGGTGCTCGGCAGAGTCATACCCACCGTGCGCTACGGATCATAACTATCCGTACCGCAACAACGATCGATTCCGGCAGCACGAGGGGCGCATGCCGCGCACGTCCGGGGTCACAGGAGTGCCGGCCGGGGAAGCTGTGCGCCTCCCCGGCCGGCTGTCGGCACCCGCACGGCCGCACGAATCCAGGCTGCACGGCCCAGATCTCGGGACAGAAACGGTCAAGTTGCCTGCATGTAAACCGAGTTGCGGGGAGGCGGGGTGCCGTTCACAGCTGTGGCGAGAAATGAGCGGTCCCGGGGCCCCGTGGCTCACTCCTTGGTCGGCGACCCCGAAGGCGGTCCCGGCTGCGGTCCCGAAGGCGGTCCCGGCTGCGGTCCCGAAGGCGGTCCCGGCTGTGGTCCCGAAGCCGGGCCCGGCGGAAGGACGACCCGCTCGGAGGCGAAATGGCACGCCGAGGGGTGGGCCGTCGGGCCGCCCGGGAGGAAGGCCGGGATCTCCAGGAGCGGGACCTCCGAAGCGCAGCGCGCCTCGGCCTTCCAGCAGCGGGTGCGGAAGCGGCAGCCCGAGGGCGGATTGGCCGGGGAGGGCACGTCGCCGGAGAGGATGATCCGCTCGCGGCCCGCGCGCGCCGCCGGGTCGGGGACCGGGACCGCGGAGAGCAGTGCCTGGGTGTACGGATGGGTGGGGTGGTCGTAGATCTGGGTGTCGGTGCCGATCTCGACGATCCGGCCCAGGTACATGACCCCGACCCGGTCGGAGATGTGCCGGACGATCGAGAGGTCGTGCGCGATGAACACGTAGGAGAGGTGGAACTCGTCCTGGAGGCGCTCCAGGAGGTTGACCACCTGGGCCTGTACGGAGACGTCGAGGGCGGAGACGGGCTCGTCGGCGACGATGATCTCGGGCTGGAGGGCGAGGCCGCGGGCGATGCCGATGCGCTGGCGCTGGCCGCCGGAGAACTGGTGCGGGTACCGGTTGATGTATTCCGGGTTCAGGCCGACCACGTCCAGGAGCTCCTGGACCTTGCGGCGCCGGTCGCCCTTGGGGGCCACCTCGGGGTGGATCTCGTACGGCTCGCCGATGATGTCGCCGACCGTCATGCGCGGGTTCAGCGAGGTGTACGGGTCCTGGAACACCATCTGGATGTTGCGGCGCGCGGCCTTGAGGCCCTTGGCGGAGAGCTTGGCGAGGTCCTCGCCCTTGTACGTGATCGAGCCCGCCGTCGGGCGTTCCAGGTTGACCAGCATCTTGGCGACGGTGGACTTGCCGCAGCCCGACTCCCCGACGATGCCGAGGGTTTCGCCGGCCCGCAGGTCGAAGGAGACCCCGTCGACGGCCTTGACGGCGCCGACGTGCTTCTTGAAGAGGATGCCCTGGGTCAGCGGATAGTGCTTGACCAGGTCCTCCACCACGAGGATCGACTCAGCCACCGAGGCACTCCTTCCAGAAGAAGCACGCACTGGCACGGTCCGGTCCGACCTCGGCCAGCGGGGGTACGTCGGTGCGGCAGACGGCCCGGGCCATCGGGCAGCGCGGGTTGAAGGCGCAGCCGGGCGGGATGGCGAGCAGGTTGGGCGGCAGGCCCTTGATGGCGTACAGCTCCTGGCCCTTCTGGTCCAGGCGCGGGATGGAGTCCAGCAGGCCCCGGGTGTAGGGGTGGGCGGGATTCCGGTAGATCTCGTGGACGGGCGCGGCCTCGACGATCCGGCCGGCGTACATGACGGCGATCTTGTCCGCGACGTCGGCGACCACGCCGAGGTCGTGGGTGATCAGGATCAGGCCCATGTTCAGTTCGCGCTGGAGCTCGGCGAGCAGGTCCATGACCTGGGCCTGGACGGTGACGTCCAGGGCGGTGGTCGGCTCGTCCGCGATGATGAGCGAGGGTTCCAGGGCCATCGCCATGGCGATCATGATGCGCTGGCGCATGCCGCCGGAGAACTGGTGCGGGTAGTCCCCCACCCGCTCCCGGGCCGCCGGGATCTTGACCCGGTCCATCAGCTCGACGGCCTTGTTCCGGGCGTCCTTGCGGGACATCCCGCGGTGCACCTCGTACATCTCGCCGAGCTGCGCGCCGACGCTCAGGACCGGGTTGAGGGAGGACAGCGCGTCCTGGAAGATCATGGCCATCTCGGCGCCGCGGACCTTCCTGCGCTCCTCCTCCTTCATCTTCAGCAGGTCCTTGCCCTTGAAGAGGATCTCGCCGCCCGCGATGCGGCCCGGCGGCATGTCGAGGATGCCCATGACGGCCTGGGCGGTGACCGACTTGCCGGAGCCGGATTCGCCGAGCACGGCGAGGGTCTCGCCTTCGGCCACGGAGTAGTTGACCCCGTTGACGGCCTTGGCGACGCCGTCCCGCGTCTTGAATTCCACGTGCAGGTCGCGCACTTCGAGCAGCATGTGCGGGGCTCCTCAGCGCAGCTTGGGGTCGAGGGCGTCGCGCACCGCGTCGCCGAGCATGATGAACGCGAGCACGGTGATGCTGAGCGCGCCCGCCGGGTAGAGCAGCATGTGCGGGGCGTTGCGGATCTGGGAGGCCGCGTTGGAGATGTCGATGCCCCAGGAGACCGTGGGCGGCCGCAGGCCGACGCCGAGGAAGGACAGGGTGGCTTCCAGGGCGATGTACGTGCCGAGCGCGATGGTGGCGACCACGATGACGGGCGCGATGGCGTTGGGCGCCACGTGCCGCAGCAGCATCCGGCCGTTGCCGGCTCCGAGCGCCCGCGCCGCCTGGACGTAGTCGTTCTGTTTGGCGGTGATGACCGAACCGCGGGCGATGCGGGCCAGCTGGGGCCAGCCGAGCAGCACGATGAAGCCGACGACGGGCCAGACGGTGGTGCTGGTGACCACGGACAGGAAGACCAGGCCGCCGAGGACCACCGGGATGCCGAAGAAGATGTCGGCGACCCGGGAGAGCAGCGCGTCGCCCCAGCCGCCGAAGAATCCGGCGAGCCCGCCGAGCGCGGAGCCGAGGAGGGCCGCGCCGAGGGTGGCGCAGATGCCCACGGTGATGGAGGCGCGGGCCCCGTAGACGGTACGGGTGTAGACGTCGCAGCCCTGGGTGTCGTAGCCGAAGGGGTGGCCCGGGGACGAGCCCTCCTGGGACTTGGACAGGTCGCACTGGAGCGGGTCGCCGCTCGCGATGAGCTGGGGCCAGATGGAGATGACCACGAGGAAGAGGATCAGCAGCGTGGAGACGAGGAAGACGGGGTTGCGGCGCAGTTGGTGCCAGGCGTCGGACCACAGGGAGCGGGCCTTCTCCTGCGGGCCTACGGGGGCTCCCCCGAGCTTCTTCTCCAGGCTTTCGCCCTCCTCCAGGGCGAGATCCATGGCGCCCCCCTGGCCGGTGGGGGCGATGGACTCGTGGGGGCCGGGTCCCAGCGGATCGTAGGCGGCGCGCTCGGGATCGGGCTCAGGCATAACGGATCCTCGGGTCCAGGACCGCGTAGAGCAGGTCGACGAGCAGGTTCGCCAGCAGGAAGACGATCACGAGGATGGTCACGAAGCCGACCACCGTCGGGGAGTTGTTGCGCAGGATGCCCTGGTAGAGCTGGTAGCCGACCCCGTGGATGTTGAAGATCCGCTCGGTGACGATGGCTCCGCCCATCAGGGCGCCGATGTCGGTGCCGATGAAGGTG
The DNA here is from genome assembly GCF_044759865.1 of Streptomyces sp. NPDC099050. Taxonomy (NCBI): domain Bacteria; kingdom Bacillati; phylum Actinomycetota; class Actinomycetes; order Kitasatosporales; family Streptomycetaceae; genus Streptomyces; species Streptomyces sp. NPDC099050. The sequence continues at coordinate 152,099 of NZ_JBIWAE010000006.1, read as the reverse complement.
ACCACGGGGATCAGCGAGTTGCGCAGCAGGTGGCGGGTGATGACCCGGCGGCGGGGCAGGCCCTTGGCCACGGCGGTGCGGACGTAGTCGGCCTTGACGTTCTCGGCGATGGAGGTCCGGGTCAGCCGGGTGACGTAGGCGAGGGACACCAGCGCGAGGACGATGCCGGGCAGGATCAGTTCGCTGAAGGGGGCGTCCGGGGAGACGGTGGGGCGCACCCAGCCCCATTTGACGCCGAAGACGAACTGGAGGAGGTAGCCCGTCACGAAGGTGGGCACCGAGATCACCACGAGGGTGAGGACCAGCACGCCGCTGTCGATGGACTTGCCGCGCTTGAGGCCGCTGATCACGCCGAGGGTGATGCCGACGACGATCTCGATGGCGATCGCGACGATGGTCAGGCGCAGGGTCACCGGGAAGGCCGAGGCCATGAGTTCGGTGACCTTCTGGCCGTTGAAGGCGGTGCCGAAGTCGCCCTGGAAGATCTGGCCCATGTAGTGCAGGTACTGCTTCCACAGGGGCTGGTCGAGGTAGAGGTCCTTGCGGATCCGCGCGGCGGTGGCGGGGTCGGGGGCCTTGTCACCGAAGAGGGCGGCGACCGGATCACCGAGCGCGTACACCATGAAGAAGATCAGGAACGTGCTGCCGATGAACACGGGGATCATCTGGAGCAGTCGCCGGATCACATAACGTCCCATGGACTGCTCCAGGTTCGATCCGTTGGCGGGTCAGCTGACCTTGATCTGGTCGTACACCGGGACGCTGAACTGGTTGAGCTTCACGTCCGAGACGCGCTCCCCGTAGCCCGCGCTGCCGTTCTGGTACCAGAGCGGGATGGACGGCATCTGCTCGGCGAGGATCTTCTCGGCGTCCTTGAAGAGGCCGGTCGCCTTGGCGGCGTCGCTCTCGCGGTTCGCCGCGTCGACGAGCTTGTCGAACTCCGGGTTGCTGAACTTTCCGTAGTTGGAGGACGCGCCGGTGTAGTAGAGCGGCTCCAGGAAGTTCTGGATCAGGGGGTAGTCGGCCTGCCAGCCGGAGCGGAACGGGCCGGTCAGCTTGAAGCTGCTCTGCTGGTTGCGGAAGTCGGCGAAGGTACCGATCGGGTTGACCGTGCAGACCGGACCCTCGCCGAGCGCGTTGTTGATGCTGTTGCAGACGGCGTCCATCCACTCGCGGTGCGAGCCGGTGTCCACGTTGGAGGTCAGCGAGACCTTGCCGCCGGGCAGGCCGCCGCCCTCCTGGATGAGCTTCTTGGCCTCGGTGGGGTTGAAGGAGCAGGCCTCACCGCAGGCGGTGGCGGAGAATCCGCCCTTGTCGCCGAGGGCCGGGGAGGTCCAGTCCTTGGCCGGGGTGCGGGTCTCGCGGAAGATCTGCTTGGTGATCTCGTCGCGGTTGATCGCCATCGAGATGCCGCGGCGGACCTTGTCCATGCCCTCCTTGCTCCACTGCGGGTCATACAGCGGGAAGGTGAGGGTCTGGATGATGAGGGCCGGCTGGTTGATGTAGCGGTCGCCGAGGTCGTTCGCGACGTTCTTCAGCTGCTGCGCCGGGACGTCGTCGACCAGGTCGAGGTTGCCGGAGATGAGGTCGGTGTAGGCGGTGTTGTTGTCGGTGTAGACCTTCAGGTCCACTCCGCCGTTGACCGCCTTGTCCTCACCCGGGTAGGCGTCCCACTTGCGCAGCTTCATGCCGGTGCCCTTGGTGTACGAGTCCACCGTGTACGGGCCGTTGCCGACGGGCTTCTTCAGCCAGGCGTCGTGGTCGGTGAAGAAGGCCTTGGGCAGCGGGGAGAAGGCCTGGTAGCCGAGGGTCTCGGGCCAGGTGGAGAACTTCTCCTTGAGGGCGACCGTGAAGGTCTTGGGGTCCTTGACGACCAGGCCGGACATGGTCTTGGCCTTGGGGTCGCCCTTTTCGGGGTGGACGTCCGCGTAGCCGACGATGTCGGAGAAGAAGGGCGAGTTGTTCTGCTTCTTGGTGACGTCCGCGCCGTAGTTCCAGGCGTCCACGAAGGACTGCGCGGTGACCGGCTCGTCGTTGCTGAACTTCCAGCCGTCCTTCAGCGTGATCGTGAAGTTCTGGCTGTCGGTGGTCTCGATCTTCTCGGCGAGGAAGTTCTTCGCCTCACCGGTCTCGGGGTCGTACCGCTTGAGACCCCGGAAGAGCATGTCGAGGACCTTGCCGCCCTGGACCTCGTTGGTGTTGGCGGGCTCCAGCGGGTTCTGCGGGTCTCCCCACGAGGAGCTGACGATGCCGTCCGCGCCGCCTCCGCCGCTGTCGCTTCCGCCGCCGCAGGCGGTCGCCGCGAGGGCGACGGCCGCCGCACATGCGGCCCACTTGGCGTGGGTGGCTCCGCGCATGGAGTGCCTCCTCATGGATCCCAAGACTCACTTAGGGCCCAATGTCACCCTATGTGGGATCCCGCACACTCCTCGTTGGACCGATTGCACCCTCGCGCCCCCCGCCTGTCACCCCTGCGAGTGCAAAGCGGACCGTCGCAGCATCAGCTCCCAGGTGTCCACCGAGTGGTACGTGGTCATGCCGTGCGCCTCGTACAGCCGCAGCGCTCCGCTCGCGTTGGCCACGTCCACGTCGAGGCCCAGTGTCGCGCGGCCGCGGGCGGCGTAGGCGGCGAAGCAGTGGCGCAGCAGGAAGGAGCCGACGCCCCGGCCGCGGGCCCGCGCACGAACGCCGAGGTGGCTGAGCCAGCCCATGCTGGTGCGGTCGTCGCGGGTGAGCAGCACCCCTACGTCACCCAGCCCGGGCAGGCTCGCGATCCACACCAGCGACCAGTCCAGGCCGCGGCCGTCGATCTGGTCCAGCCAGGGCTCGTACGGGCGCTCCACGTGCCCGAAGTGCTCCGCGAAGGTCTCCTCGATCAGGGCGTGGGCGCGCCGGCGCTCGCTCTCGTCGCCGTCGCAGGGGCGAAGGGTGAGCCCGGCGGGCGGCTCCGGGGGCGTGTCGGCGGGGCCGAGCGCGCGGGTCAGCACCCGGAAGCTGCGCACCGTGCGGTAGCCGCGGCCGGGCAGCAGTCCGGGGTCAAGGGTGCGTCCCCCGCTCGGCGCGAGCCACAGGTAGGCGTGCGGGGCTCCGGTGGTGAGTTCGCGGGCCCTGGCCTCCACCCGCTCCAGCAGCCGGACGGCGGCCGCGCCGCGCCCCGGCAGGACCCGGAAGTGGCAGTCGGCCCGGCCGGGGCCGGAGTCGGCCCACACCAGGGCGTAGCCGAGGAGGCGGCCGCTCTCGAAGGCGAGGAAGGAATCCGCCTCCAGGTGCACGTCGGGGTGGCGCAGATCGGCCTCCACCGCGCCGAGGTCGGTTTCGGGGCGGCCGATCTCGATGCGGTCGATGGCGTTGTGGAGCCCGCAGATGTCCTCGGCGTCGGAGGGCCCGGCGGGCCGAACGGTGAGCATGCGGGCCATCAGACCATGGTGGCCGTCGGGGCTCCGTCAGCGGCCGGGGGTGCACGGCGCGCGAACGCCGGGACGCGCGAACGCCAGGGCGCCCGCCGCCGGAGAGATCCGGTGACGGGCGCCCTGTGGTGCCGCTGTGCCGCTGTGTCGCTGTGTCGCTGTCGGAGGGTCAGACGGCCAGGACGGCCTTCTCCTCGGCGAAGTGGCAGGCGGATTCGTGCGCGGCCAGCGACTTGGAGCCCTGGAAGCGCTCCGGGATGGCGAGCAGCGGCTCCTCCACGGAGCACTTCTCCTCGGCCTTCCAGCAGCGGGTGCGGAAGCGGCAGCCCGACGGCGGGTTGGCCGGCGAGGGGACGTCACCGGTGAGGATGATCCGCTCGCGGCCCTCGCGGGCGGCCGGGTCCGGCACCGGCACCGCGGAGAGCAGTGCCTGGGTGTACGGGTGGGTCGGGTGCTCGTAGATCTGCTCGTCGGTGCCGATCTCGGCCATCTTGCCGAGGTACATGACGCCGACGCGGTCCGAGATGTGCCGGACGATCGACAGGTCGTGCGCGATGAAGATGTAGGAGAGGTTGAACTCCTCCTGCAGCTTCTCCATCAGGTTGATGACCTGGGCCTGCACCGATACGTCGAGCGCGGAGACCGGCTCGTCGCAGATGATGATCTCCGGGTTGAGCGCGAGGCCGCGGGCGATGCCGATGCGCTGGCGCTGGCCGCCGGAGAACTGGTGCGGGTACCGGTTGATGTACTCCGGGTTGAGGCCGACGACGTCGAGGAGTTCCTGCACCTTGCGGCGCCGGTCGCCCTTGGGGGCCACCTCGGGGTGGATGTCGTAGGTCTCGCCGATGATGTCGCCGACCGTCATGCGCGGGTTCAGCGAGGTGTACGGGTCCTGGAACACCATCTGGATGTTGCGGCGGACGGCCTTCAGGGCGCGGCCGGACAGCTTGGTGATGTCCTGGCCCTTGTAGAAGACCTCGCCGGCGGTGGCGCGTTCCAGGTTCATCAGCAGCTTGGCGACGGTGGACTTGCCACAGCCGGACTCGCCGACGATGCCGAGGGTCTCGCCCTGGTACAGGTCGAAGGAGATCCCGTCGACGGCCTTGACGGCGCCGACCTGCTTCTTGAACAGGACTCCCTGGGTCAGCGGGAAGTGCTTGACCAGGCCGCGGACCTGGAGGATCGGCTCCCGTGCGGGGGCGTTGGTGAGCTCAGCCATGGAGCTGCTCCTTCCAGAAGTGGCAGGCGCTGTGACGGCCGGCCAGCTCGCTGCCGTCCTGCTCGCTGACGGGCTGCAGTGCGGGGATCTCGGACCGGCAGATGTCCTGCGCCGCGGGGCAGCGCGGGCTGAACGAGCAGCCGGTGGGCAGGCGCAGCAGGTTCGGCGGCAGGCCCTTGATCGCGAAGAGCTCCTGGCCCTTCTGGTCCAGGCGCGGGATCGAGTCCAGCAGGCCCCGGGTGTACGGGTGCGCCGGGCGCTTGTAGATCTCGTGGACCGGAGCGGTCTCGACGATCCGGCCGGCGTACATGACCGCGATCTTGTCCGCGACGTCGGCGACCACGCCGAGGTCGTGGGTGATCAGGATCAGGCCCATGTTCAGTTCGCGCTGGAGCTCGGCGAGCAGGTCCATGACCTGGGCCTGGACGGTGACGTCCAGGGCGGTCGTCGGCTCGTCCGCGATGATCAGGTCGGGCTCCAGCGCGATCGCCATGGCGATCATGATGCGCTGGCGCATACCGCCGGAGAAGTGGTGCGGGTAGTCGTCGACCCGCTCCTTCGCCGCCGGGATCTTGACCTTCTCCATCAGCTCGATGGCCTTGAGCCGGGCGTCCTTCTTCGACATGCCCTCGTGGACGCGGAACATCTCGCCCAGCTGGTAGCCGACGGTGAGCACCGGGTTCAGGGAGGACAGGGCGTCCTGGAAGATCATGGCGATCTTCCGGCCGCGCAGCTTGCGCCGCTCCTCGAAGCTCATCTTGAGCATGTCCTGGCCGCGGAAGAGGATCTCGCCCTGCGGGATCTTGCCGGGGGGCATGTCGAGGATGCCCATGATGGCCTGGGCCGTCACGGACTTGCCGGAGCCGGACTCACCGAGGACGGCGAGGGTCTCGCCGGCGCTCACGGAGTAGTTGACGCCGTTGACTGCCTTGGCCACACCGTCGCGGGTGTGGAACTCGACGTGCAGGTCGCGCACTTCGAGGAGCGGCGTCTGCGGGGCCCCGTCACGCGGGGAGGGAAGGCTGGAGGTGTTGTCCATAGTGATCACTTACGCCCTCCTCAGCGCAGCTTGGGGTCGAGGGCGTTGCGGACCGCTTCGCCGAGCATGATGAAGGCGAGGACGGTGATGCTGAGCATGATCGAGGGGTACAGCAGGATGTGCTGGGCCACTCGGATCTGCTGCGAACCGGCGGAGATGTCCACGCCCCACGAGATGGTCGGCGACGCGAGGCCCAGACCCAGGTAGGACAGGGTGGCCTCGGCCGCGATGTAGCCACCGAGCGCGATCGTGGCGACCACGATCACCGGGGCCATGGCGTTCGGCAGGATGTGCTTGATCAGGATCCGCGTGGTGCCGGCGCCGAGGGCCTTGGCGGCGTGCACGTAGTCGGCCTGCTTCACGGTGATGACCGCGCCGCGCATGACGCGGTTGATCTGCGTCCAGCCGAGGAAGGCCAGGGCGAAGACGACCGTCCACACGGTGCGGTCGGTGAAGGCCTGGAGGACGACCATCGCGCCGAGCAGGAACGGGATGCCGAAGAAGATGTCGGTGATGCGCGACATGATCGCGTCGGTGACGCCGCCGAAGTAACCGGCGATCATGCCGGTGATGCTGCCGAGCACGGTGACGATCGCGGTCACGGAGATCGCGACGATGACCGAGGCGCGGGTGCCGTAGATGAGCCGCGCGTAGACGCTGCGTCCCTGGCCGTCCCAGCCGAGCCACTCGGGAGAACCGACCTTGGCCAGCTCCGGCTTGCCGAGGAAGTGGTTGACCAGGTCGCCCTTGGTGGGGTCGATGCTGGTGAACCAGCCCGGGAAGGCGGCGATCACGAGGAGCACGAAGATCAGCGCCGAGGAAATGACGAAGTACGGGTTGCGACGCAGGTCGGCCCAGGCGTCGCCCCAGAGGCTGCGTGCCTTCTCGGCCTTCGCCGGCTCCACCGGGGCGGCGGGCGCCCCGGAGGTCTCGGCCGCCACGATGTCGGTCTTGGTCAGATCAGGCATACCGGATCCTCGGGTCCATGACCGCGTAGAGGAGGTCGACGAGCAGGCTGGCTATCAGGTAGACCACGACGAGGACGGTGACGACACCGACCACGGTCTGGCCTTCACGGCGGACGACCGATTCGTAGATCAGACCGCCGACGCCGTGGACGTTGAAGATGCCTTCGGTGACGAGGGCGCCGCCCATCAGGGCGCCGATGTCGGTGCCGAGGAAGGTGACGACGGGGATCATCGAGTTGCGCATGAGGTGCACACCGATGACGCGGCGCTTGGGCAGGCCCTTGGCCACGGCGGTGCGGACGTAGTCCGCGCGCAGGTTCTCCGCCATCGAGGTGCGCGTCAGGCGGGCCACGTAGGCGAGCGAGAGCGAGCCGAGCACGATGGCCGGCGCGAGCAGTTCGCCCCAGGTCTCGTCGTTGCTGACGTTCGGCTCGATCCAGCCGAGCTGGAAGGCGAACACCGACTTGACGATGAAGCCGAGGACGAAGACCGGCATCGAGATGATCAGCAGGGTGAGGATCAGGATCAGGTTGTCGGCGAGCTTGCCGGCCTTGAGGCCGGCGACGATGCCGAGGGTCAGACCCAGGACGATCTCGATCGCGAACGCCAGGAACGCCAGCCGCAGCGTGACCGGGAAGGCCGCGCCGACCACTTCGGTGATCTCACGTCCACTGCGGATCTGGGACCCGAAGTCGAAGTGGAACAGGATGCCGGTGATGTAGTTGTAGTACTGCTGCCACAACGGCAGGTCCAGGCCGTGCTGCTTACGCAGGGCGGCCAGCGTTGCGGGGTCGGTGCCCTTGTCCCCGAAGAGTCCGGCCACGGGATCGCCGGGCAGGCTGTACACCATCAAAAAGATGAGCAGGGTCGTCCCGAAGAAGACCGGGATCATCTGGAGCAGTCGTCGTGCGACATAGCGCCCCATCATGCCTCCGTAGAAGATGCGGCAGGCGCAGCCGGACGGGCCCTTTCGCCACGCACGCGCGTGACGGATCCGTCACTGCGTCGCGAAAGGGCCCCCCGGGCGCTGCATGTAGGCCCGAATGTGGGCCGGCTCCCCGCCGGCCCACATCCGTCGAAAGGAATTACGCGGTAGGACTTACTTCTTGACCTCGACCTGGTCGAGGATCGGGTCGCCGTCCTGGGCGTACTTCACGTTCTGGACCTTCTCGGAGTAGCCCGCGTTGACCTTGTAGTACCAGAGCGGGATGGAAGGCATGTAGTTGACGAGTTCCTTCTCGATGGCCTGGTAGGCCTTCACGGACTCGTCGAGGGTCGCGGCGCTGTCCGCCGCGGCGATCTTGGCGTCGAGCTCGGGGCTGCTGAAGCCACCCTGGTTGCCGCCGGCGCCCGTACGGAACAGGTCGCTGATGAAGTTGGCGTTCACCGGGTAGTCGAGGACCCAGCCGGAGCGGTAGATCGACTTGACCTGCTTGGACTTGCGGGCCTGGAGGTCGGCCTGGAAGTCCGGCTTGGCGTCACCGGTGCACTTGACGCCGGTGGACTGGGTGATGCTGCCGCAGACGGCCTCGACCCATTCCTTGTGACCGCCATCCGAGTTGAACTGGATGAAGATCTCGTTGTTCGGGACGCCGCCGCCCTCGGCGATGAGGGCCTTGGCCGCCGCCGGGTCGAACTTGGTGACGTCACCGGAGCCGGTCGGCGTGTAGCCGAGGACGCCCTTGGCGACCCAGCCGGTGGCCGGCTCGCGGGTGCCCTGGAGCACGGTCTTGGTGATGGTGTCGCGGTCGATCGCCTTCGACAGGCCCTGGATGACCTTCGGGTTGACCGGCTTCGGGGTCTTCCACTGGTCGGCGTAGAACGCGATGGCCAGCGTCTGGACGGCGGAGTACGCCTGGTCCACGGCGCGGTCACCGAGGTCGGCGCGGTAGACCGGGAGGTCCTTCGGGCTGATCTGACGCAGGACGTCGACGTTGCCCGACTTCAGGTCCTCGTAGGCGGTCTCGAGGGTGGTGTAGTTCTTGAGAATCACACCGCCGTTCTTCGCCTTGTCGACACCCTTGTAGTCGTCGAAGCGCGTGAGCTCGATCTGCTTCTTGTGCTCCCACGACTTGAACTTGTACGGGCCGTTGCCGACCGGCTTCTCACCGGCGGCCGCGGGGTCCGCGTAGAACGAGGCGGGCAGCGGGGAGAAGACCTCGTAGCCGAGCTTGTACGCGAAGTACGGCACCGCGTTGGCGAGCTCGATGGTGAAGGTGTTCTCGTCGACGATCTTCAGACCCTCGAGGGCGTCACCGGTGGGCTTGGCGCCCTCCGCCTCGGGGTGCAGGGCTTCGAAGCCCTTGATGTCGGCGAACCAGGACGCGTTGCCCTGCTTGTTGTTGATGTTCGCGGCCCAGTTCCACGCCTTGACGTAGGACTCGGCGGTCACCTTGGTGCCGTCGTGGAAGGTCCAGCCGGGCTTCAGCTTGACGGTCCAGAGCTTGCTGTCCGTGCTCGTGACCGACTCGGCGTTCACGTTGACGATCTTGCCGTCGGCGTCGTAGTCGACGAGCTGGGAGAACAGACCCGACATCGCGATCGAGCCGTTGGACTCCATCGTGTCGGCCGGCTGGAGGAGCTTCTCCGGCTCGCCCACCTCGATCGAGAAGATGCCGTTCGGGTCAACCTCACCCTTGGCGCCGGCCTTCTCGCCACCGCCGCCACAGGCAGTCGCTGCCAGGGCGACGACAATCGCGCCCGTTACCCACTTGGCGCTCTTGGCACCGCGCATGGGTTTCCTCCTCATGAGTCCACTGTCTGATGTGAAGGACACAGGCGCTTTTCGCCGACACCCCTGACGGCGATAGGACCGGTGTCCCGAGTGTGCTCGTGAGTCGACGCTCCCCACAGCGTGTGACCCATTGACCCGAGCTCAATGGAGCCATCCTCGAGGACGCCCTGACCGTAAACCACACTTAAGTGGTCTCGTTTTCACAACATCACACTACGGCTAAAACCCGAAATCCGGACAAACGGATAGGAGACAGACATGAACGAAACGGACTGTTAGCTCTTCTTCCGGAGTGTCACGGTCGGTATGCGGACACCGGACCCAAATAATCCGCTTGACAAAAGCGAACGGCCCCCTACGTCACGGTGTACGTGACGAAGGGGGCCGTTCACTTGAGGCGGCGGCGGGCAGGACCCAGGTGTGACCTAGGTCCTACGCGACTACTTGCCGGACTTGGCGCGCGAAGCGGTGCGCGAACGGTCCTTCTGGTCCAGGACGACCTTGCGGATGCGGACGGCCTCCGGGGTCACCTCGACGCACTCGTCGTCGCGGCAGAACTCCAGGGACTGCTCCAGGGAGAGCCTGCGCGGGGGCACCACGTTCTCGGTGTTGTCCGCCGAAGCCGCACGCATGTTGGTGAGCTTCTTCTCCTTGGTGATGTTCACGTCCATGTCGTCGGCGCGGGAGTTCTCGCCGACGATCATGCCCTCGTACACCTCGGTGCCGGGCTCGGTGAACAGGACGCCGCGCTCCTGCAGGTTGATCATCGCGAACGGCGTGACCGAACCGGAGCGGTCGGCGACCAGCGAACCGTTGTTACGGGTCACCAGCGGGCCGAACCACGGCTCGAGGCCCTCGTGGATCGAGTGGGCGATGCCCGTGCCGCGCGTACCGGTCAGGAACTCGGTACGGAAGCCGATGAGGCCGCGGGACGGGACGACGAACTCCATGCGGACCCAGCCGGAGCCGTGGTTCGACATGTTGTCCATGCGGCCCTTGCGGACGCCCATGAGCTGCGTGACCGCGCCCATGTGCTCCTCGGGGACGTCGACCGTCATGCGCTCGACCGGCTCGTGCACCTTGCCGTCGATCACCTGCGTGACCACCTGCGGCTTGCCGATGGTCAGCTCGAAGCCCTCGCGGCGCATCTGCTCGACCAGGATGGCGAGCGCGAGCTCACCACGGCCCTGGACCTCCCAGGCGTCGGGACGCTCGGTGTCGAGGACGCGGAGCGAGACGTTACCGACCAGCTCGCGGTCCAGACGGTCCTTGACCTGGCGGGCGGTGACCTTGCGGTCCTTGACCGCGGACTTGGCGTCCGCGCCCTTGCCGCTGCCGCCGCGGCCGACCATCGGGGAGGTGTTCGTACCGATGGTCATGGAGATCGCCGGCTCGTCGACCGAGATCAGCGGGAGCGCGATCGGGTTCTCCGGGTCGGCCAGGGTCTCGCCGATCATGATGTCGGGGAAACCGGCGACCGCACAGATGTCACCCGGGCCCGCCACCTCGGCCGGCTTGCGGGTGAGCGCCTCGGTCATCATCAGCTCGGTGATGCGGACGTTGGAGATGGTGCCGTCACGCTTGATCCACGCGACGGTCTGACCCTTGCGGAGCTCGCCCTGCTCGACGCGCACCAGCGCGATGCGGCCGAGGAAGTTGTCCGCGTCCAGGTTGGTGACGTGGGCCTGGAGGGGCGCCTCGTCGTCGTACACCGGGGCCGGGACGTGGGCCAGGATGGTGGAGAAGAAGGGCTCCAGGCTGTCGCTGTCCGCGGGGACGGTGCCGTCCTCCGGCTTGGTCAGCGAGGCCACGCCGTCACGGCCACAGGCGTAGACGATCGGGAACTCGATCTGGTCCTCGTCGGCGTCCAGGTCGAGGAAGAGGTCGTACGTCTCGTTGACGACCTCGTCGATCCGGGAGTCCGGGCGGTCCGTCTTGTTGATGCAGAGGATGACCGGCATCTTCGCCTGCAGGGCCTTGCGCAGGACGAAGCGGGTCTGGGGCAGGGGACCCTCGGAGGCGTCCACCAGCAGGACGACCGCGTCCACCATCGACAGACCGCGCTCGACCTCACCACCGAAGTCGGCGTGGCCGGGGGTGTCGATGATGTTGATCGTGATGGGCGCCCCGCCGTCCTTGGGGTGGTACTTCACCGCCGTGTTCTTGGCGAGGATCGTGATGCCCTTCTCACGCTCCAGGTCGTTCGAGTCCATCATGCGGTCGTCGAGGTGCTGGTGGGCGGCGAAGGCACCGGCCTGCTTGAGCATGGCATCGACGATGGTCGTCTTGCCATGGTCGACGTGGGCGACGATGGCGACGTTACGGATGTCGTGGCGCGTGGGCACTTCGGCGCTTCTCCCGGGATCGTGGATGGCGACGCGTACGGTCCGGCACGCGCGCCTCGACCGGGCGGAAAACCTGCCACGGCCTTACCCCATCGTACGTCGGCTGGCGGGAACCGCCTGCCGGGGGGTCTGTCAAGAGGCCGGACGACTGAGCAAGGCCGGGTCCTGGGTGGGGGGACCCGACCATGGGTGGAGCCTGTAAACACGCGGGTCAACGGGTACGTACGACCTTGCCCGCCGGGTGATCCGGCGGGCAAGGGACTTGAGTCACATCTGAGCTTGAGACCTTCGAATCAACCCCGGATGCACCTGTTCGTCATCACTTCTTCGCGCTATTTCTTCGCGTTACTTCTTCGGGTTCTTGTCCTTGGCCCCGGACGCCGGCTTCTTCCAGCCGATGTCCTGGTAGCGCGGAGCTCCGAGGCCGAAGGCGCCCGCGTTGATGAGACCCGGCTTCACGGCCACCAGCTCGGGGCGCTGGTAGAGCGGGATGGATCCGGCCGTCGCCCAGATCCGGGCGTCGGCCTTGCGCATCAGCTCGCGGGAGGCCGCCTCGTCCAGCTCGCCGAGCGCCTGGTCGAAGAGCTGGTCGATGTGGTCGGTGCCGACCCGGGTGTAGTTCTGTTCGACCAGGAGCGAGCCGTCGGCGGCCGGCTCCGGCTTGGCGAAGATGGGCCGGGCGTCGGTCGCCGGGTAGGCGGTCGCGGGCCACGAGTAGAGCGCCAGGTCGTACTGGCCCGAGGCGATGTGGTCCTTGAAGAAGCTCTCGTCGGCCACCTTGGTCAGCTCGGTCTGCACGCCGACCTTCTGGAGCATCTGGGCGATCCGCTCGCCGACCGTGCGCAGCGCCTCCGAGCCGGGACCGGCCGGCAGGACGAAGCGCAGGGCGAGCGGCTTGCCGTCCTTGGCGAGCATGCTGCCGGAGGTGCGTACGGCCTGCTTGGCGGGGGCCGGGGCGGGGCTCGCGTTGGCCGGGTCCGCCGGTTCGGCCGCGGTCTCGGCGTCGAGGGCCGGGCTGCGCTTGCCGTCGTCCACGGCGTCGGCCTGGGCCTCGGCCTGGGTGCGCAGGTGCTGCTCCTGGAGGTCGGCGAAGGGGGCCGGGGCGAGTACCGGGGAGGGGCGGTTCTGTCCGCTCCGCTCGCCCGCCGCGAAGGCGTCGGCGTCGACGATCTCCCCGTCGGGCCGCCCGTCGCCGGCCAGTCCGTCGCCGTTGCGCCCGTCCTCCTGGCCGACGATGTAGAGGCCGTCGTTGCCGGTGCCCGGGCCCGCGGCCGGGACGGCGGGCGTCTTGGAGTCGTCCGTCTCCTCGGAGGCCTCCGAGCCCGCCTTCGCGCCGGCCGGCTCGGTGATCTTGCCGCCCCGGCGCCAGCCGGCGTCCGCGAGCAGGGCCTGCGAGGCCTGGGTGTCCTGGCCGCCGAGGGCGTCGCTGTTGTCGGCGTACGCCTGCTGCCCGGCCAGCGCGAGGTGGCTGCCCACCGGCTTCGCGGGCAGGCCCAGCGGCTTGAGGACGATGTCGGCGAGCGCCTGGCGGTCCAGGGCGCGGGCCACGGCGCGGCGTACCCGCTCGTCGGCGAGGGGGCCGCTCGCCCCGTTCATGGCGAGCTGGGTGTAGGCGGGCTCCAGGGACTTGCGGACGGTGAAGCCGCGCAGGGCGCTCTGCTCCGCGGCGTACCGCTTCACCGACTCCGCGTGCTTCTGGCGGGTGTCCTGCGCCTCCTTGGCCTTGTCCTCGTCCAGGCCGAAGGCCAGCGCCCACGAGAGGGTGGCCTGCGCGGCCGTCACCGAGGCGGCCGGGCCGTGGGCCCCGTCGGCCTTGTCGGCGTCGCGGCGGGCCAGGGCGATCCGGTCGGCCCCGGTGCGGTCGATCTCCGCCAGGTCGAGCTTCCCGGCGGCCAGCGCGGCGGGGCGTTCGGAGCGGGGCACCGCGGTGAGGACCAGGGTGTCGAGCTTGGCGGGGCTGCCCCACCAGCGCGGGTTGCGGGTCAGCGAGGCCGTACCCGTCTTCTTGTCGATGGCGCCCAGCCCGAAGGGGCCCGCGGTGACCTTCAGGGCGCCCCGGGCTCCCTCGTTGAAAGCCTCCGGGGTGCCGGTGACCTGCTTGGGGTAAAGGGGGCTGAAGAGGGAGCGCCAGTCGGCGTACGGCCTGACGAAGGTGACCTTGACCTCCAGGTCCGTCTTGCCGCGCTCGATCTTCTCGATCCGGTCGTAGCCGGCGTTGCGCGCCGTCCAGTACGCGGAGTCCTTGCCGTTCAGGGCCCGCCACTGGGCGACGAAGTCGGCGGCGCCGATCTCGCGGCCGTCGCTCCAGACGGCCTGCTGGTTGAGCTTGTACAGGACGACCTGCTTGGGCTCCCGCTCGACGACCTCGGCCTTCTCCAGGTAGTCGGGGTTGGCCACCGGCCGCCCCTTGCCGTCCAGCACGAACAGCTGGGGCAGTACCGCCCCGGCGATCCGGTTGGTGGTGGCGTCCGCATCGGCCTGGAAGGCGTTGAGGGTGCCCGGCATGGAGTCCACGGCCCACCGCAGCACCCCGCCGTCCTTGACCTTGTCGCGGGTGCTGGCCGCGATGTCCTGGCCGGCGGCGGCCGGGCCTCCCTCGTCTTCACCCGCGCCGCAGCCCGCGAGCAGCGGCAGTGCAAGAACTCCCGAGGTCAGGAGCGCCAAGGACCTGCGCCTTCTCTGGGACATGGGTGGTACCTCCGGGACGGGGCGTGGGGGGAGCCGTGAAAGGGGGATGTTTCGATCACGTTCGGCGGTATATGGAGCTGATCACACTGGGTGCCGAAACCCACTGAAATCGACACCCCGCCGCACCCACCGCAGCCGACCCTCGCCACGCCGCGAACCCCACCCGTGCGGACCAATCCGGCTTGCTTTCCGGGCGGGCGTTCCCCCGTAAGAGGGATGAAAGGGGAGCGGAGAGGGCGCACGGTTCACGCCTGCGCGCCCGCAATCGCTGCACGTCCCTTCACAACCGGGGATATGAGGCGCGACACTCGCAGGCGCACATGAGCGTTGCCACCGCACCCAGCGGAAGTGAGGGCAAGTCATGTCCCTGCAAGATGATTTGACCGCCGTACGGCGCAACCTGAACGAGCTGGTCCGTTCCGTGGAACGGCTGGAGCGGGAGGTCGCGAACACGGCCCGTCAGGGGTCGGCCGCCTCCCGGCCTCCCGGCGAGGGCGCGATGGTCAGCGTCCCGGACACCCCGTACGACAGCGCGCTGTGGACGGACGCCGACGACGAGGGCCTCGGCGCCCGCGGCCGCCGCGCCCCCTGACCCGCCCCTCCCGCGCACCCCTCCCGCACACCCACCACGCACCCCGCCACGCACCCCGCCGGACCCGGTCACCCGCAGCGACGGCGGCCGGGTCCCCGGGGGCACCCCTCATCACTCCACCCGGAGTCCCTCTTGGCCACAGGCACCCAACCATCCCCACAGCGGCCCGGCGGCGTCCACGACGCCTCGCGGGCCGCGATCGCGGCCCGGCACCTGCGGACCGACCGGTGGTGGCTCTCGCCCGCCGGCACCGCGGCCGGGCTGTTCGCCTTCATCGTCTACTCGACCTGGCGGGCCTTCGCCAACGCCGACTACTACGCGGCGCCGTACGTCTCCCCGTTCTACTCCCCGTGCCTCGCGGAGAACTGCGCGGACATGCGCGGCGGCCCGAACCTCGACCTCTTCGGCAGCTGGTGGGGTCTGTCCCCCGCGCTGCTGGTCCTGGTCTTCCCGCTCGGCTTCCGGCTGACCTGCTACTACTACCGCAAGGCCTACTACCGGGGCTTCTGGGCCTCGCCGCCCGCCTGCGCCGTCGCCGAGCCGCACGCCTCGTACAGCGGTGAGACCCGCTTCCCGCTGATCTTCCAGAACATGCACCGGTACTTCTTCTACGCGGCGGTCCCGGTCGCGGGCATCCTCACCTACGACACCGTGCTGACCTTCCGAAACGAGCAGTACGAGTGGGGCCACATGGGCCTCGGAACGCTGCTCTTCGTCGTCAACATCGCGCTGATCTGGGCCTACACCCTGTCCTGCCACTCCTGCCGGCACATCATGGGCGGCCGCCTCAAGCACTTCTCAAAACACCCGGTCCGCTACCGGCTGTGGGGCTGGATCAGCCGCCTCAACACCCGTCACATGCAGCTGGCGTGGGCCTCCCTGATCAGCGTCGCCGCGTGCGACTTCTACGTCTACCTGGTGGCCAGCGGCGCCTTCTCCGACCCGAGGATCTTCTAGTGACCCAAGTGGAACGGCAGCAGTGGGACGTGGTCGTGGTCGGGGCCGGCGGCGCCGGGCTGCGGGCCGCGATCGAGGCGCGCGAGCGGGGCGCCCGTACGGCCGTGATCTGCAAATCCCTCTTCGGCAAGGCCCACACCGTGATGGCGGAGGGCGGGATCGCCGCCTCCATGGGCAACGTCAACGAGGGCGACAACTGGCAGGTGCACTTCCGCGACACGATGCGCGGCGGCAAGTTCCTGAACCAGTGGCGGATGGCGGAGCTGCACGCCAAGGAGGCGCCGGACCGGGTCTGGGAGCTGGAGACCTGGGGCGCGCTCTTCGACCGCACGCCGGACGGGAAGATATCGCAGCGCAACTTCGGCGGGCACGAGTACCCGCGGCTCGCGCACGTCGGCGACCGGACCGGGCTGGAGCTGATCCGCACCCTCCAGCAGAAGATCGTCCAGCTCCAGCAGGAAGACTTCAAGGAGTACGGGGACTACGAGGCCCGGCTCAAGGTCTTCCAGGAGTGCACGGTCACGCGCGTCATGAAGGACGGCGAGAGGGTCTCCGGGACCTTCTGCTACGAGCGCGAGACCGGGCGGTTCTTCGTCCTGGAGGCCCCGGCGGTGGTGCTGGCCACGGGCGGGATCGGGAAGTCCTTCAAGACCACGTCCAACTCGTGGGAGTACACCGGTGACGGCCACGCGCTGGCGCTGCTCGCCGGGGCGCCGCTGCTGAACATGGAGTTCGTGCAGTTCCACCCGACCGGCATGGTCTGGCCGCCCTCGGTCAAGGGCATCCTCGTCACCGAGTCGGTGCGCGGCGACGGCGGGGTGCTGCGCAACAGCGAGGGCAAGCGGTTCATGTTCGATTACATCCCGGACGTGTTCAAGGAGAAGTACGCGCAGTCCGAGGAGGAGGGCGACCGCTGGTACGAGGACCCCGACCACAACCGGCGTCCGCCCGAGCTGCTCCCCCGCGACGAGGTGGCCCGCGCCATCAACTCCGAGGTCAAGGCCGGGCGCGGGTCCCCGCACGGCGGGGTGTTCCTCGACGTGTCCACCCGGATGCCGGCCGAGAAGATCAAACGGCGGCTGCCGTCGATGTACCACCAGTTCAAGGAGCTGGCGGACGTGGACATCACCGCCGAGCCGATGGAGGTCGGCCCGACCTGCCACTACGTGATGGGCGGCATCGCGGTCGAGTCCGACACGGCCGCCACCCTCGGGGTACCGGGACTGTTCGCCGCCGGTGAGGTCGCGGGCGGCATGCACGGCTCGAACCGGCTCGGCGGGAACTCCCTCTCCGACCTGCTGGTCTTCGGCCGCCGGGCCGGGCTGCACGCGGCCGAGTACGCCGCGCGGGACGCCCCGGCCGTCGGCGGGCGGCCCGAGGTGTCCCAGGCGCAGATCGACGCGGCGGCCGCGGAGGCGCTGGCCCCGTTCCACGCCGCCGAGGGCGCGGAGAACCCGTACACCCTGCACCAGGAGCTCCAGACGGCGATGAACGACCTCGTCGGGATCATCCGCCGCGAGGGCGAGATGGCCCAGGCCCTGGAGAAGCTCGCGGCCCTGCGCGTACGGGCCTCCCGGGCCGGGGTCGAGGGGCACCGGCAGTTCAACCCGGGCTGGCACCTGGCCCTGGACCTGCGCAACATGCTGCTCGTCAGCGAGTGCGTGGCCCGCGCGGCCCTGGAGCGCACCGAGAGCCGGGGCGGGCACACCCGTGAGGACTGCCCGGCGATGGAACGTTCCTGGCGGCCCGTGAACCTGCTGTGCCGGCCGGTCGACCCGGCCCCCTCGGATCCCGCGGCCGACCGGATCGAGCTGACCCGGGTGCGCACCGATCCCATCCGATCCGACCTGCTCGCGCTCTTCGAGAAGGAAGAGCTGGTCAAGTACCTCGCCGAAGAGGAGCTGTACGAGTGAGTAGCTACGATGCCGCGTTCCGGATCTGGCGGGGCGACGCGAAGGGCGGTGAGCTGCGCGACTTCACCGTGGAGGTGAACGACGGGGAGGTGGTCTTGGACATCGTCCACCGGCTCCAGGCCACCCAGGCGTCCGACCTCGCGGTGCGGTGGAACTGCAAGGCGGGCAAGTGCGGTTCGTGCAGCGCGGAGGTCAACGGGCGGCCGCGGCTGATGTGCATGACGCGGATGTCGACCTTCTCCCGCGAGGAGACGATCACCGTGACCCCGCTGCGGGCCTTCCCGGTCGTCCGCGATCTGGTGACGGACGTGTCCTTCAACTACCAGAAGGCGCGCGAGGTGCCCGCGTTCGTGCCGCCCGCGGGGGTGGCTCCGGGCGAGTACCGGATGCAGCAGATCGACGTGGAGCGCTCGCAGGAGTTCAGGAAGTGCATCGAGTGCTTCCTGTGCCAGGACACCTGTCACGTGGTGCGCGACCACGAGGAGAACAAGGGGGCCTTCGCCGGTCCGCGCTTCCTGATGCGGGTGGCGGAGCTGGACATGCACCCGCTGGACGCGGCGGCCGAGGCGGGCCTGGACCGCAAGCGCACGGCGCAGGAGGAGCACGGGCTCGGCTACTGCAACATCACCAAGTGCTGCACGGAGGTCTGCCCGGAGGGGATCAAGATCACCGACAACGCCCTGATCCCACTGAAGGAGCGGGCCGTGGACCGCAAGTACGACCCGCTCGTGTGGCTGGGAAGCAAGATCCGGCGGCGTTCAGGCACATAGCCGCCCCCAGCCGTTCACTTCGCACGACAGAATGCCCCCTGAGTAACGTCGTTGACGTCACGTCAGGGGGCTTTCGCGGTGCGGGTGGGGGATCAGCTGGCGGGCCGGTACCGCCTCGAACAGCCTCTCGGCCAGGGCGGCATGGGCGAGGTGTGGCGGGCGCACGACACGGCGCTGGAGCGGGCCGTGGCGGTGAAGGTACTGCTGGAGGCGGCCACGAACGACGAGCTGGTCGCCCGCTTCCGGCGCGAGGCCACGATCGGGGCGCGGCTCCAGCACCCCGGCATCACCGTGGTGCACGACGTGGGCCAGGAGGACGGACGGCTCTTCATCGTGGTGACTCCTCCCCCGGACGAATCCGGGGGCTTCCCGCTATGCCGTGTTGGCGGTGCGGCGGACCAGCCCGGCCCGTAGGACGTTGACGGCTCCAACTGTGTCGGCGTGCGCTTGATGGCCACACGAGACGCAGTCGAACTTCTCCTGTGTGGGCCGGTTCTCCGCTGCGATGTGCCCGCATTGGGGGCAGGTTCGGGAGGTGTTGCGGGGGTCCACTGCGATCACTTCCCGTCCGGCGCTTTCAGCCTTGGCGTGCAGGATCGTCAGGAACACCCCCCAACCGGCATCCTTGATCGACTTGTTGAGCCCGGCCTTGGCGGCGGCCCCGTTGGGCAGGAAGGCGCCTTCCCGGGCAGGGTCCGACTTCGGCGCGGGCGACCGGATCATGTTGCGGATCTTCAGGTCTTCGTGCGCGATGAGATCGTGTTCACGCACGAGTGCGAGGGCGGTCTTGTGCGCATGGTCGAGCCGCTGACGACGGACCTTGCCGTGCAGGGCGGCGACCTTCTCGACCGCGCGCCGATGGTTGGCTGTGCGCTTGTCCCGGCGTACTCGCGGGAACCGGGCGAGGGCCTGCTGTGCGGCTTCGAGCCGGGAGGCGGCACGGCGGCCGTGACGCGGGTTGGGGACGTGCACACCGTTCGAGTCGGTGAGGAAGGAAGCAATACCCAGGTCGATGCCGACCACGCTGCCCGTCTCGGGCAGTGGTTCGGGCTGATCCTGCTCGGCGGTGAGGACGACGAACCACTTCCTGCCCTCACGCTTCACCGAGACGGTCTTCACCCGCCCGACCACCGGCCAGTGCTGGTTGACCTTGACGTGCCCGATGCCTTGGAACCGGACGCGGGTGACGGGGTCGTTCGGGGTGGAGTTCCAGCGGCAGCCGTCGCCATCCTTCGGGAAAACCACCGTGTCGAACCAGGACGCGCCGCGAAAGCGCGGGTAACCGGGAGCCTCACCTGCCTTAACCCGGCGGAAGAACGCGGCAAAGGCCTTGTCCAGACGGCGAAGTGTGGCCTGCTGAGAGGAGAACGACCATCCTCCCTGGCTCTCCGGGTCGAACGCCCGGATGCCTTTGAGCTGCGCCGACTGCATCCCGTACCTGACGCTCGTCTTCGAAGCATGCCGCCACGCGTCGCGACGTTCCTGTAACGCCCCGTTGTACAGCGAGCAGTGATCCCGCAGCATCACGCCGAGGGTAACCTCCTGGCCCACGGTGGGCCGCATGAGGAACTTGTACGCACGGATCACCACGGACCACCCCCCTCGAGATCTCTGAATCAACGTAGCGGAGGCCACTGACAACGCGGACCACTTCGCGGACGGCCCGGCCGAGAAGCGGCTCGGCGCCCGCATCGCCACGGCCGTCGCGGCGGCCGATCCCGCCGAGGCCGAACTGAGCCTCGCGCTGATCCAGGACGCCGGACTGCGCGGGGCCGCCACCTACGACATGGTGCTGGCCGTCGCCCCGAACGACTTGGCGGCGGCCCTGCGGCTGTGCGAGCGCATCGGCTCCGCCGGGGGACGGCTGCTGGCACTGTGCCAGGTGGCGCGCGACCGGGCCGAGGCCGGGGACCCGGCGGGCGGGGCCCGGGCGCTGGCGCAGGCCGAGGAGGAGCTGCCCCGGTTCCTGGAGGAGCGGG
Organism: Streptomyces sp. NPDC099050; assembly: GCF_044759865.1. Lineage (NCBI taxonomy): Bacteria > Bacillati > Actinomycetota > Actinomycetes > Kitasatosporales > Streptomycetaceae > Streptomyces > Streptomyces sp. NPDC099050. Next base: position 131,488 of record NZ_JBIWAE010000006.1, on the reverse strand, counting down.
CGGCCTGGCTGCGCGAGGAGGCCGCGCACCACGCCGAGCAGGGGCAGCTCGCAGCGGCGGAGCGGCTGCGGAGCCAGGCCGCCCGGCTGCTGCGCCACGACCCGCAGGAGGCCGCCGACGAGAAGACCGGCCACGCCCTGGCCTCGCTGGCCTCCGCCCGGGCCCGCGTCGAGCAGGAGGCCCGGCCGCCGCTGGACCCGGCGGTGGCCCGGGAGCGCGCGGGCCGGGCCCGGAACCTGCCGGACGCGGCGGAGCGGGCCCGGGCGCTGGCCCGGATCGCCCGGGAGTGCGTGGCGACGGGCGGGACGCCCTGGCTGGCGGAGGCCGCCGCCGACGCCGGGAGCCCGCCGCCGTCCGGTCCGGCGCTGACGGGTCGCGCCGAAACGACCCGCCGCGGGCCCGCGGCGGCCCCCGGGGAACGGGCGTGGCGCACCGGGGCCCGACCGGCCGACCTGTACGCGGCCGGCGCGCGCATGGTGTGGCGCGAGGGGACCGAGGTGGGCTGCGTGGGGACGGACGCGGGCGTGACCCTGTGGACGGCGTATGCCGACGAGGGCGCGGCCGCGCCGCCGCTGCCGGGAGCCGGGCGGGTGCTGGTGTCCTGCGCGGCGGACGCCGGCACGGTCTACGTCGAGGTGCGGCGGGAGGGCACGCCGGGGGCGCGGCTGCTGGCGCGCGAGCCGCGGGACGGCCGGGTGCGCTGGTGGCGCGACCTGCCCGGCACGCGGCCGCTGCCCGGCACCGAAGGCGCCGGCCTCCCCGCGCCGCGGGCGCTGCTCTGCGTCGGGCCGGTGCTGGTGCACGGGGCGCCGGGGGACCTGACCGCGCTGCGGGCGGCGACGGGCGAGATCCTGTGGCAGCGCCCCGTTCCCGACCCGGCGACGCGCTCCCCCGCCGCGGTGGGCGACTGCCTGGTCCTCGCGGACGATCTGCGACTGCGGGCGCTGCACCTGCCGACCGGCCGACCGGTGTGGTCCTTCCGGCGGTCCCGCCCCACGGCGCGCACGCTGCACGATCCGCGGCTCGCCGGGAGCGGCCTCGTCCACCTCCTGGACGAGGGCGCGCTGCTGGCCCTGGACCAGGGCTCCGGCCGGGAGGTGTGGCGCTCCGCGCCGGGCCCCCTGGCGCAGGGCCTGCTCGTCGAACGCGGCACGGTGTACGCGGCCTCGCACGCGCCGGAGGGCCGGGAGGGCCGGGACAGCCGGGACGGCTGGGACACGGTCCTGGCGCTCGACGCGGCGACGGGCGCGCTGCGCTGGCAGCGCCAGGCGGCCCGGTGCGGCGGGGCGGGGTGCGGGCTCGAACTGCTGGGGCTGCGTCCGCAGGGCCTGTACGTCAAAGTCCCCCAGGGCGGGCGGCGCGGTCTCCTCGGCCGCTCGTCGGACCCGTACGTGGCGGTCCTGGACCCGTTCTCGGGCAGACCGCGCCGGCACTGGGACCACCCGCCGCTGGCCAAGGCCGACGCCCTGCTGATCGGCGACCACCTGGTCCTGTCCCGCCCGGAACTGACGGCGTACGGCCTGCCGTAGCCGGGAGGGCTCCGGGTGCGGGAGGGTTGATCCGCCCATACTCTCCCAAATGTGACTCCGCCGAAAAGCAGGACGCGAAGCAGCACGAAGAGACGCACCACCGCCGGGATACCCGTCCGGACCGGCCTCGCCCTCGCCGCCGGGCTGCTCGCGCTCGGCGGCTGGGCCACGGCCACCGCTCCGGCCGCCCGGGCCGACGATCCGGTCACCCTGTCCCAGCAGGGGCAGATCACCGACCGCGTGGGCGCACTGGGCGACCGCGAGCCCGAGGTCACCGCCGCGCTGGACAGGCTCTACGCCGACCGGAAGGTCCAGCTGTTCGTCACGTACGTGCGCGACTTCTCCGGCCGGTCCGCGCAGAGCTGGGCCGACGCCACCGCCCAGAAGAACGGCCTCGGCCAGAACGACGTCCTGCTGGCCGTCGCCACCGGGGCCCGGCAGTACGCCTATTCGGCCGATGTCGACTCCGGTTTCACCGAGGAGCAGCTGGCGGCGGTCGCGCAGACCGCCATCGAGCCGGCCCTCAAGCAGAACGACTGGGCGGGGGCCGCGATCGGCGCCGCCAACGGCTACGACGCGGTCCTGGGCGGGCTGCCCGTACCGGTGCCGGCCATCGTCCCCGGCGAGGCCGACCCCGGAGGCGCCGCGGCGAGCGGCGGCGAGAGCGGCGCCGGGGACTTCGTCCTCCCGGTGGTGGCGGTCGGCGCGGCCGGCGCCCTCGGGGCGTACGCGTACACCCGCCGCAAGCGCAAGCAGGCGGGCGGCGGCAGCGGCGGCTCGAAGACCACCGGCTGGTCCGGGCAGGGGCCCGCCCCCGTTCCGCTGCCCGAGCTGGACGCCAGGGCCAAGGCCATGCTGGTGGAGACCGACGACGCGATCCGTACCAGTACCGAGGAACTCGGCTTCGCCACCGCGCAGTTCGGCGAGGAGGCGGTGGCGGCCTTCACGCAGGCGGTGGAGTTCGGGAAGGGCGAGCTGACGGCCGCGTTCCGGCTGCGCCAGCAGCTCGACGACGCGTACCCGGAGGACGACGCCACCCGCCGCCGGATGCTCGACGAGATCGTGGCCCGCTGTACGGAGGCGAGCCGGCGGCTCGACGCCGAGACGGCGGACTTCGACCGGCTGCGGGACCTGGAGAAGAACGCCCCACAGGCCCTGGCGACCGTGGAGGCCCACTTCCGCGCCCTGACGGGCCGTACGACCACGGCGGAGGCCACCTTGACGGCGCTCGGCCGCCAGTACGCGGACTCCGCAGCGGCGCCGGTGGCCTCCAACCCCGAACAGGCCAAGGACCGGCTGCTGTTCGCGACGACCAGCCTCGGCGAGGCCCGCGCCGCGATCGACTCCGGGGACAACGGCAAGGCCGCCGTGCACGTCCGGGCGGCCGAGGGCGCCGTGGACCAGGCGGCCACCCTGGTCGACGCGGTGGAGCGGCGCGCGAAGGAGCTGGCGGAGGCGGCCGGGAAGCTGCCGGGCGCGCTGGGCGAGACGGACACGGACCTCGCCGACGCGCGCGGGCTGCTGACCGGCACCACCGAGGGCTCGACCGGCGATCTGCGCGGCCGGATCAGCCGGGCGGAGGCCGTACTGGCCGACGTACGGCAGGAGCAGAGCGCCGGCCGCTACGACCCGATGGACGCGCTGCGCCGCGTGGAGGAGGCCGACGCGGCCCTCGACGAGGCGCTGGCCGGGGCCCGCGAGCGGGAGTCGGGCCGGCAGCGGGCCGCGGCCCTGCTCGACCAGGCCCTGCTGACGGCCCGCAGCGCGATCGGCGCGGCCACGGACTACATCACCACCAGCCGGGGCGCGATCGGCAGCCAGGCCCGCACCCGGCTGGCGGAGGCCCAGCGCCACCTGGAGCGGTCCACGTCCCTGGCGGCCTCGGACCCATCGGGCGCGCTCGCCGAGGCCCAGCAGGCGGACTCGCTCGCGCGCCAGGCGCAGCAGCTGGCCGAGCAGGACGTACGGGGCTACCAGAACCCGTACGGCGGTGGCGGCCGGCAGCAGGGCGGCGGCATGGGCGGCGCGGTGCTCGGCGGGATCATCCTCGGCGAGATCCTCGGCGGCGGCCGCGGCGGGGGCGGCTTCGGCGGCGGGGGCGGAGGCGGCTTCGGCGGCGGTTTCGGCGGGGGCGGCGGACGCGGCCCCGGCTCCTTCGGCGGCGGCGGCACCCGCGGCCGCATGGGCGGCGGCGGCCGCTTCTGACCCACGCGCCCCTTCGCGGGGGCTCCCTTCACCACCGCTCCCCGCGCTCCTCGCTCCCTCCCTTCACCCCCGGCCCCCCGCCCCCCTCCCCCGTTCCAAGGAGACACCGCACATGAGCAAGCAGAGCATCCTCGGCCGCGTCACCCAGCTCGCCAAGGCCAACATCAACTCGCTGCTGGACCAGGCGGAGGATCCGCAGAAGATGCTGGACCAGCTCATCCGCGACTACACGAACAACATCTCCGAGGCGGAGCAGGCCGTCGCCACCACCATCGGCAACCTGCGGATGCTGGAGGCGGACCACAAGGAGGACGTGGACGCGGCGGCGGAGTGGGGCGGCAAGGCCCTCGCGGCGAGCAGGAAGGCCGACGAGCTGCGGACGTCCGGGGCTGCGGCCGACGCCGACAAGTTCGACAACCTCGCGAAGGTCGCGCTCGGCCGCCAGATGCAGTCGGAGAAGGAGGCGGGCACGGCCGCGCCGACGATCGCCGCCCAGACCGAGGTGGTCGACAAGCTGAAGTCGGGCCTGGACTCGATGAAGACCAAGCTGACGGAACTGGCGGCCAAGCGCGACGAGCTGGTCTCGCGGGCCAAGACCGCGCAGGCCCAGAACACGATGATGGACGCGGTCAAGAACATCGACGTGCTCGACCCGACCAGCGACATCGGCCGCTTCGAGGAGAAGGTCCGGCGCGAGGAGGCCATGGCCCTGGGCAAGCAGGAGCTGGCCGCCTCCTCCCTGGACGCGCAGTTCGAGTCCCTGGACGACCTCGGCAAGACCTCGGAGATCGAGGCCCGGCTGGCCGCCCTGAAGTCCGGCAGCCTAAGCAAGCCCTACTAGTGCCGTGACCGGAAAGGTTCACCGTGTCGCGACGCCCGGCACGGCACCTCGCCGCGTTGTCGGACCGAGCCGGTACGTCCAATACGAGGCACGGCCCTCCGCCTTGCGATGCACCGCACCGGACGCCGCGACCCGGCAAACCTTTCCGGCCACGGCACCAGAGCCTTCCCCCGCACCTCCCCGGGCCCGGCCGCGGCCGGCCCGGGGGCGCACTACCCGGCCGCACTCACCCGGCCGCACTCACCCGTACATGCTCAGCAGTTGCTCCGCCGACAGTTCCCCCACCGATTCGGCCACCGCGCCCGGGAGCGGGAGTTCGAACCAGACCGTCTTGCCCCGGTGGGTGCGGCGGGTGCCCCACCCGGCCGACAGCAGGCCGACCAGCTGGAGGCCGCGGCCGCCCTCGTCGGTGTCCCGCGCCCGGCGCCGGCGGGGCTGGACCAGGTTGGCGTCCCAGACCTCGCAGACCAGCGTCCGGTCCAGCAGGAGGCGCAGCCGGATCTCCCCCTCGCCGTACCGCAGGGCGTTCGTGACGAGTTCGCTCACCAGGAGTTCCGTGGTGTCGAGCAGTCCCTCCAGGCCCCACGCGGGCAGCTTCGCCCGGGCCAGCTCGCGGGCCCGGCCCACCGAGCGGGCCTCGCGCGGGAGCTGCCAGTCGCCGACCGCGTCCACCGGGAGGCCCTGGACCCGGGCCATCAGCAGCGCGATGTCGTCCTCGCCGTGCCGGGTCTCCAGGGTGTTCAGGACGTGGTCGCAGACCTCCTCCAGCGGGCGCGAGGGGTCGGCCAGCGCGTCCCGCAGGCCGCGCAGGCCCTCCTCCAGCGGATGGGTCCGGGATTCGACCAGCCCGTCGGTGTAGAGCGCGAGCAGTGCGCCCTCCGGGAGTTCGACCTCGACCTCCTCGAAGGGTTCGCCGCCCACGCCCAGCGGCATCCCGGTCGGTATCTCCAGCAGCAGTCCGGGGCGGGGCGCGGCGCCCTCCTCCACCGGTTCCACCAGCACCGGCGGCATGTGGCCGGCGTTGGCGATGGTGCAGCGGCGGGTGACCGGGTCGTAGACGGCGTAGACGCACGTCGCGAGGTACACCTCGGAGCGGTCGGCGTCCCGGGAGTGCAGTGCGGCCCGGGAGGCCTGCTGGGAGCCGCCGGGTGCGCCGAGGCCCCGGGCGATCTCGTCCAGCGCGGTCAGCACCTCCGCCGGTTCCAGGTCCAGCAGCGCGAGGGTCCGTACGGCGGTCCGCAGTTCGCCCATGGCGACGGCGGCCCGCAGTCCGCGGCCCATGACGTCGCCGACGACCAGCGCCGTACGGTGCCCGGGCAGTTCGATGACGTCGAACCAGTCGCCGCCCACCTCGGTGGCGGCGTTGCCCGGCAGGTAGCGGCAGGCGATGTCGAGGCCGGCGGCCTCCGGGTCGCCCGGGGGCAGCAGGCTGCGCTGGAGTATCAGCGCGCGCTCGTGCTCGCGCCGGTAGAGCCGGGCGTTGTCGATGCACACGGCGGCGCGCGCGGCGAGCTCCACCGCGACCGCCCGGTCGCGTTCGCCGAAGGGCTCGCTGCCCTTGGTGCGGGAGAACTGCGCGAGCCCGACCACCGTGTCGTGGGCGACCAGCGGGACCACGAGCGTGGACTGCACGAGGTCCCCGGACTCGGGTCCGCCGCCCTCCACCAGCCGGGGCCGCGCCGTGCGCAGGGCGAACGCCCCCGGCGAGCCGGCCGGGTACCGGTGCACCTCTCCTACGGAGACCAGCGCGCCCGGACCCGACAGCGGCGCGTCCGACACCGCCGAGGAGAAGGCCACCCGGCGCAGCGGCGCCGAGGGCGCGCGTCCGGGTCCGTAGCCGGGCAGGCTGGGCACGCCCGGGCCCTGGGGGCGGGCGGGGCGGTCGTCGTCGCCGAGCAGCAGCCCCTGGTAGAGGTCGACGGCGGCCAGGTCGCAGAAGCCCGGGACGGTGACGTCGAGGAGTTCGCGGGCGGTGGTCTCCAGGTCGAGGGAGTTGCCGATGCGGTGTCCGGCCTCGTTCAGCAGGGCCAGGTTGCGCCGGACCCCGGCGGCCTCGCGGGCGGCGAGGTGGCGCCGGGTCACGTCGATGCCGATGCCGGCGACTCCGATGGGGCGGCCGGTGCCGCCGTGGACCCGGTAGAGGTTGATGGACCAGTGGCGGTTCTCCCGGCTGCCCGGGGCGGCTCCGGCGATCTGCAGGTCGTTGACGGACTCACCGGTTTCCAGACACCTGCGCAGCGCCTCGGCCATCCGGTCGGCCTCGTGCGCGGGCAGGTAGTCGTGGACGGTGCGGCCGCGGTGCTCCTCGGCGGCGCCGCCGAAGACGGTCGCGAAGCGGCGGTTGGCCCGCTGCACGGTGAGGTCCGTACCGAAGAGCAGGAACCCGAAGGGAGATTGACCGAATATCGCCTGCGAGGCGGCCAGATCGGATTCGATCCGGCGCAGCGCGCGGACGTCGACCACGACGCAGAGCGCGGCCCGCTCGGCGGTTTCGGTCTGGGTCGGCATCACATAGATCTCGGCCACCCCGTGCGCACCGTCGCCGCCGGGGATCCGGAAGGGGATCAGGCCGGTCCATTCCTTGCCGTCGAGGATCTCGGCCACCCTGCGGTGTGCGCCGGCGCGCAGCTCCGGGGGCATGAAGGCGTCGACGGGGTCGCGGCCGACGGCCTCGGCCGCGGTCAGCCCGAAGAGTTCCTCGGCGCGCAGACTCCACTGGTCGATCAGCCCGTCGGGCCCGATCGAGAAGGAAGCGACCTTTATGTAGTCATATATCGAGCCAGGCGGGCTGCTGTGCCACAGGGAGTCGCGCCAGGTCTCCCCCGACGCTCCCCCGGGCACACGGGCCTGATGTGCCTGTACAGGTATCTCGCTCACGCGACCGTCCCCTCCAGCTCACCGCAACCGGACCGGCCATGACCGAAGTATTCAGCACCACGGCGCTCTACGACACGGCCTTCGCGATCACAAAAGGATCCCGTTGTTTTCCGGCCAACCCTTGTGATCGTCGACGGGCCCTCACCTTGTTACTCACCAGGAAGAGCCAATTCGAACCACACGGTCTTGCCCGACTTCCCGTGACGGGTCCCCCAGCGCTGTGCGGAGACGGCCACCAGGTGGAGTCCGCGGCCCCCCTCGTCGTCGGGCTCGGCCACGCGTTCGCGGGGTGGATCCGGAAGCGGATCCGAAACCTCCACGAGAAGTGCCGGACCCGAAGGAGCATCGGCGACGGCCGGATTGCGCCGTACGAGACGGACTCCGATGGGGCCGGAGGCGTACCGCAGGGAGTTGGTGACCAGCTCGCTGACCAGCAGTACGGTGACGTCGCCGACGGAGTCGAGACCCCAGTCGCGCAGCGTGCCGCGCACCGCGTGGCGGGCGGTGCGGACGGCACCCGGTTCGGCGGGAAAGGCCCATTCGGCGCATTCACCGTCTGTGTCGATCACGCCGATCACTTCCCGGGCCGGCTGGCGACCCCAGTCCGGTTCGACAGGGAGAACAGAGCCTCGCGTACAACTGCAAGATAGGGATTAATAGCGACATACCCGATATTCGGGGCGTCGTACCACTCGGTCCCCCACGGACCGGCGCACTGTGGCGCAGACGGACTAGCGCGTGCGCGTCACGCGCCCCGGCGGACGCCGTCACGGACGCCGTCACGGGCTTCGGCGCTCAGCCGGCGGCCCGCCTCGGCGACGGCCGGACGGTCCTGGTCGAGCCAGTCCACCGAATCCAGCTCCTCGGGCCCGAGCCAGCGCAGCTCGTCGTGGTCCTCCAGCGGGAGCGGATCGCCCGAGAGCAGCCGGGCCGTCCACACGTGCAGGACGAGGCCGGGCTTCAGCGGCCACTCCCCCGGGATCCGCTCCAGCGGCTCGGCCTCCACGCCGAGCTCCTCGCGCAGCTCGCGCACGAGCGCCTCGGGTACGGACTCACCCGGCTCGGCCTTGCCGCCGGGAAGCTCCCAGCGGCCGGCGAGCTCGGGGGGCGCGCTCCGGCGGGCGGCCAGCAGGCGCCCCTCATGACAAAGGGCTCCGCCCACGACCACTCGTACAGTCATGGACGGAGCCTATGGCAGCGGCGACGGTGCGCCGCACTGCTCAGTTCCTCGTGCCGGTCCGGCCGGCGGTGCTGTCCTGGCCGAGCCGCTCGATCCAGTAGAGCTGCTTGTGCCCTCTGCTCTCGAGGCTGTCGGCGACCTTCTGGGCCTCGGCCCGGGTGGCGTACCGGCCCACCCGGTAGCGGTTGCCGTTGTCGTCCTCACGTATGACCAGCCACGGGAGCAGGGCACCGCTGTCGTTCATCGCGTTTCACCCTCCGCCGACGTACCTGCCCGGGAAACCGCATTGCGCATATGCCCGAGCCTACGCCCGACCTTTACTCAGCGGATACGGTTTTTCACGAAGAGGTACCTCGCAGGCGTACGCATCCGGCCATGCGTACGAGTGGGCCGTGCGCGCCGGTTCAGACCCCGCGCACGGTCGGCAGCGGCAGGATCACGGCGCCGCCCGGGTTCGCCTTGCGGCAGACGTCCCCGCAGGTCGCGTCGAGGGAGCAGCAGAGCGAGCAGATCGCGCCGGAGACGACGGGGCAGTCGGCGATGTCCGGGAGCTCGTACGCGGACTCGCAGACGGAACAGAGGTGCTTGAATCCTCCCTGCCCTGAAGGGCGGGGATTCCTGGCTCACGTCGGCTGTGGACCTGCGGTCCGTCAGCTCTTACACGATCGGCACCAGCCGGGTTGAGACCAGCCCGGACCAGCATCACGCGGGCGGAGTTCTTGTCCCTGGGGGACACGGCTCCGCACGCGGTGCAGGCGTAGGTACGTTCCGAGAGAGGTAGTGCGTGCTTGGTTCTCGCTCCGCACCGTGCGCAGTCCATGGTGGTGTGCGCGGGATGAACAAGGTGCACGACGCGCCCGTGCTTGCGGGCCATGGCGATCAGCTCACGCTTGGTCGCGGAGATCGCCGCGTCGGCCGCTTTGCACGCCATGGTCGACTTGGCGAGGAACTTCGGCCGGAAGTCCTCCACCGCCAAGGCGTCGTGGTCGCGGACCACGGACTTCGCCCACTTACGGCCGGTGTCCTGGCGCTGCCGGGCCACCTTCTTGTACAGCTTCGCCGTCAACTTCTTCGCCGCCCGGTAGCCCCTCGAACCAGGCTTGCCCTTCACGGGCTTCCGGCGGGCCATCATCCGCTGGTAGCGGGCCAGCCCGGCGGCCGTCTTCTTGCCGTGCTCGGCGTGGGGGAGGTCGTGGGCGTCGCTGGTGGTGGTCGCGGTCTCCTTCACACCCCAGTCGATCCCGATCACCGCACCCGTCTCCGGGAGCGGCTGCACCTCGGTGGGGACCACGAAGGAGGCGTACCAGTGACCGAGGCTGTCACGGTAGATCCTCACCGACGACGGGTCCGCCGGGAGGCCGCGGGACCACACCACCGTCAGGATGATGCCGCCCACAAGGTGCAGGCGGCCGCCCTTGATCCGGAAGCTTCGCCGGCTGTAGTTGAGACTCGGGCCAGCCGCGTGCTTCTTCTTGTACTTCGGCATTCCCGCGCGCTGCCGCATCGGCAGGCGTGCCTTGATGTCCTTCAAGGCTTTGGCGCGGGACTTTCCGAAGTCCCGAATCAGCTGCTGCTGCGGAACGCTGCTGCCGTCACTCAACCAAGTGTTGTGGTTGCGGGCCTCGGTCAGCATCTTGTCCAGCCGGGCCGGCCCGCACTTCTCGTCCTCGGCATGGGCCTTCTTCGACCGGGCGCAGCATTCGTTCCAGATCCACCGGCACCGGTCCCACTCACCCGACAGCTTGGCGAGCGCTGTGGACGACACGCGAAGCCGGTAGGTGAACCGGGCATACCCGGCACCATCCGCGGAGGCCGTTGTCGTCATAAACCGACCGTAGCGACGCACCATTCGCTTCTCTGCTCGGATTCTCCGACGATCCCCCGAACGAGTGACCGCGCTCGCGAGGAGCCGGCCACGGTCCTGGCCGCCACCACACCGGCTACCTCACCGGCAGGTGGTACGCCAGGCGGTAGCGGTCGGCCGGGACGATGACGTCGGCGGTTTCCACGGCGCGGCCGGACGCGAAGTACGTGCGGCCGATCACCAGGACCACGTGCCCCGGCACCCCGCCGAGCTGCATGTTCTCCTCCGCCAGGCCCGGTCGCGCTCCGACCTCCTCGACCACGTTGTCGACGACCACGTCGATGGCCGCCATCCGGTCCACGACCCCCGCGCCTCCGAGCGGTCCCTCCTCCGGCAGCATCACCGGCGTCCGCCCGGTCACCGTCAGCGGCTCCCAGGAGGTCGACAGCATCATCGCCTCGCCGGCGTCGCGGTACACGTACCGCGTCCGCATCACCCGCTCGCCCGGCTCGATGCCGAGCCGTTTCGCGATGTCCTCCGGGGCGGCGGCCTGTTCGCTGCTGGAGTCCCAGGTGCCGCGCGCGCCCGCCTCCGCCTGCTCCTGCCGGAAGGGGGTCGAGATCCCGCCGGTGCGGTAGCCGGAGCGGGCGACGCGCCGCGGGACGGGTTGTTCGCGTACGTACGTGCCGGATCCGGACCGGCCCTCGACCAGGCCCTCCGCCATGAGGACCTTGCGCGCCTCCAGTGCCACCGTGTCGGAGACCCCGTACTCCTCGCGGATCCGGGCCTGGGAAGGGAGCCGGGCGTGCGGAGGCAGGGACCCGTCGACGATCTTCCGTCGCAGATCCCCAGCGACGCGCAGATAGGCCGGTTGCTCGCCGAAAGTCACAGGCCACTCCCATCAGGTTGACAGACAGCTACAGCCTGGCAACCGACGGTTGTCCCCCGCAAGCAAGGGCCAGAGTTTCACCCGAAGTGATGAAGCCTGGTCACTCAAACCCACGCGTCACAGCAGCACCATTCAGGCCGCCGCCCGCTCCACGGACGGCCCGGCCGAGGCGTCGCCCTGCGGCTCCTCCAGCCACTCCGGCACCGTCGTCGACAGACCGTACGCCCCGCGCAGCGCCTTCTCCGTCGCCACGGGCAACTCCGCGAGCGCCCGGTCCCAGGCCCGCACGAAGCCGTCCCCGGTCTTCGCCTCCGAGGCCCGCCGCCACTCCTGCCGCGCCGCCTCCACGCGTTCGCGCTGCACTCCCGCCGGCCCGGCCACCCGCGGCCGCGCCGACGCCCCGGCGAGCATCCGCGACTCCGCGGCCAGCACCCCGTCCATCTCCCGCGCCCAGGCCCGGTACTCCTCCAGCGCCTCGTCCACCTCCGCGTCGGGCGCGTGGCCCAGTGCCAGATCGGCGGCGTTCATCGCGCGCAGGAAGGCCACCTGGTCCGGTGCCAGCACCCCGGCATCCTTGCGCAGACTGCCCCGCTGCTCCTGCTCCGCCGTGCCGATCACGCAGACGAGCAGCCGGTCCCCGCCCTCCCACCGCTCGCGCGAGGGCGCGAAGTAGAACATCTCCGCGTACGGGGGCAGCGCCCAGGTGTCCATCGCGTACGCGTCCTGCGCCCGCCAGCAGGCCTCGGCCGACGACTGCTTCAGCTCCTCCTCGCCCGGGAACCGCGATCCGCCCAGCGCCCGCGCGAGGGTGACCTCGGCGTCGTGGACCCGCGCACAGGCGATCCGGTACACGAAGGGGTTCTCGTCGAGCAGGTCCCCGCCGGGGACGTTGAAGCAGGTGCCGACGGCCAGTTCGCCGATGTCGGTCAGCTCGCCCTCGACGTCCTCGTAGGGCTCGGCCGCGCCCATCGCGCGGGCCCGCGCGGAGAAGGTGTCCGCGGCCCGCTCCGCAGCGAGGACCAGGACCCCGGACAGCAGGACCGACACCACCAGGCCGAGGACGGCGAGCACCTTGCCCCGCTCGCCCTTCTTCCTGATCTGCGTGAGGGCCACGATCCCGAAGACGATCCCGAGGGGCGGGAAGCAGAGCAGCCCCACCAGCAGGGAGGCGAGCGCGAAGCCGTTGAGCGGGGGCGGCCCGTACGCGTATCCCTGCGGGGGCGGGGCGGGCCACTGGTAGGGGGGCTGGGTGCTCACGGGGCTCCAGGAAGGGGGCGAACGAATGCGCGAATAGTACGCAGCGGGGGCGACCGCCGAAACGGTCGCCCCCGCCTGTTCCTCGCGTCCCTACCGCCCGTGCGTCAGAACTGCAGCGCCCAGGAGTCGATCTTGCCGGTGTCGACGTTCGCGTTGTCGTTGACCCGGAGCTTCCACACGCCGTTGGCCACCTCGGAGGAGGCGTTGACCGCGACCGTCTTGATGATGTTGTCCGCGCTGCCGCCGGTGCGGTTGTGCAGGTTGTACAGGGTGCCGTCGGGGGCGACGAGGTCGACCTTCAGGTCACCGATGTAGGTGTGCTTGATGTCGACCGAGACGCTCAGCGTGGCCGGGGCGTTGCCGGAGATCCCGCTGACGGTGAGCGGCGAGTCGACGGTGGCGTTGTCGGCGATCGCGTAGTCGTTCAGGTTCTCGAAGCGGGTGCCCGGGTTGGGCGGGGTGGTACCGGTGCCGACGCGGAGCAGGCGGTTCGGGGAGCCGGTGCCGGGGCTGGTCACCACGTTCGGGGTCGAGGCGGCGACGAGGCCCGCGGAGATCTGGGCCGGGGTGCTGCCCGGGTTGTCCGCGAGGTAGAGGGCGGCCGCGCCCGCGACGTGCGGAGAGGCCATCGACGTGCCCGAGATGGTGTTGGTGGCCGTGTCGCCCGTGCCCCACGTGGAGGTGATCGAGGAGCCCGGCGCGAAGAGGTCCAGTACGGTGCCGAAGTTGGAGTAGCTGGCCTTGGCGTCCGTGTTGGTGGTGGCGCCCACCGTGATCGCCTCGGCGACGCGCGCCGGGGACTTGGTGGAGGCGTTGGCCGTCTCGTTGCCCGCCGCGACGGCGTAGGTGATGCCGCTGGCTATGGAGTTGCGCACGGCGGTGTCCAGCGCGGTGTCCGCGCCGCCGCCCAGCGACATGTTCGCCACGGCCGGCTTGACGGCGTTCGCGGTCACCCAGTCGATGCCCGCGACGACCTGGGCCGTCGTGCCCGAGCCCTGGTTGTTGAGCACGCGCACGCCGACGATCTTCGCCTTCTTGGCCACGCCGTAGGCGGTGCCCGCGACGGTCCCGGCGACGTGCGTGCCGTGGCCGTGACCGTCCTGGGCGGTGTTGTCGTTGTCGATGGCGTCGTAGCCGTCGGCGGCGCGGCCGCCGAAGTCCTGGTGGGTCTTGCGGACGCCCGTGTCGATGATGTACGCCGTCACGCCCTCCCCGGCCTTGTCCGGGTAGGTGTAGCTCTGGTTCAGCGGGAGGGCCGCCTGGTCGATGCGGTCCAGGCCCCAGGACGGCGGGTTCGGCTGGGTGGCGTCGACGGTGAACACCCGGTTCTGCACGACGGACTTGACGGCGGGGTCCGCGGCGAGCTTCCTGGCCTGCGCCTCGGAGACCTCGACCGAGTAGCCGTTGAGGGCGGCGCTGTAGGTCCGGTCGATCCGCGCGCCGTACCGCTTGGCCACGGCCTTGCCGCTGGCGGCGGTGGAGCGGGCGGCGGAGTCGTTCAGGGTCACGATGTAGCTGCCGGAGACGGTTCCCTCGGCGCCTGCGTTCTCGATGACGCCCTGCGGGGCGCTCGGGGCCGCCGAAGCGGGTAAGGCGAGGGCTGCTCCGAGGGCGAGGGCCAGGGTGGCGGTCGCTCCGATGCCGGCGATCTTCCGGCGGGTGTGACGCGTCGCGGACATGTGAGGGGTCCTCCTCATAGGTGGTGCGCTGCGGGGGGTGCGCGGCCGGTGGGCGCTGCCGTCAGGGCATGGTTTTTAGGCATGCCCATGTCAATCAACTCGGCCCAACGATGCGCCGCTGACGAAAGGTTGACCCACGGAGTCGCTCCACCACAAGAGGACAACGAACGCGTAACATCCGTGCCACACCTCAGCCATGAACGAGCAAAGGCTCCCCGCACATGACGCACGCACTACCCGGCTACGTCTGCGCCGAAGACGGCACCCGCGCCGACGCGCGGACGGCCCCCTGGTGCTGCCCGGTGTGCGGGGGCCCGTGGGACCTCGACTTCGCCCCCGACCCGGACGCCGTGCTGGATCCGGCGGCCGGACCCCACTCGCTCTGGCGCTACGGCCCCGCACTGCCGCTCACCGGGGCCTTCGCGGTCACCCTGGCGGAGGGGAACACCCCGCTGGTGCCGCTGTCGGAGCGGGTGCACGCCAAGCTCGACTTCCTCATGCCCACGCTGTCCTTCAAGGACCGCGGCGCGGTGATGCTCGCGGAGGTCGCGCGCTGGCTGGGACCGGAGCGGGTGGTGGCCGACAGCAGCGGCAACGCCGGGACGGCCTTCGCGGCCTACTGCGCACGGGCCGGGCTGAACTGCGAGGTCTTCGTGCCGGAGGGCACCTCCGCGAAGAAGACGGAGCAGATGCGCGCGCACGGCGCGACGGTGACGGTGGTGCCGGGCGGCCGCGAGGCGGCGGCGGTGGCGGCCCGCGAAGCCGCCGACCTGCCGGGGGTGTTCTACGCCAGCCACGTCTTCAACCCGTACTTCCTGCACGGCACCAAGACGTACGTCTACGAGATCTGGGAGGCGCTGGGCGGCCACCTCCCGGAGGTGATCGTCGTCCCGGTCGGCAACGGCACGCTGCTGCTCGGGGCCGCGCTGGCGGTGGAGGAGCTGGCCCGCCGCGGGGTCCGCCCGCCGACGCTGATCGCCGTCCAGTCGGCGGCCGTCGCCCCGCTGGCCTCCGCCTTCCGCGCGGGCGCCGAGGACGCCGGAGCCGTACCCCAACTCCCCACCCTGGCCGAGGGGATCGCGATCCCGGCTCCGCCCCGGGCCCGCCAGATCCTGGCGGCCGTCCGGAAGTCCGGCGGGACCTTCCTGACCGTCACCGACGACCGCATCCGGGCGGCCCAGCTCGACCTGGCCCGGCGCGGGCTCTTCGTGGAACCCACGGCCGCCGCCTGCTGGGCCGCGGTCGGGCCCACCGCCCCCGAGGACCCGCTCCAGGGCCGCACCGCCGTCGTCCCGCTCTGCGGCGCGGGCGCCAAGACGGGCCTGGCGGCGCCGGCGGCCTGACCGGGCGGCCCCACGGGGCAGCCCCACGGGGGCAGCCCCACGCGGTCGGCCCCACGCGGTCGGCCCGCCGCCGGGCCGACCGTGGCCCGGCGGACACCCGCGCCCGGAGCGCCGCGCTCCGGGGACCCCCCGATGGATGCAGGGGCCAACGACATAGGCTCCGCGTCATGCGCACCCCCTCGGCCCGTGTCTGGTTCGCCCTCTCCCTCGTCTACGTAGTCTGGGGTTCGACCTACCTCGGCATCCGCATCGTGGTCGAGACCATGCCCCCGTTCCTCTCCGCCGGGGCCCGCTTCATCACCGCCGGGCTCCTCCTGGCCGGCCTCGTCGCCTGGCGCGACGGCCCGGCCGCCCTCAGGGCCACCCGGTCCCAGGTGGGCGCCGCCGTGCTGGTCGGGCTGCTGCTGGTGCTCGGCGGCAACGGCCTCGTCGTCCTCGCCGAGACCTCGATACCCTCCGGGCTCGCCGCCCTCCTGGTGGCCGCCGTGCCGATGTGGCTGGTCGTCCTGCGCGCCGGCTCCGGAGACCGCCCCTCGCCCCGCACCGTGGCCGGGGTGCTGCTGGGGCTGGCCGGGCTCGCCGTCCTGACCAGCCCGGGGCTCGGCGGGGAGATCGCGCTCGGCGGGGTCCTCCTGGTGCTGGCCGCCTCGGTGTGCTGGTCGCTCGGCTCCTTCTCGGGCTCGAAGCTGACCCTGCCCGCGAACCCCTTCACCGGCAGCGCCTACCAGATGCTCGCGGGCGGGACCGGCGGGATCCTCGTCGGCCTGTGCCGCGGCGAACAGCACGGGCTGGACCTCACCTCGTACTCCACCGCGTCCTGGCTGGCCCTCGGCTACCTCGTACTGTTCGGCTCGCTCGTCGGCTTCACCGCGTACGTGTGGCTGCTGCGCGCGGCTCCGCTCTCGCTCGTGGCCACGTATGCCTACGTGAATCCGGTCGTGGCCGTCGCACTGGGCTGGCTCATCCTCGACGAGGCCCTGACCTGGCCGCTCCTGCTCGGCGGCGCGATCGTCGTGGCGGCGGTGTGCGTGATCGTCAGCACCGAGCGCCGCCCCGATCCGAAAGAGCGAGATCCGGAAGAGACGGCTTAGGCCGTCGGCTTTGCCGCCCGCTCGTAGAGGGCCTTCGCGCGGTCGTCGAACAGCGCGGCCGTGGAGTCCACGTCGGTGTCGCCGCCGCTCAGCACCCCGATGAGCTGCCCCGGCCGCCCCGGCCCGCCCCGGTCGGCGATCCACGGGCTGCCGCTCGTGCCCGTCCAGAACCCCGAGCAGTTGATGTAGAGCATGGCGGGGTCGTCCTCGTCGTGCCGGCTCTGCGTCGTACAGGCGACGGGCTTGTTCTCGGGGTTGTGCTCGGACTCCGGATAGCCGACGACGGTCACCTCGCGTTCGTAGCCGGAGGTCCAGACGGGCTTCGGGGCCTCCCCGCGTCCGACGACCTCCTGCAGGCTGCGCCCGTCCGCGTCCGGTTCGACGCTGAGGAAGGCGAAGTCGGCGGTGTCCTCGCCCCACTTCGTCCAGCGCTCGTCGACCTGGACGGAGCGCACCTTCCACACCCCGAGCGGCTGCTTCCCGGAGCCCTCCCCGGAGAAGGCGGGGGCGAAGGCGAGCTCGCCGATGGCGAGCCCGTCGTGCGCGGCCTCGCCCGGCCGCCCGTCCTCGCCGGCGGGGGCCACGCAGTGCGCGGCGGTGGCGACGACGTTGCCCCGCGGGCTGTCGACGACGCTGGCCGTGCACCAGTGCTCGCCGCCCGCCATGAGGACGCCGACGGTGGGGAAGGCGAGCGCGCCGTGGTCCTCGTAGCCGCCGGGGTCCCTGAGGAACACCACGGCGAGCAGCGCGGCGGCCCCGGCGAGGGCGGCCGAGCCGATCCCGATCCCCTTGAGGCCGGGGCTCACCGCGGGACGGCGGCGCCGCTCGCGCCGCCGCTCGGGGCCGGCCGGGGCTTCGGGGTGGGTGCGGACATCACCTTGCTGATCCACTCCAGTGCGCCCTCCCTCATCCCGCGTACGTAGGACTTCCCGTTGTGCTCACCATCCTGGATCACCTGCAGCGTGGTGTGCACGGGACCCCTGCCGTAGTCCTTCATGAACCGCTCGGCCTTCTCCCGGCCGGATTCGCGGGTGCCGATCTGGAAGTTCACGTAGACGTCCGGGCCGCCCGCGGCGATCAGCTTCGCGGCGAGCTTCTCGGGGTTGTCCCCGTCCATGGCCTGCTTGTTCCCCTTCCACAGCGGGGAGTCGGGGACGATGTCGACCCCGCTCGCGATGGCCGCCTTGAAGCGGTCGGGGTGCTTCAGGACGTGCTTGAAGGCACCGAATCCGCCCGCCGAGGAGCCCATGAAGGCCCAGCCGTCGCGGGAGGTGAAGGTCCGGAAATTGGCCTTCGTGAAATCCGGGACGTCTTCGACCATCCAGGTGCCCATCTTGGGCTCTCCGGGGATGTCCGAGGCGTCGAAGTGGTGCTTGGTGTCGGCGTTGTGCACCGGCATGACCAGGATGAAGGGCAGGCTCTTGCCGGACTTCGCCCCGTCGCTCACGGCCTGCTGGAGGCCGAGGCCGGGGCCCGTGCCCCAGTAGTTCGTGGGGTAGCCGCGGCCGCCGGGCAGGGAGATCAGGACCGGGAAGGCGCTGTCGGCGTAGGCCGGATCGTCGTACTCCTTCGGCACCCACACCCATACGTCGCCGGTGAACCCGGACTTCTTGCCGGTCAGGGTGGTCTTGGCGATCTGGGTGCCGTCGGGCAGCCGGGAGGTCCGGACGAACGGGGCCTTCGGCCCGGTCGGCATCCGTACGCCCGGCGCGGACGCGGTGTCGGAGGCGGCGGAGGCGGCGGAGTCTGCGGAAGGGGGCCTCCCGAAGGAGACGGGATCGCCTATGTCGGAGAAGAGGCCGAACTGGTACGCGGCCCCGCCGCCCGCCAGGAGGGCGAGCCCGAGGCCCCCGCCGATCAGGATCCGGCGGAGCCGGCGCCGGGGGCGGCGGGCCCCGGTCGCGGGGGCGCCTTCGTTCGCGGGCGCGCCCTCGGTCGTGACGGGGGCCTCCCCGGTGGGAGTGGCGGCCCTGTCACCCTGCAGGTCTTGGTGCACGGATCGTTCCCGTTCCTTCTCCGGCGCCCCTGGGAGCGCGGGCTGGACCGTGTGGTCCCCCCTTACATCCTTAACAGAGGTATGAACGACCGGATGGGTTGCCTGGGACGGGCGGACGTGGCGAGGGCCACGCCGGTCAGCCCGTTTCGGGCTTCGGACCCTTGAGGACCTTGCTGACCCATTCCAGTGAGCCTTCCTTCATGCCGCGCACGTAGTGCCAGCCGTTGTGCTCGCCGTTCTGGATGTCCCGGATGGTCACCTTGACCGGGCCCTTGCCGTACTTCTGCCGGAACTGCGCCATGCGGTCCTTGCCGGTCTCCCGGGTGCCGACCTGGAAGTTGATGTAGACCTCGGGACCGCCGGTGTCGATCAGCTTCTGGGCGAGCTTCTCGGGGTTGTTCGCGTCCATCTCCGCCTGGCGGCCCTTCCAGAACGGGGAGTCGGGGAGGATCTCGCCGCCGCTGGCGATCACGGCCTTGAACCGGTCCGGGTGCTGGAGCACCTGCTTCATGCCGACGAAGGCGCCGGAGGAGGAGCCCATGAAGGCCCAGCCGTCGCGGGACTTGTACGTACGGAAGTTGGCGCGGGTGAAGTCCGGGACGTCCTCGGCGATCCAGGTGCCCATCTTGGGCTTCCCGGGGATGTCGGAGCCGTCGTAGTAGTACTTCGCGTCCGGGTTGAGCACCGGCATGATCACGATGAACGGCAGGCTGGTGCCGGCCTTGACGCCCTCGCTGATGGCCTTCTGGAGGCCGAGGCTGCGGTCGGCCCAGTAGTTGTCCGGGAAGCCGTTGCCGCCGGGGAGGGCGATGAGCACCGGGAAGCCGCTCTTGGCGTACTTCGGGTCGCCGTACTCCTTCGGCGTCCACACCCAGACATCGCCCTCGAAGCCGGACTTGGCGCCCTTGAGGCGGGTCTTGGCGATGACCGTGCCGTCGTCGAGCTTGGCGGTCTGCTTGAACGCGGAGACCGGGCCGGTCGGCTGCTGTACGTCCGGGTCGCCGGTCGGGGCGGGCGGGCTCGCGGGGGTCTGCCCAGGGTTCCCCCGCTCCGGACCCGCGCCGGCGGGGGGCGAGGGCTGGCCGAAGCTCACCGAGGAACCGTTGCCGGAGAACCAGTCCAGCTTCCAGGCGGCGAAGCCACCACCGCCGAGGAGGAGCGCGAGGGCCAGGCCCGCGCCGGTCCACAGGACGCGGCGGGAGCGGGGGCGGGCGCGGCGCGAGCGGCGCGGGGGCTCGTCCGGAGCGGGGCCGCCGGGGGGCCCGGGTATGTGCGGGGGGACGTACGCCTCGTTGCCGTACCCCTGGTGGGACTCGGGTCGGTACGGCGGGTGTGGCTGGTGCGGCGGGTGCGGCGGGTACGGCGGGTGCGCTCGGTCAGGCTGGTCATCGGGCCGCGGGCGCTGCGGGTCCTGGTGCACGAACTTCGCTCCGAACGGTCATGACTGCCCCCCGGTGGGACAGAAGGGACTGGGCTCCCCTAGTCCTGATGTGTGAATCCCCCGGAAAGTTCCAAATCAGCGCAAAATCATGATCCGAATTCCGCTGCCCGGTTCCGTCAGCCCCGCAGGTAGGCCAGGACGGCGAGGACCCGGCGGTGGGACTCCTGTGCCGGGGGCAGGTCGAGCTTCATCAGGATGTTCCCGATGTGCTTGCCGACCGCCGCTTCCGAGACGGTGAGGCGGCGGGAGACCTCGGCGTTGGAGTGTCCCTCCGCGACCAGGGCGAGCACCTCCCGCTCGCGGGCCGTCAGCCGCTCCAGGGGGTCGCGCCGGCGGCTGATGAGCCGGCGCACCACCTCGGGATCGACCACGGTGCCGCCCGCCGCCACCCGCGCGACGGCGTCGAGGAACTCCTCCACTTGCCCGACGCGGTCCTTGAGCAGGTACCCGACGGCCGTCCCGTCGCCGGAGTCGAGCAACTCGGCGGCGTACGAGCGCTGCACGTACTGGGAGAGGACCAGGACGGGCAGGTCCGGCCGGGTCTCGCGCATCCGCACGGCCGCCCTCAGCCCTTCGTCGGTGTGGTCCGGGGGCATCCGCACGTCGGTGACGACGATGTCCGGCCGGTGCTCGGCGACGGCCGCTTCGAGCGCGGAGGCGTCGCCGACGGCCGCCACCGTGCGGTGGCCGAACCGGGCGAGCAGCCCGACGAGGCCCTCGCGGAGCAGCACGGAGTCCTCGGCGAGGACCACGCGCAGGGGCTGCCGTGCGGCTGCCGCCGCGGGGGCGGACGGGGCGGACGCGGCGGACGGGGTCACCGGGCCTTCGGTGCCTTCGGTGCCTTCGGCGCCTTCGGGGTCTTCGGAACGCAAGGGATCTCCACACGCAGCAGGGTCGGACCTCCGGGAGGACTGGTCAGGGTCAGTCTGCCGTCCACGACGGACACCCGGTCGGCCAGTCCCGTCAGTCCGCTCCCCCGCCCCGGGTCCGCGCCGCCGCGGCCGTCGTCGGTGACCTCCACGGTGAGGCGGGTTCCGTCGTGCCGCCCCGCGACGGTGATCCGGCGGGCCCCGCTGTGCTTGGCCGCGTTGGCCAGGGCCTCGCTGACGAAGAAGTACCCGGCGGACTCGGCCTGTTCAGGCAGCCTGCCCGGGAGGTCGAAGTCGGTGTCGACCGGGATCGGCGAGCGGTCCGCGACGTCGGCGACCGCGTCGGGCAGGCCCCGGTCGCTGAGCACCTGCGGGTGGATGCCGTGGACGAGCTCGCGCAGCGAGGTCAGCGCCAGCCCGGCCTCGGCGTGCGCGGCGGCCAGTTGTGCGGCGAGCGGGCTGCCGGGCGGGGCGTCGAGCCGGGCCAGGCCCAGCGTCATGGACAGCGCGACGAGCCGCTGCTGCGCGCCGTCGTGCAAGTCCCTTTCGATGCGGCGCCGTTCGGCGTCGAAGGCCGCCGCCAGCCGGGCCCGGGAGCTGGTCAGCTCGGTGACCTTGACGGCCAGGTCGCCCGGGCCGGGGCCGAGCATCAGCCGGGCCAGGGCCGCGCGGGCGGCTGCCGCCGCGCCGAGCCCGTAGAGGAAGAGCGGGAGGAGGAGCAGGCCGGCGGCGGCGCAGAGCAGGGCCTCGGGGTAGCCGGTGATGCCGTGGATCTTGAGGGGGTTGGCCTGCTGCCCGTCGAGGGCGAGCAGCACCGGGGTCGCCAGGAGGTCGGCGGGCAGCAGGATCGCGGCACCGACGGCGAGCAGTTCCAACGGCCACAGCAGGGTGGCGGCGAGCACCACGTAGCCCAGCTCCCGCCAGGTCGCCTGCTCGCGGAAGCGGGTGCCGGCCCACGCCGCGGGCCCCGTACGGTCCGGATCGCGGTGCGGGTCGGGCAGCGGCGCGGAGGCCGGGTCCCACAGCCGCAGCCGGCGGCGCTCGAGGGCCGCGAACGGTACGCCGGCCAGCGCGAGCGCGGCCAGCAGCGGAAGCCCGACGAGGACGATGGCGAGCAGCGCCCCGGACACGGCGAGCAAGGTCAGCACGGTGAACGCGAGGGCGCCGGTGATGCCGCCGGTGAGCAGGTAGGCGGCGGCGCGCCAAGGCCGGGCGGTGCGCAGGTATCGGCCCGGGACGGGGAGGGAGAGCGGCATGCGTCCACCGTAGGCGGCGCGGTGGGGCGGCGCGGTAGGGCTGGCCGTACCCCCGGGACTCGTCCCTGCCCCGCTGACCGGGGGCCGCGCGGCCGGTTGGCTGGGAACCATGCTGAAGATCGCGTTGAGGTCGCTGCGGCGGCGCTGGATGACACAGGTGGGGACGTTCGTGGCGGTGGCCCTGGGGGTCGCGCTGATGACCGTCATGGGGCTGGGGCTGGCCGCTTCGGCGGCGCTGCCGGACGGTGCGGAGGTGGTGGCGCTCAACTCGATGCTGGGCACCGCGGGCGGGGTGAGCTCGTTCGTGGCGGCCTTCGTGGTGGCGTCGACCTTCTCGTACGCGGTGGCCGCGCGGCGGCGCGAGCTGGGGCTGCTGCGGCTGGCCGGGTCGACGCCGGGGCAGCTGCGGCGCCTGGTGATGACGGAGGCGGCGGCCGTCGGGCTGGTCGGTTCGGCGGCCGGGATCGCCCTGGGCGCGGCGGGCGCGCCGCTGATGGCCCGTTGGACGGTGGCGCAGGGGCTGGCGCCCGCCGGGTACGCGATCGGGGATCAGAGCTGGCCGCTGCACACGGCGTTCTGGACGGGTCTGCTGGTCGCGCTGTCGGGTGCGTACGCCGCTTCCCGGCGGGCCGGCCGGGTCGGTCCGCTGGAGGCGCTGCGCGAGGACGTGACCGACGAGCGGCCCATGACCCCGGGGCGCTGGGTGGCCGGGGGCGGGCTGCTGCTGTGCGCGGTCGCCTTCGTGGGGTGGCGGCTCGGGTCGGACCCGGGCTCGCTGCTCAAGCGCAAGACGTACACCGTGCAGCCGATGCTGCTGATCTCCGCGTGCGGGCTGCTGGCGCCCGTGCTCGTACGGCCCGTCGTACGGCTGCTGATGTGGCTCCCGGCCCGGCTGACCTCCTACGCGGGCCGGCTGGTGCGGGCGAACGCCGCCGCCGGGATCCGCCGCACGGCCGCGGTGGCGGCGCCGGTGCTGGTGATGGTCGCGCTGACCGGATCGCTGCTGGGCGCGGCGTGGACCCTGAAGGGGGCGAAGGCGGTGGAGGCCCGGGCCCGGACCGGGGCGGACTACGTACTGACGGGCGGTCGGCTGCCGGACCCGTCGGCGGGACGGGTGATGGACGGTGTCCCGGGGGCGAGCGTCCTCGCGGTGGCCGACACCCGGCTGACGGTGCTGGAGGAGGGGTTCGTGAAGGTGCCGACGGAGGCCTTCGCGGTGGACCCGGCGGCGCTGGCGGAGGTCTCGCGGCTGCCGGTGGTGGCGGGGGCCGTCGCGGACCTGGACGACGGCGGCATCATCGTCACCGAGGAGTGGTGGCAGCACCGGCTCGGCGACTCGGTACCGCTGTGGCGTGCGGACGGCACCGCCGCCCGGCTGCGGATCGTGGCCGTGATGCGGACGGGGACCGGCGACAACGGGGCGTACGTCACCCCGCGCAACGCGCCCGGCGCGAAGGTCTCGCGCCTCGAGGTCAGGGCCCCCGCGGCGGCGTACGGCGCGGTCCGCGAGGCGGCGGCCCGGTACGGGGCCACGGCCCGCACCACGCAGGAGTGGGTGGCGGCCACGCACCCGCGCACGAACCGCTTCACGGTGCTCGGCTACGTGCTGGTGCTCGGCATCGCCCTGGCCTACACGGCGATCGCGCTGGCCAACACCCTGCTGATGGCCACCTCCGACCGGGCCGGCGACCTGCGCCTGCTGCGGCTGGCCGGAGCCACCCGCGGCCAGGTCCTCGCCGTGACGGCGGCCGAATCCCTGCTGGCGGTCACGGTCGGCGCCCTGCTCGGGACGGCGGTCACCGCGGTCAACCTGGCGGGCGTGCGCGCCGCCCTCGCGGTCCTCGGGGTGGACGCGCCGGTGGTGGTCCCCTGGCTCGCGATGGGCGCGGTCACCGGTGTCTGCGCCGCGCTCGGGGCCCTGTGCACCCTGCTCCCGACGGCCCGCGCCCTGCGCCGCCGGACAGGGCGGCGCAGGGCGCGGTCGGGTGAAGTGCCCGGTGGTGTAGCCGGTGGTGCAGCCGGGTTGGCCTCGGCCTGAGGTCCGCCGGCCGAGCCCGGGTCCACCGGTCGAGCCCCGGGTCCTCCGGTCGAGCCCCGGGTCAGTCCAGGGTCGGGGCCTGGCGCAGGATCTCGACCTCCAGGCGCTGGAGCGCGGGGCTCGACGAGATGCCCAGGTCCTCGGCCATGCGCCGCTGGTGCATGCGCAGCACCGAGAGCGCGTCGGCCTGCCGTCCGGCCCGGTACAGGGCCAGGCTGAAGAGTTCGCAGCCGTATTCGCGGAGCGGGTGGGCCTGGGTGAAGCCCGCAAGTTCCGAGACGGCCACTTCGTGGGCGCCGACCGCGATCAGTGCCGCGCAGCGGCCTTCGACCACCGAGAGGCGCAGTTCTTCGAGGCGCACCACCTCGGGCGAGACGTGCGTGGCATCGGAGACTTCCGCGTACGCCTCCCCGCGCCACAGGGCGAGCCCGGCCTCGAACTCGTCGAGGGCCCGCTGCGGGTCACACCGGTCAAGGGCCTGCCAGCCGGCGGTCGCGCAGGTGCCGAACCGGTGGGCGTCGACGTCGACGGCACCGCTGTCGAGTAAGTAGCCGCGGCCCCGGGTGCGCAGGACCTTCGCGGGCTTGCGCGGCGCCCGGTCCGGCTCCAGCACGCGCCTCAGGTTGGCGATGTAGGCGTGCAGCGAGGAGATCGCCGACTGGGGCGGCTGGCCGTCCCACAGCGCTTCGACGAGCACGTCGACCGATACGGGCTGGCCCACCTGGCTGACCAGCAGGGTGAGCGCGGCCCGCTGCTTGGTGGCCCCGAGATCCACGTAGCGTCCGCCGATGGTCGCCTCGATCGGACCCAGTACCCGGAACTCGACCTTGGCCGGCGCGGCGTCCCGGGCCTCCTCCGGGTCCTCCTGTGCCCACCGGACCCCGCCGTGCGGCCGCGGGGCGGGGGGCTGGGGCGCGACGGCGTGCGCACCAGCCCGTTCGCGGGCCATGTCGAAGACGGCGGCGGGAGGCGGGGACTGGAGATCGAGCTCCAGCGCCATCGTGAAGTACATCTTCAGCGTCTCGTTCGCGTGCCGGAGTTCCCTCACTTCCCGTTCCAGCTCGGCGACGCTCCGTGTTCCCCTGGTGCTGCCTCCCAAACGCTGTCCGACGACAATGTCCGTACTTCGCCTACCGCCTCCCCTGAGGTCCGCGGTCAACTCGCCAAAATCAATTTGTTCGTTCACTGCCTCTGTACTCATCAAGCTCCCCCGAAAGATGCGTACGTCCCGGCCTCGGCCGGATGACGAGTGTCGTCACCTCTGCACCAGGAAGGATCCAGCATGCCGATCAAGAATTACAACCCCCGTTTAAAATCTGGTGAGTTGAACTTTGGCCAGCCGGAAGGCATATGCCCGAGGAGGTAGATCCGGGCAACGTTCGGAATCCCCCGCTCCTCCGTGCGGTGACGTTCTGCTCGTCACTGATCATGCTCGGAGCGCCGGGGTGGGGATCATTCCGCTTCCCCTCCGACCGGCGCTCCGCATTTGGGCCTTCGACTACCGCGCGAAGATCAACGTGGTCGGCGAAGGCGTGCTCTGGAAGGTGATTTCAGCGAAGCCCGCCTTGGTGAGCCAGGCGTGGTAATCGGCCCTGCTCCAGGTACCCCCGTGCCTGCTCTTGAGCAGCATTTCCGAGGCGAAGGTCAGCGCGAAGGCGGGGCCGCTGCGGTCGTCCTCGACGATGTAGTCGGAGACGACGAGCGTACCGCCGGGCTTCAGGGCGCCCCGGGCCCTGGCGAAGATCGCGATGTTCTCCTCCGGACCCTCCTGGTGGGCGATGTTGGAGTACATCACGACGTCGTGCGCGGAGTCTCCGAAACCGGTCGTGTGGAAGTCCCCGTCGATGTAGCTGACGCGGTCGCCCACGCCCCGCTCGGTGAGCAGCCGGCGGGCGATCGAGTTGATCGGCTCCCAGTCGAGCTGGGTGGAGCGCGCGTCGGGGTTCAGTTCCAGCCAGATGCCCGAACAGACGCCCGAGCCGCCGCCGATGTCGAGGATCGAGATCTCCCCGGCCTCCGACAGGCGCAGCGCCTCGGCGGCGATCTTCGCGACCGGAACCGACTGCGCGGCGATGGCCTGCACCAACTGCTCCCAGTGCGGGTTGTCGGCCACCTCCACCACGGCGTCGGAGAGCGGGCCGCCCGCGCGGACGACCTCGGGCAGCACCGAGAGGCTGCCCATGTGGCCCATCTTGAGCTTGGCGAACCCGCTGAGCGATTCGGCGCGGCCCTCCACCAGGAAGGCGGAGGCCTCGGCGGTGTTGCGGTAGCCGCCCTCCGCCGTCTCCACCAGGCCCATGCTGACCAGGCCGTCGAGGAGGGCCTGCGCGCCCCGCTCGGATATCCCGGCGCGGTCGGCCAGGTGGGCGGCGGAGGTGGCGCCCTCCTCCAGGTGCGTGAAGAGGGAGCAGCTCGCCGCCGTGCCCAGGATGCCGGTCGCCCAGTACCCGGTGATGAGCCGCATGATCCGATCCGACGTCGGCTGGCCGTTGCTCATGCCGTTCCCACCATGCTTCCCGAAAGCTGACGCGGTACCGACCGGGCGGCCGGGTTCGCTTCGACGTGCTGCGGGGCGGCCGGAACCCAGCTCCCCAGGACCATTTCCGCGGTGATTCCCGGACCGAATCCGGCGATCACACCGGTGGACCCGGCCGACAGGCGCTCGGCTTCTTCGAACTGCCGGCGAAGGGCGTCGAACACGACCGCGCTGGCGATGTTCCCGTATTCGGTCAGCGTGGACCAGCTGTGCCGGAAGACCGTCCGGTCGACGTTCAGGAACTTGGCGAGGTCGTCCAGAATGCGGGGGCCCCCGGCGTGGATGATGTAGAAATCCAGATCGCCGATGTCCCAGCCGTGGAGCGCGGCCAGGTCGCTCAGCACCGGAGCGATCGGTTCCATCGTTCCGGGAACTCGGCGGTCGAGCTGGAAGTGGAATCCGGTGTCGCGGACGGAGTACGAGATCCAGTCCTCGGTGTTCGGAATGAGGTAGGAGGCGTTGCGCTCCAGCAGGACCCCGGAGCCGCCGCTGCCCCGCACCACCGCGGCCGCGACCGCGTCACCGAACAGCCCGTCGGACAGCAGCGAGCCGACGTCGTCGGCGGTGGGCTGGTAGCACAGCGAGCACAGCTCACAGGAGACGATCAGGACGTTGCTCTCGGGGTGAGCCACGCAGAAGTCGTGGGCGCGGTTGATCGCCGCACCACCCGCGGCGCATCCGAGCTGCGCGATGGGGAGCTGACGGGTGTCGTAGCGGAACCCCATCTCGTTGATCAGCCACGCGGTGAGCGAGGGCATCATGAACCCGGTGCACGACACGTAGATGATCGCGTCGATGTCCGTCGCCACCAGGCCCGCGTTCTCCAGGGCCTTTTCTATGACTTCCGGGCACCGCTTCTTCGATTCCAGCTCGTAGATGCGATTGCGTTCCTGGAAACCGGGGTGGCTCAGCGTCTTTTCGATCGGCTGGACCAGGTGCCGCTTCCGCACCCCCGTGTTCTCTATCAGTCGAAGGGCCAGCGGAAGCTGCGGCTTGCCCGCGTGCGCTTCCCTGGCGAATGCCAGAGTGTCTTCCATCGTGATGATGTGTTCCGGCACGCTCACCGAAGGCTTACATAGAATTGGCATACCTGGCATCTATCTCTCTGATGTAGAGAATGTTCTGCTGCCCTCACAGCGTGTACGTTCCCCAACATCGCGTATGGCGCTTGCTGCTGGCTTGGCGGCGACTTGCCTTCCCCGCATCCATTCGCCCGCACCTTTCACCGAGGACTTTCGCCGGGCCTTTCACCGGGGCCCGGCGGATTGGGGCGGGGCGGCCCGCGGGCACACTGGCCGAAACTCGTCTGCGCCGGGACCCCGGACGCGGGGAAGCCCCGGCCGGGGGCGGCGACCCCGAAGGTCGTCCGCCCCGGCCGGGGCTTCCCCGCCGCGCCGGTGGAACCGGTCGCCGCCCTGCCTGCCTGCCGCCGCCCTAACGCGCCTGCGCGTGCGCGTGCCCCTGCGCCTGCGCCTGCGGGGCTCCGCCCGCGCCGGCCAACTCCTGATCCACCAGGGACGGTGCGGCGCCGGTGTAGCCCTCCGGATCCAGCAGCCGGACGATCTGGGCGTCCGTGAGGTGCCGCTTCACCTTGGGCATCGCGCCCAAGACCTCGGCCAGCGAGCCGCCGGTGCGGTCCGCCTCGGCGGAGGCCCGGGTCAGCAGCTCCTTCGCCTCGGCCTTGCCCAGGCGCGGCGCCAGGACGGCGGACATCCTCTCCGACACCACTTGACTTCCCGTCAACTTCAGGTTCTCCCGCATCCGTTCGGGCCGTACGACCAGCCCCTCGGCCAGTTCGACGGCGGTGTGCGCGGCTCCGCCGGCCAGCCGCAGGCATTCGCGCAGCAGCTGCCACTCGGCGTGCCACACCCCGGCCGAGCGCTCGTCCTCGCACACCAGGCACTGCGTCACCCCGGCCGCCAGCAGGGGCACTTGGAGCGCGGCACTGCGGATCAGGGTGGCCAGGACGGGGTTGCGCTTGTGCGGCATCGCCGAGGACGCGCCTCGCCCCTCCACCGCCGGCTCGGAGACCTCTCCCACCTCGGTCCGGGTCAGCGACTGCACGTCCACGGCGATCTTGCCCAGGGCGCCCGTGACGAACGCCAGGGCCGCCGCGAGATCGGCCATCGGGGTGCGCAGCGCGTGCCACGGCAGCGGCGGGCGGGCCAGCCCGGTCTCGGCGGCGTAGGCGTCCAGCAGCCGGTCCGCGTAGTCGCCGTGGTCGCCGCGGTCGCCGTGGTCGCCGCGGTCGCCGCGGTCGCCGTGGTCGCCGTAGCTGCCGCCTTCTCCGGGCGGGGCGAACTCCAGGTATCCGGCGAGGGTCCCGGCTGCTCCGCCGAGCGATACGGGCAGACCTCCCTCGAGGACGGCGGCCACCCGGTCGCGGGCGTCCAGCAGGAGCCTGCGCCAGCCGGCCGCCTTCAGTCCGAAGGTGGTGGGCACCGCGTGCAGGCCCAGCGTGCGGCCCGCCATGGCGGTGTCCCGGTGCCGGGCGGCGAGGACCGCCAGGGCTTCGGCGGCCCGCTCCAGGTCCGCGCGGATCAGCCGCAGCGTGCGGTCGGCGACGAGCATGGCGCCGGTATCGAAGACGTCCTGGCTGGTGGAGCCGTGGTGGACGAACTCGGCGGCTTCCGGGGACTCCGCGGCGACCAGCCGGGTGAGTTCCCGGACCAGTCCGACCACGGGGTTCGCGGTCTCCCGCGCGACCAGCGCGAGTGCGCGCACGTCGAGGCGTTCGGCGCGCGCCGCGCGGCTGATGGCGGCGGCCGCCGCGGCGGGCACGCTGCCGACCTTGGCCTGGGCGCGGGCGAGGGCCGCCTCCGCGTCGAGCATGGCCTGCAGCCAGGCCAGGTCGGAGGTGACGGCCTCGGCGGGCGTGCCGGCCCGGACCGGGGACAGCAGCCCGGAGTCGGGGCCGCATCCGGCCGGTTCCGCGTCCGGCGCGCTCGCCCGGTTCTCTGCGCTCATGCGGTCACCTCGAGGGGATCGGCGGGCGAGCGCCGGTGCCTTCCGGGCGGACGCTCCGTCCCGGGGGCGGAGGGCAGCGCGAGGACGGCGCAGGCGATGGCGTCCGCGTCGCCGAGGGTCATGGAGTTGACGCCCGGGCGGCTTCCGGCGGCGGTCACCCAGTGCACCGCCTCCGTGGGCACGCCGTAGGCGAACCGGCGCGGGTGGGCCCGGCCCGCGGCGTCGAGAAGCCGGTAGGGCCGCTCGGTCACGGCCAGCCCCTTCGTCTCGTACGCGATGCCGCAGGCGCCCTCGATGCGGTGTCGGGCGGCCTGGCCGCTCTCCAGCAGGTCCCGCAGCAGCGGCTCCGCCGTGCGCGGCAGGTCCGGCTCCGGCAGCCGGGCCTCGACGAGGGCGGTGGCGGCGACCGGCGGGCCCGGAACCACGTCGGAGGTGACCGTGAACACCGCGGGACCGGCCTCGCGGCCGTCCGCGGAGGGGGCGCGCACCCGCACGCCGGGGCCCATCACCTCCACGACTCCGGCCTCGATCAGCGCGATCAGTTCCTCGATGCGCGAGGCGGGCGGCCCGATGGACAGGAACGCGTTGAGCGGGGTGTACCAGCTCTGGAGGTCGTCCCGGTAGGAGGCGCCCTCGAGTTTTCCGTGGTCGACCGCCAGGCGTATCTCGTTGCGCAGATCGCGCAGGACGTCCAGGGCCGCCTTCAGCGGGCCGCGGACATTGCCGGCCCTGGCCTGGCGGACGTCCTCGGCCAGGTGGCCGAGGAGCCAGGCCCGGTGCTCGGCGCGGTCGCCGAGGAAGCGGCCCCGGTAGGGCCGGGCCAGCGTCTCCCAGTCCCAGCGGTCCCCGGGGGCGATGCCGGCGGAGTCCAGCAGCAGGTCCTGCGACTCGGGGTCCGGTGCGGCGAGGTAGTGCTCGACGAAGGACTCGCGCTGGCGCTCCTGGCCCCGGGCGGTCAGCAGGGCCCCGTAATAGACGCCCTCCACTTCCTTGGCGATCAGCGGCCACAGGTCGGTGAGGAAGTGCAGCCGCTCGCCGTCCGCCGCCCGCCGGTGCATCCGGTCGATGGCCCGGGGGGTGAGCAGCCGCGGCTCGTGGCGTTCGTACGGGCCCTTCTGGTTCTCGCCGCGCGCGTGGTACGGCACCCCGCGCCGCGAGCCGGCGACGATCTTCGGCTCCCGGCCCGAGGGCAGGTAGCGCAGCGCGTCCCCCTCGCGGGCGAAGGTGCCGCCGCGGCCCTCGGTGAGCAGGGCGAGCACGTCGAAGCAGTTCAGCCCGAGGCCGCGGACGAAGACCGTCTCCCCCGGCGCCACCGCGGAGAAGTCCACGTCCGCGGGGTTCGAGGGGGCGATGTACGTCAGCCCGTGCGCGGCGGCGGCCTCCGCGAGCTGGCTCTCGCCCCGGGTGGGCCGGGCCGGTACGTGGCCCAGGGACAGGACCACGGCGTCGAGGCCGGTGAGGCGCGTGCCGTCGGCCAGTTCCAGGGTCTGCGGACCGCCGTACGCGGCCGCGTCCGTCAGGGTCACGGCCCGGGTGCGGTGCTCGACGACGGTGACGTGCGCGGGCGCGGCGGCGGTCACCGCGCGGAAGGCGTCCTCCAGGTAGGCCCCGTAGAACGCGCGGGTGGGGTAGTCGTCCGGGCCCAGCCGGCGCGCCTCGGCCAGCGCCTCTGCGGGGAACCGGTCCCGTACCCCGGGCTCCTCGGCGGTGCGGGCCAGCCCGGCCGCCCATTCGTACAGGCTGGGGCCCTCCTCGACGGGGCCGTCCATCAGCACGCTGTGGTCGGTGTAGACGGTGACCTGCGAGGCCACGGTGTTCATCAGCAGCTGGCGCGGCTGCCCGGTGCGCCACACCCGTCCGGGGCCCGGTGCGTGCGGCTCCACGACGTGCACGGTCACCGCGCGGTGGGACGGGGATTTGCGCTCGTTGGCACAGAGCCGCTCCAGGACCGCGAAACCGCGGGGCCCCGCGCCGACAAGGGAGACGGTAAGCACCAACACTCCTCACACACAGGTTCCGGCTCGGGGGACGGCGCGGCAGCAGCCGAGTCCTGCTGCCGCACCGGGGGTTCGGCGACCGCGCCGGGGGTTCGGCGACCGGGCCGGGGGTTCAGCGGCCGCGCCGGGGGTTCAGCGGCCGCGCGCGTGGGTGCGCAGTTCGGTCCGCAGGACGCTGACGACCCGCTCGACCTGCGCCTCGGTCAGTTCGGCGTGCATCGGGATGGCCAGGTTGCGCGCGAAGAGGTCGGCCGAGACCGGGCACTTGCGCTTGGACTGGTACACCGGCTGCACGTGGGTCGCCCAGGTGCCGTGTCCGCAGCCGATGTCCTGGGCGCGCAGCGCGGCGGCGAGGCCGGCGCGGTCCACCCGCGGGTCCAGGGTCACCATGTAGGACTGCCAGGCGTGGGTACGGTCCTCCGGCACGTGCGGGAGCCTCAGGAGCTCTTCCTCCGCCAGGAGTTCGCCGTACAGGGCGGCGATCTCGCTGCGGCGGACCAGCAGTTCGTCGATGCGGCCCATCTGCACGCGCAGGATCGCGGCGGCGATGTCCGACATCTTGTAGTTGTAGCCGATGTCGGTGAACTCGGGGATCGGCAGCCCGACGATCTGCGACTGGTCGAAGATGCTGCCGATGCCGAAGGAGGAGCGCAGCCGCGCGTCCTGTCCGATCACGGGATCGGCGGAGAGCAGCGCGCCGCCCTCGCCGCTGCTGGCGCCCTTGCGTCCGTGGAAGGACAGGCAGGCCACCGGTGCCAGCGTGCCGGCCTCGCGTCCCTGGTAGGTGGCGCCGACCGAGCAGGCGGCGTCCTCGACCACGAAGAGTCCGTGGCGGTCCGCGATCGCGTTCAGCTCGGTGTAATCGGCGGGGAGGCCGACCGTGTCCACCGCGATGATGCCGACGGTCCGCGGCCCGATCAGGCTCTCCACCGCCCGCGGGTCAACGGTGCCGGTGTCGGCGCGCACGTCGGCGAAGACGGGGACGGCGTCGACGTAGCGCACCGCGTGGGCGGGGGCCGGGAAGGTGTAGTCGGCGACGATCACCTCGTCGCCCGGCTCGACGCCGAGGGCGAGCATCGCCAGGTGGAGCGCGGCGCCGCAGTTGCTGAGCGAGACGGCGTCACCGACGCCGTAGCGCTCGACGAGCTGGGCCTCCAGCGCCTTGCCCTGGGGGCCCTGGCCGGCCGGCCAGCCCGAGGAGAACACCTCGGCCACGGCGGCCAGTTCCTTTTCTCCCAGACTCGCGTGAACGAGGGGAATCCTGTCCATGATGGTCACCTCTCGTTACGCCGTACGGTCGGTCGCGGACCGAAGATTCGGAAGGACTGGGGGTTCGAAGCGCAGGGGCGTGATCTGGTCGACGTCATAGCGCTCGCGCATCAGGCGGACGGCCTCGGCGTCCACCGAGGGGCCGGCCGCGAAGATCTCGACGATCTCTTCGAAATAGTGCTCGTGATCGGGCGAGGGATAGCTCTGGAAGAGCATCCGGGCCGGGGTGTCCGACGCGTTGCGAAATGCGTGCGGGGTGCCCGGGGGGACGAACATGCAACTGCCGGCGGTCGCGGTGACGGCCTTGTCCCCCTCGGCGGATTCCCAGGTGCGCCAGGTTTCCTTCGTGCGTTCGGCGGGCTCGAACGCCAGGAGTTCCAACTCCCCTTCCAGGACGTAGAAGAACTCCTGAGACTTGGTGTGCACGTGGGCGCCGACGTCGAATCCCGGCGGCACGATCACTTCGAAGACCGATATGGAGGAGCCGTCCGCCGCGGTGACCTTGAAGGTCACGTCCTGTGCCTTCGTGACCAGTTTTCGCCCCTGGCCTGGGGGAAGGATAAGCCCGCTCATGTGATTGATTTCCTCGTAGTCTGTGCGAATTCCCGCTCGGGAGCGAGCGGCCCGACGACCTGCGGCAACGGCCCGGCGAGGTGCGCCTGGGCCCGCCCGTTTCAAGCCGGTTGACTGGAGAGGCAGAGGTTCGCCCCCGTCCCCCGAGACGGCCGATTCCCACGCCGGACGGACGGAATCCGGCGGCTTTTGGGCCGCCCCCTCATTTGATTGATGGCTTGCACGAAGAGGATCACCGAGCCGGGACGGATCCGTCAAGGAGCCCTTTCCGTGCGCCTAGAATTCCCCAAGTCGAAGGGGACGCGCTCCAGTCGGGAGGCCTGCAGGGCGCGCACAGCCGATGGTCCGCGCGCGACTTGGCCGCGACTGTTTTCCGGATTGGTATCGGCTTGCCCCAAGCCAATACCAATCCGCCCCTCAGTCCCCGGCAAGCCATTTGACCGAAGATGACCGTCGCAGCTCGGAAAGCCCGAAATCCTGCGGCCTGAATTCACGCGTTCCCGGTGGCCGGATCCGTGACGGCTGCTGCCCGACGAAGTGACTGCCAAGGAGAACGTCTTGTTCAAACTTTCCGCGGAACCGGACCGGCCCGCGCCGCAGGCCCCCACAGGAAGCGCCGGCGTGGACCGTGACGCCCGCGACAAGCTCCTGGCCCGGGTCGGCGTGGTGATCGACGACCTCCTGAAGACCGAGGCCGAGCGCTGGGGGGCCGTCGACGCCCGTGTCGCGGTGCCGGTCGAGGCGATCGCGGACATCGTCAGGGCGGGCGGGAAGCGCCTGCGCCCGGCCTTCTGCGTGAGCGGCTACCTGGCGGCCGGCGGCCCGGCGGACGAGGAGGCGCGGGAGACCGTCGTCGCGGCCGCCGCCGCGCTGGAACTCCTGCACGTGTTCGCCCTCATCCACGACGACATCATGGACAACTCCGATACCCGGCGCGGGACTCCCACCGTGCACGCCAAGCACGCCGCCCTCCACGCGGAGCGCGGCTGGGCCGGCGAGCACCGCCGGTTCGGGGAGGGCATCGGCATCCTCGCCGGCGACCTGGCGCTCAGCTACGCCAACCGGCTCGCCAGCGGGCTGACCGGCCCGGCCCTGCGGATCTGGAACGACCTGGTCACCGAGGTGATCATCGGTCAGCAGCTGGACATCGCCCTGGCCGCCGAGCTGACGGCCGACCCGGCGCTGTCCCGCTGGGTCGCCGTCTGCAAGTCCGGCAACTACACCATCCACCGGCCCCTCGCGCTGGGCGCGGCCATCGCCGGACGGCCCGAACTCCTGGCTCCGTTCGAGAAGTACGGGGTCGCGGCGGGCGAGGCGTTCCAGCTCCGCGACGACCTGCTCGACGCCTTCGGCGACGGGGCGGCCACCGGGAAGCCCGCCGGGCTGGACCTCGTGGAGCACAAGATGACCCTGCTGCTGGCCCTGGCGGCCACCAAGGACGAGCGGGTGGCACGGCTCGTCGAGGACGGCAGGAGCGGTGGCTGGGACCCGGTCGAGCTCCGCGACGCGCTGCTCGCCTCCGGCGTCCGCCGGGAGGTCGAGGAGCAGATCGACCAGCTCGTCGCGGCGGCCTGCGCGGCGCTCGACGACGCGCCGCTGGCGGACGACTGGCACAAGCGCCTGGTGAAGATGGCCGAGCAAGTGGCCTACCGGGACCGCTGAGCCGTCGTCCCACCACCACGAAGGGCCTCCCGGCGGCTGCCGGGAGGCCCTTCGTGTGTGCGGGGTGTCGTCACTTGCCGCCGAGTGCGGGCTCCAGGTCGGGGGTCTCCACCCGGGGCTCGGGCTCGTCCTCGCGCAGGAAGAGCTTGCTGGGCCACCACATCCAGCGGCCCACGTCCAGGGTCAGCGCCGTGACCAGCACCGAGCGGACGATCATGGTGTCCAGCAGGACGCCGAAGGCCACCGCGAAGCCCAGCTCGGCGGCGAACACCAGCGGCAGCGAGGCCATCGCCGCGAAGGTGCCGGCCAGCACCAGACCCGCCGAGGTGATCACACCGCCGGTGGTGGACAGGCCCAGCAGCGCGCCGCGCCGGGTGCCGTGCTCCGCCGACACCTCACGCACGCGGGTGACCAGGAAGATGTTGTAGTCGATGCCGAGCGCGACCAGGAAGACGAAGGTCAGCAGCGGGAAGGAGGCTTCCGCGCCGGCGAAGCCGAAGACGTGGTTGAACACCAGGCTGCTGACGCCGATGGCCGCGCCGAAGGACAGCACCACCGTGGCCATGAGCAGGATCGGCGCGACGACCGAGCGCAGCAGCAGCATGAGGATCAGCAGCACCACGACCAGCACGATCGGGATGATCACCTTGGAGTCGCGGGCCGCGGCCGTCTGCGTGTCGAGCATGACCGCCGAGCTGCCGCCGACCTGGGCGTCGGCGCCCGCGACCGCGTGGACCGCGTCCCTGGCCTTCTTGACGGTGTCCATCGCGGTCGTGCTGCTCGGGTCGTCCTTGAGCTCCCCGAGCATGACGGCCTCGCCGTCCTTGGACGTCGGGGGCGTGACGCTCACGATGCCGGGGACGGTGAGCAGCGCGCTGCGCACCTCCACCGCCGAGTCGGCCTTGCTGACGACGAAGATGGGGTCGCCGGACCCGGCCGGGAAGTGCTCCGACTGGATCTGCTCGCCGACGGCCATCTGCGGGGTGTTGGTGAACTGGTCCTTGTTGGCGAGCCCGTCGGCCTTGAGGCCGAGCACGCCCAGCGCCATGACGGCGAGCGCCAGCGCGGTGCCGATCCACACGAGCCGCGGCCGGCCGGAGACGGCGGTGCCGACCCGGGCCCAGATGCCGCCCTCGGCGGTGACGGGCGCTCCGTACGTGGGCTTCACCGGCCAGAAGATCCAGCGGCCGCAGGCCACGAGCAGGGCCGGCATCAGGGTGATCATGGCGAGCAGGCCGACGAGGACGCCGACCGCGCAGGCCGGGCCGAGGCCCTGGGTGGAGTTCAGGGTGGCCAGCATCAGCAGCATCAGGCTGACCGCGACGGTCGCGGCGCTGGCGATGATCGCGGGGCTGGAGCGGTAGAGGGCCTCGGCCATCGCGTCGTGCCGGTCCTCGTGCCGCAACAGCTCTTCCCGGTAACGGGAGATGAGCAAGAGCGCGTAGTCCGTGGCGGCGCCGAACACCAGGACGGTCAGGATGAAGCTGGTCTGCTTGTTGACGACCAGGCCGGCGTTCTTGGCCAGTACGTAGATCACCGCCTCCGAGGTGACCAGGGCGACGCCCACGGTCAGCAACGGCAGCAGCGGCAGCAGTGGGCTTCGGTAGGTCAGCAGCAGGATCGCGACCACCACGAGCGCGGTGATCGTGGTCAGGGCCCCGCCCCCGCTGAACGCCTTGATCGAGTCGGCCGCGTAACCGCTCGGGCCGGCGACGTGGAAGCCGAGACCGTCGGCGTTCTTCTTGCCGACCTCGGTCATCGCGTCGACGACCGTGCCGATGCCCTCCCAGCCCGTCTTGTCCTTCTTGACCTGGACCACCGTCTGGATGGCCTTGCCGTCCGCGGACTTGATCGGCCCCTGGGCCGGCCCGACGATGTTCTCGATGCCCTTGAACGCCTCGACGTCGGCCTGGGCCTTGGCGAGGTCGGCATCGGTGACGCCCGCGGACCGGTCGTAGATCACGACCGCGGGCAGGGTGTCGGCGGACATGAACTTCTCGGCCCGCTCCACGACGGCGGTCGACTCCGCGTTGCCGGGCAGCCAGGCCGAATTGTCGTTCTCTTCGACGTCTCCGAGCTTTCCGGCCAGCATCAGGGCCGGAACGAGCAGGGCCGCCCAGAGTGCGATGACGACCCATTTTCCCAGCCTTCCACTGGGCAGGGCCGCTATCTTGCGCATCATGTCAATTCCTCGGTCTTCCGTCGAAGGGTAAGTCGAAGGGCAAACAGCATCGCGGTGGTGCTCCTGAGTCGTTAACAGTCAAGAGGCTAGGGCACGTTGACCCCGCACGAAGGGAGGAGGAGGTCCAAGACCCCCTCCTCCCTCAGGTGTTTCATCGGCCGTGGTGACGTTGAGTGGGCGATTCCTCAAACGCCGCGCGAACGGTTGTGGATCCGGACCTCAGTTCGCTCCCTGGAGCACGGACGCCATGTCCCAGATGCGGGAGCGGACGTGCCCGAAAGCGAGGAGCACGGGAGCGTCGGTCAGAATGGGAAAGCTGTACGGGAACGGGCGCGGGCCGACCATGTCGGGCGGGCCGCTGTAGCCGCCGTCCGCGTTCTGGTGCGCGAGCAGCCAGGACAGCGCGCGCCCGATGGGCCGGTGATCGGTCCCGTAGCACAGCGTGATCAACCCGTAGGCCGTACTGATGTCGTCGCTCGGGTCACCCGGCTGCATGCCCCAGCCGCCGTCCTCGTTCTGCGTCTCCAGCACCGTGCGCTCGATCCGCTCGGCCATGCGGGCCACGTGGTGGTCCTGCGGTCCCGCGGTGCAGGCGGCCAGGCGCGCACGGAAGATCGTGTGCAGTCGGCTGCGGCTCCAGCCCGGCTCGAAACCGCCGTCCTCCAGCTGGCTTTCGGTGAGGAAGGTCAGGGCGCGCTGCCGGGCGGCCAGCGTGTCGGGGTGCGGAGCGAGCCCGCAGATGGCCGCGGCCGTCATGCACGGTTCGGAGGAGGCCCCCGCGACGTACGTGGGGAACCCGCCGTCGGCGCCCTGGACCGCCAGCAGCCCCGCCACCCCGCGCCGTACGGAGTCCCCGTAGGCGATCGGGTCGATGGCCTGGAGGAACTCCAGGGCGCACGAGGTGTCGTCCACGTCGTTCTGCGCCACGATCTCCGACATCGACCAGCCGTCGGTCAGCGTCGCGCCGCGGGAGAGCGAGCGGGTGGGGGCGCCGCCCTGGTGGTCGACGAGCATCCCCGCCATCCGGCGCAGCAGCTCGGTGGGGGCGCCCGCCGCGACGAGGGCCGTACCGGCGGTCGAGGTGCACCAGTTGTGCATCTCCAGGACGAACGGGAAGCCGCCGTCGGCGCGTTGGTGACGCAGCAGCGTCTCCAGGCCGGCGCGCACGGTCTCCTCGTTCCCGGGGAAACCGGCGAGCCCGTGCAGCACCAGCAGGTGCATCAGGGCGTAGCCCTCCCACACCGTCGTCGCGGGGTGCGTGGCGGCCAGGGTCTCCAGGGCGGCGGCGGTGACCTTGTTGTCCACCCCCGCGGCGGCGGCCAGGATCAGGGTCACGGAGGCCTGCTGGACGGCGGCCCAGGAGTGCAGGGGGTCGGAGGGGACCTCGTCGGCGACCGCGGCCAGGACCTCGGGCGGCAGCGGGCAGCCGAGCACCGACAGCACCGCGCACACCATCATGCGGCGGCGGGCGGAGATGAAGCCCGGGGCGTCGCCGAGCACGCCCTCCGTCAGCTTGGCCACGAGCTCGGTGTCACCGGCGGACGTCCGGCCGGTGGCCCGCGCGACGGCGAGCGTCGCGAGGACGCGTTCGAGCTTGTCCGGGGTGTCCTGGTGCGCCCGCAGGAAGTCGAGCAGCCGGTCCCGGGCCGGCGACGGGTCGGCGGCGGTGCCGACGCCGGTGCGCGTCATCAGCGACAGGGCGAGCGCCGATTCCAGCACCCGGCTCTGGCACTCCTCGCGCAGCGCGCCGTCGGCGTCGACCCGGCCGGCGACGTGGGCGATCAGCCGGTCCGTGGCCTCACGCACGTGATCGGGGTCGACTTCGGCGGGCCACGGCATCGGGGCCGCGTACTCCAGATCCGCTATGTACACGGAAGGCTCCTATCTGAACGGCTGGGGAGCGGGATCGGGTTCGGATCGGCACCGGATGCCGGGGCGCGCCACCGGGCGGCCCGGCCGGCCGTGCGCCCCAGGACACGGCCGGCCGGGCCCCTGATCAGCGGATCAGCGGATCAGCGGATCAGCGGATCAGCGGACGCTCTGCGCGAACTGGAAGAACTTGTACGGGTCGTACTTGGCCTTGACCGTGCGCAGCCGCTGGTAGTTCTCGGCGTAGTACGAGCGCTCCCAGTCGGGCAGCCGCGCGTCGATGAAGTTCTGGTACGTCTCGCCGTTCGAGTAGGGGTCGATGGCGGCGAAGCCCGCGTCGACCCACCGGTTCGCCGAGGCCTTGGCCTCGTCGGCGACCGGCGCGAAGGCGTTCGCGGTCAGGAAGCTGACCGAGAAGAGGGAGTCGCGGTGGACGTACGCGGTGGCGGTGCGCGCCACCTTGTTGGCCTCTCCGCCCAGGGCGGAGATCTGCAGCTGGCGCATCTGGCCGGGCATCCGGTCGCTCTCGAAGACCTCCAGGGCCTTCGCCCAGCCCTCGCGCGGCATCGTCTGCTTGAACAGACGGCTGCGCCAGGCACCGAACGCGGCGCGCGGGACCTTGCCGCCGGGGCTGGTGTCGTCGCGGTGGCATTCGTCCACGGTGAGCTCGGCGCAGCGGTAGAGCTGCATCATCACGTTCTTGTACGGGGCGGTGAACTTCTGCTGGTACACCGGGGGCACGCCGACGATCGAGAGGAGACGGGCGATCTCCGCGTCGAAGGCGGGGCCGGTGTCCACGGAACCGAGGAAGATCGACGCGGTCGGGACGGTCCCGGGGGCCGCGTCCGTCAGCGTGACGTTCATGCCGCTGCCGATCGAGTGCGGCGCGTCGACCAGCCACTTCGCCCAGCCGTCGAGCATCTCCAGCGCCTGGGCGTAGGGCCAGACGATATTGATGGCCGCCACGTTGGTCAGGGGCGAGGGGGTGACGTCGTAGGAGGTCACGATGCCGAAGTTGCCGCCACCGCCGCCGCGCAGGGCCCAGAAGAGGTCCCGGTGCTGCTCCGCCGAGGCGGTCACGATGCGGCCGTCGGCGAGGACCACCTTCGCCGAGGTCACCTTGTCCGAGGCCATGCCGATGGACCGGGTGAACAGGCCCATGCCGCCGCCCTGGAAGAACCCGCCCGCCGCGACGGTCGGGCAGTAGCCGCCGGATATGCCCAGCCCGGCCGGCGCGAGGGTGTTCGCGATGTCGACCAGCTGCGCGCCGGTGCCGATCCGCGCCGTGCCGTTGCCGGCGCCGAGGGTGACCTCGTTGAGCCCGGACACGTCGATGACGAGGCCCTGGGTCGTGGAGTAGCCGGCGGCGCTGTGGCCACCGCTGCGCGCCGCGACCTCGACGCCGTGGTTCTGCGCGAAGGTCAGACACTTCGCCACGTCGGAGGGGGTCTTGCAGTAGGCGACCGCGCGGGGGTTCGCGGCGTCGAACTGGACCTGGTAGAGCTGCTTCGCGCGCTGGTAGTCGGCGTCGGACGGCAGGACCAGGTGTCCGCTGATGCGCTCGTCCAGCCGGCCCCACCGGATGCCGGACCGGGTCCGGGCGCTCACGGAGGCGGAGGCGGAAGCGGGGAAGACGGCGGACGCGCCGGTCACGGCGAGGGCGGCTCCGCCGGCGCCGACGAGGAACTTTCTGCGATCGATCATGTGCTGCGCTGCCTCTTCTACCAGGAGATCTTGCGTGCCGGATGGGTGAGTGCCGGGGCACTCGGGGAGGGCGCTGACCGCGCCCTCCCTGATGCGGGTCCCCGTTACGGGGCCTTCTGCTCCAGGACCTGTGAGAGCGCGGCGGCCAGGGCCGCGGCCGGGTCCTCCTCGCCGCCCGCGCTGCGCCAGGCGATGTGGTTGTCGGGCCGGACCAGCACGGCGCCGTCGGCCGCGGTCTGCCGGACGGCCTCCCACGCACCGTCGACGTCGGCGTACTGCGCGCCTTCGCCGATGGCCGCCACGGTGACCGGGACCGAGAACGTCTCGGACGCCCGCGCGGCCGCCTCGGACCACGCCGTCCCCTCCGGGCCGGTGATCAGGACGAAGCCGGTGGCGGCGCCGGTCAGGTCGTGCGTGGACAGACGGCGCCCGTCCTGCTCGATCCAGGCGTGGGGCAGCCGGTGTCCCGGGCGGGTGGTGGGCTCGTACACGTCGCCCAGGGCCGCGCGGACCGGCGGCCGGCTGCCGTCGGGGACGACGGCGCCCGCCTCGTAGGCGAAGCCGATCTCCACGTCGTGGGCCTGGCATTCGCCGCGGTGGGTCGCGAAGATCTCCGCGGCCCGCCGGCGCTGGGCGGCGCCGATCGGGGTCGGGGCGAAGTAGCCGAAGAACACCGGCGTACGGCGCTCCGCCGGAATGTGCTGGCCGAGGCCGATGGCCCCGTCGATGACCACCTGGTGGTGGGAGGCCGCGGACATGGCCCAGCCCAGGTTGAACTGGCCGACCGGCTTGCGCTCGGCCTCGTAGGTGTCGAGCAGGCTGTCGGGCGCCTTGCCGGAGACGACCGCCGCCAGCTTCCAGGCGAGGTTGTGCGCGTCCTGGATGCCGGTGTTCAGGCCGAGCCCGACGGCGGGCGGCTGGCGGTGCGCGGCGTCGCCGGCGAGGAAGACCCGTCCGTAGCGGTAGTGCTCGGCGAGCACCGCCTCCACGGTCCAGCTCGTCACGTCGTGCAGGGTCACTTCCAGCTCGGGCAGACCGAGGACCTCGCGGATCCGGGCGGTCACCGCCTCGGGGTCGGTGCGGTCCACGCCGACGAGGGCGAGGTGCAGACCCCACTCCTCGCAGTTCTTCCCCCAGGTCGGCCCCATCTCGATGAGGGCGCTGGAGAGGTCCTGGCGGTAGGGGTTGAGGAACCAGGTGATGAGCGAGCCCTCGTTCCACACCTCCGACAGGTCGGCGGAGAAGTAGACCGTCGTGGCGTCGAACAGCGAGGGCAGGCCCTGCATGTTCACGCCGAGGGCCGCGCCGACCGTACGGCCGCCGTCGGCCGCGATGGCGTACTGGGCCACGATCGTGGTGGTCTCGCCCGTCTCGACGTCGCGGACCTCGGCGGTGACGCGGTCGCCCTCCTCGGAGATCGAGGTCAGCTCGTGGCCGAACAGGACGCGTCCGGGATTGCGGCGCTCGGCGTGCTCGCGCAGGATCGGCTCCAGCCGCACCTGCGGCAGCTTCGCCGACAGGGCGGGACCGGCCGCCGCGTACGTCTCGCTGAGCTCGCCGCCGCCGAAACCGTCCATCTCGTGGATCAGCCGCTTGTCCAGCGGACCCGCGCCGGTCAGCGTGGTCTGGTAGCGGACCTTGCCGAACTTCTCCAGCGGCGCGCCCTGTTCGAGCACCTCCGCGTCGAGACCGTGCTGGCGGAAGACCTCCATCGTGCGCTGGTTGATGTAGTGCGCCTTCGGCAGCCGCGAGGTGTCCGCGCGGCGCTCCACCAGCACGTGGCCGACCCCGTGGTCGGACAGGAAGGAGGAGGCCGACAGACCGGTCCCGCCTCCGCCCACGATCAGGACCGGAACTTCGATGGTTCCCATGTTCGTCTTCGTCCTTCCAGAAAATGACAGCCCGAAATGAGCAAATGCGCAGATGAGGGAGGGTGGTGGGACCGGACGTCGTTACACCGGGCTTGCGAGCGCCCCGTCTTCCAATTGCATGATGTCGAGCACTCCGGGCTGCCACCGGTAATAGGACTGGAGTTTGTAGTACTCCCCGTCGGGCTGGGAGGCGACGGCGTACACGAACTTCGTGGCGGGATCCGCCGCCAGCACGTGCTTCACGAACCCCTCGACCTTCGGGTCGAGCGGGACGGACAGCGAGGTCGGATCCTCGGTCGCCACGGCGAAGCAGATCCGCTCGACCTTCGGGGAATCCCAGTTCAGGGTCACGTAGATGCCGAAGGCCTGGCGGCCGAGCTCGAGCATCTGCTCGCTCGGCTCCGCCTGGTCGACCTCGCGGAGCATCGACCGCACGGCATCCGGTGCGAAGCCGCCGGTGGGCGGCTCGCCGAAGTACACGTTGACGGTCTTGCTCCGGTAATCGATCCCGATGAGGCCGACCGTTTGACCCATGCCGTACCGGTCGAAGAACTCGATGCTCTTTCCGAGGCTCGGCGGCATCGACGGAATTCCGGCGAGCTTCGATATCGCCTGGAGGTCGTTCCGGGGAAAGACGATCCAGATCTTCTTGAATCCGCGGACGACCCCGAAGTCGATTCCGTAGCTTTCCACCGGACAGTTGTCCCGGATGTCCGAGAGCAGGGCGCCCACGGGGTGGTCCGTCCGCGGGGTCAGGCCGTGCTCCACGGCGAGCGCGTACGGGTCCACGTCCAGCGGGGTCGTGAACCGGCAGTCGAGCTCGCCCTCGTGCTTCTGCCCCGTCCCGAGCCGGAACGCGACGACGGCCTGCGCGAGGGCGTCGCCGTACATGTCCAGGATGGGCAGGACCTTGTCCCGCGCGCACTCCACGTCCAGCAGGCCGGCCGATTCCTCGATGGCCGCGTAGAGAACTTGCACCGGGCTTTCTTCGGTGCCCCCGGTCGCCTCACTCATGGCTGTCATCATCTTGACGCTTCATGTGGGCAAGACTCGGACACCGATCTTGCCGTCCACTGTTCCGCGACTTGCGGCCGACTTGGCGGGGATCCGCGGGCCGGACGCCCCGTACGGGGGCACGCCGAACTCCCGGCGGACCGGGGGCCCTCGTCCGAGAACCCGTCCGCCGGGAGCGTGGGGTGCGGCCGGGCCGCCGTCCCGCTCAGGCCCGCTCAGCCCG
The DNA here is from genome assembly GCF_044759865.1 of Streptomyces sp. NPDC099050. Taxonomy (NCBI): domain Bacteria; kingdom Bacillati; phylum Actinomycetota; class Actinomycetes; order Kitasatosporales; family Streptomycetaceae; genus Streptomyces; species Streptomyces sp. NPDC099050. The sequence goes on along the minus strand of NZ_JBIWAE010000006.1, from coordinate 87,326 downwards.
GATCAGCCCTGCTCAGCCCTGCTCAGCCCTGCTCAGCCCTGCTCAGCCCTGCTCAGCCCTGCTTCAGGAGCTTCTCCTCCAGTCGCCGGGACAGTTCCACCCGGCGCGTCTTCATCGTGGCCGTACGGGGCAGTTCGGCCAGCGGGATCTGGATCGGGTCGGCCAGCTGCGGGTAGGCGGCGACGGCCGTGCGCCAGCGGTCCTGGTCGAGCGGCACGTCACCGTGGGTGCAGACGATCGGAACGCCCCGGGAGTCCGGGCCCAGTACGACGACGAGTTCGACCAGTTCCTCCAGCCGGTCCAGCACGAGGTCCTCGATCTCCAGGCTGCTGCCCACCCCGGGGATCATGTCGATCTCCCGGTCGAGCATGTGCAGGCAGCCGAACTTGCTGCGGTAGCCGACGTCCCCGGTGCGCCACCAGCCGTCGTGCACGTTGGCGTCGTAGCGCTCCTGCTCACCGTGGTACGTCTTGGCTATGCCGTCCCAACGGGCGTCGATGAGACCGGGGTTCTGCGCGGAGGGCCGCTTGCCGTTCTGGCTCACCAGCCTCACCCGCGCACTGCCCGGCAGCGGGTAGCCCACGCAGCGCCCGTCCATCCGGTGTGCGGACCAGCGGTAGTACGGCCGGCCGACGGCGGGGCCGACCTCGCTCTGCCCGTAGATCTGGAAGAACTGCGCCCGGCGCCCCGAGGCCCCGAGGAGCCGGCGGACCGTCCTCGGGTGGATCGCGTCGAAGGTGCTGCTGAAGTACTTCACCGAGGCGAAGGGCTTGCGGGGATCGTCGGCCAGGCTCTCCCACGCCAGGAAGGAGTTGGGGAGCGCCTCGATCAGACCGGGCCGGTGCTTCAGGAAGAACTCGGCGACGTCCTCGGGGGCGCCGCGGTTGACCAGCAGCACCGGCATGCCCTTGGCGAGGCACAGGGCCATCGCCGCGAACATCCGCGAATGCCCGAAGGCGATGTGGATCGCCACCCTCTCGCGCCCCCGCATCAGCGCCAGCAGGACCAGCTGCGGCCGCAACCGGGCGCGCATCGTCCGCGGGGTGTGCACCACCAGCTTGGGTATCCCGGTGGTGCCGGACGTGTGCGTGATCATCGCCGGCTCGTCCAGACCCTGCAGCACGGGCCGCACCGCCGGAGAGCCGGCGAGCTCGGCGAGCGAGACCGCTCCGGGGGCGGACGCGCCCACGCTGATCACGCTCCGGGTGAGCTCGGCGAGCGGCAGCCCGGCCAGCGCCTCCAGCTTGGGGCCGTCCGTGAGCAGGTGCGGCTTGTCGAGCCGCTCCAAGAGGGCGGCGAGCGTCGGCCCGTCCAGCGTGTGCGACAGCATGACCGGGACCGCGCCCGTACGCGCCACGGCGGTGGCCAGCAGCCAGACGTCGAAGTTGGCGGCCTTGTGGACCACCACGTGGTCACCGGCCTTCACCCCGGCGGCCGAGATCCGGCCCGCGAGGTCCTCCACGTACCCGGCGAGCTCGGCGACCGTCAGGTGCCGGCCCGCCTCGGGCAGGACGTCGAGATCGTGATCGAGGGTCAGCGGCGTCGAGCCGTGAGCGCCCGCCGCCCGTTCCGGGACGGACCCGAGATAGAGACCCTGCTTGTGTATCGAATTCCGCCTCATGAGACCTCCGTCCAGACCCGCGTCGCTCCCGGTGTTCACTGGTCAACGGCGGTCTGTATAACGACACTTCGGAGCCCCAGCATCCGCCAGAGGACTTGGTCGGAACTGACCCCCGAGTTGGCCGCCACTTGGCCCTTCGTCACCCGCGTCAGAGCCCCGTGATGTGCTCCGCCCGGTGGCGCCGGGACCAGGAGCGGCCCGGAGCAGCTGAGGAGCCGGCGGGGCATGCGGAAGGGGCCGGACTCGGTCAGAGTCCGGCCCCTTCCGCACTGCACCAGCTACAACCGCACGGTCACAGCCGCTTCGCGCTCCGCAGGGCCGCCGCGTAGTAGCCGTTGCCGTCCAGGCGGGAGGTGCCGCCCTTGTCGCCGATGGTCGGGCCGTCGGCCTCTTCGCGGCTGGAGATGAAGATCTGGTGTCCGTCGGTGTCGGTGCCGAGGTAGATGCCCGTGTGGTCCAGCCGCTCTCCGGTGCGCCCGTCCAGCTTGAAGAACAGCAGGTCGCCCGGCTGCAGGACGTCGATGGACGTGGGGCGGCCGTCGTCGCCGATCCCCTTGAGCGGGATGACGCTCACGCCGACCTTCGAGCGCGCCATGCCGTTGGCCGTGCGCGGCAAGCCGTCGCCGGTGCCGGCGTCCGAGGCCATCAGCGGGTAGCGGGCCCGGTAGCCGAAGACGGTCCGGATGAAACCCGAGCAGTCCATCGAGCGGGCGCGCATCGCTTCGGGCTTCGCCGTGGTCCCGTTGCGGAAGGTGTACGGGATCCCCAGGTAGTCGTAGAAGTCCGACTCCTCCAGGCGGAGGTCGTTGCCGGCCGAGCCGTTGGGGTTGATCGGGCCGAAGCTCGCGTCACCGGCGTACGAGACGCCCTCCGCGTCCTTCTTGACCGGGGCCTGGTCGCCGTACTGGAAGGCCATCGCGAAGAGGTCGTCCTCCTCGCTGCCGCGGTACTTGTTGTACCACTCCTGGAACCACTGCTCCTTCTCGGCGCCGCTGCGCCAGGTCTCCGGCATCAGCCGCACCCAGTTCTCGGTGACCACCCGGGTCTTGGTGGTGGCCGGCTCGGTGAAGGTGCGGCTGGGGCCGGTCAGGGTGGCGGTGCGGGCGCCGTCCGTGAAGGTCGCGAGGATCCCGCCCTTGCCGTCGCGCAGCACGGAACGCTCCGGGTTCTTCAGCCGCTCCCACTTCTGGGCGGTCTCCTCGCCGCCCCCCTTGCCGGCGACGGGGGCGTCTACGATCGTCTGGATGGCGGGCGCCTTGGCCTGCTCATCCTTGCGCAGCTCGATCGTGAAGTAGACGCTGCCGGCCAGCAGTGCGACCACGGTGGCCGCGTGCAGGACGGGACGTGTGCGGCGCTTGGACGTGGCGGTCATCGGTTACTCCGGGCGAGGTCGGTCGAGCGGGCGAAAGGGCGGGCGGGGGCGGACGGCCGGGCCGGGGTCACGCGTGCGGCATGACGCCGAGCAGGATGCCGGCGGTCAGTACGACGTACGTCATGAGCGTCGCGGAGCCGGTGGCCAGCAGCGTGGCCCCCTTGGGCTGGCGGACCAGCTGGTAGGCGATCAGGCCGGGCACGATGAAACCGAGGGTCTGGTTCGCGTACAGCAGCGGGAACTGCATCTGCAGCAGGATCACGACACCGGCCTGGAGCAGCACGCCGATGAGCACGACGGTCGCGAACAGCCGCTTGCCGTAGAGGATCACGTAACGCTGGGCGACGAGGGTGAGCGAGTACGTCAGGACGGTGACGCCGACGACGATCGCGGCGCGCTGGAGGTCCTCGATGAGGGTGAGGGCGAGCCAGCCCGGGGTGATCATGCCGCCGGGGGACAGGTTGGTCGTCAGGTAGCAGACGAGGGAGAACAGCAGACCCAGGGCGATGCCGATCGCGGCGATCTCGGGGGTGAGGACGGCGGGGATCAACGGGGTTCTCCTGGGTTAGACCACTGCGGGGGCTGCGGGTTCTCGGGCTGGGGTCGCCGCGGCGGCGGGAGCTGCGGCTGCTGCGGCTGCTGCTGAAGGGGCAGGGGCTGGTGCTGCAGGGGCACCGGCTGCTGCGGGTGCAGGGGCAGCGGCTGGGGCTGCTGGAGTTGCGGCCACGCCGCCGACGTCAGCTCCGGACGCCGCGGCTGCTGCGCCGCCGCCGCCTGGTACTGCTCGTACGCCGGGTCGTACCCCTGCTGCTGCGGCTGCTGCTGCGGCTGCGGCTGCTGGAACTGCTGCTGCTGGAACTGCTGGTGCGGGTACTGCTGCTGCAGGAACTGCTGGTTCGCGTAGCCCTGGCTCGCATAGTGGTGCTGTCCCTCGCCGCGCGGCGTCGGGATGTGGGGGTTGCGCATCCGGCGCTCTTCCTCGGCTGCGGGCAGGTTCGCGTACGGGTCGAGGTGCTTGACGTACAGCGCCATGGTCTGGTCGTGCCGCACGTGCTGGGCCGGCGTGCCCTGCGTGCCCGGCGCGGACGGGGCCTCGCCGTCCTCCTCGAAGGAGGGCAGCTCGGCGAGGTGCTCCAGCAGGATCTCGCCCTGGCCGTGGATGTTGCCGATGGCCACGAGCGAGGACTCCTGGCCGAGGTGGCCGAGGAGCTCGTGCATGAACTCCTCGCCGTCGCGGTCGCCGCCGAGGTCGACGGCGCGGTCGCGCCAGTCGGCGGGGATCGCGTCGATGGCGCTCTTCGCCGGGTGGCCGATGACGAACACCTTGTCGGGCTGGAGATCGGGCACGATCTGGCCCATCTGGCCGTTGCGCTCGACGCGGTCGGGGCGGCAGTTGATGACCACGTTGAGCGGTCGGCTGATCGCGCCGAGGTCCAGGAGCTGGTTGATGTTCATCAGCGTGGACTCGGGGTCGTTGGCCGCGAACACGTTCGCGAACCGCAGCCGCTTGTCGCCGGGGCCGATGTAACGCTCGACGGAGAGCACACCCGGGTCCGGCGGGGCGTCGTACATGCCCTGCAGCGCGGTCTCCCGGTCGATGCCGAGCAGCTCGGCCACGACGAGCGCGATGGCCACGTTCTCCTTGAAGGTGAACCAGCTGAAGCCGCGCAGCTCCTCGTCGCTGACGATCTCGGGGTCGGCGTAGATGAGCCGGCAGTTCCGCGCGTCCGCTTCCTCCTGGAGGACGTGGAAGCGGTCCTTCTCGGCGGTGACGCAGATGCCGCCGTGCGGCATGGAGCGGGACAGCGAGCGGCCGATGTCGTCCAGGGTCGGGCCCATCTCGGCCACGTGGTCCTCACGGACGTTGCACAGCACGCCGATCGTGGACTGGATCAGCTTTTCCTGATTGAGCTCCTGGAGCGGGGGCATAACAGCCATGCACTCCATGACCAGCGCGTCGGGCTTGTAGGCCGCGGCGCGGCGCACGATGCCGATCTGCTCGACGACGTTGGCGATGCCGAACTTGCGGTAGACCGGCTCCTCGGTGGCGTCCGGGTGGATGAAGCGGGCCGCGGTGCCAGTGGTCTTGGCGACCGTGACCAGTCCGCCGCCGCGCAGCGCGCCCGCGACGAGGCGGGTGATGGAGCTCTTGCCGCGGATGCCGTTGACCAGCACCCTGGTGGGTATTTCTTCCAGGTTGGCGAAGTGTCGCCGCTGCTCGACGACGCCGGCGATCAGCATCACCACGCAGCAGACGACCAGCACGCTGAAGAGAAAGTACACGGGGTCAGTTCCTTCCGGCCTTGGCAGCCTGGCCGGACCGGCCGGCGGTTCCGCTCGCTTCCCGCTTGCGCAGCTCCTGGAGCTGCTGCCTGATGACTTCCAGGCTGCGGGTGACGGCGCCGACCTCGTCGTGGTGGCGCGGGTAGAGGACGGAACGGCGGTCGCCGTCCGCCAGGGCTTCGGCCCGCTGAGCGAGTTCGCGCAGCGCCTGGATCACCACGATGTACAGCCAGCCGAGACAGACCAGGGCGGCCGTGAGGCCGAGCAGACCGGCCAGCACCGTGCGGTTCTGCAGGTTGTACTCGGGGATGGCGAGCCCCTTGGCCGGCTGCCAGCTGACCACGGTCCAGGACAGCGGCTTCGCGGCGCCGCCGCCCGCCATCGGGACCGCGGCGGCGATGGTGATGTCGTCGTTGCCGCCGCGCAGCAGGGCGCTGCTGGGCCGCGGGCCCTTGCCGACCTTCTGGTTGGCGCCGGCCGCCAGTGCCCGGATGCTCTCGTTGGGCAGCTGCTGGAAGGCCAGGTAGCCGTTGTTGCCGCCGATGACGCGCTGCTTCTCGTCGATCACCCGGATCTCGCCCAGGCCGGGCCGCTTGAGCAGCGAGTTGAGGAAGTCGATGCGCAGCTCTCCGACCACGGACGCGCCCTTGAGGCCGGGCGCCGCGGCGGTTTCGACGATGACCGGCGCGTTGCCGGACTCGAGCAGCACGACGGGATCGCCACCGGCGGCGGGGGCCTTGCCGTTCGGGCGCCGGGGCGGGGCCCCGACCTTGGAGGTGATGGTGCCGTCCGCCTGGAGCACGTACAAGGACTCGTAGCGCTGGTGCTGGGTGCGGGTGCGCTCCAGGATGCCGGTGATCTCGGCGGGGGTGGTCTCCGGGCCGATGACCGAGCCGACGGAGGTGAGGTCCGCGTGCCCCTCGTTGAGGGCTCGGCGGACCCGGTCGGCCATGGTGTCGGTGCGTTCGCGCTGGTCGTGGACGAGCGTCTGCGGTACGGGGACCGAGTCGCCGGCCCGGTTGAGCAGCAGCACCAGGGGCGCGGACCACAGCAGCAGGAGCGCGCCGCAGGTCGCGAGCAGAGCGCGGGCGCCGATCCGGCCCCGGCCGCGGCCGGGACTGTGGGCCTTCTGGGCCTCGGCGGTCTCGCCGAGCAGCTGGCGGCGCAGCCGCTCCAGGGCGGTGCCGATGCGGGCGGCCTCGCCGTACTTGGGACGGTTGACCGGACGGTTCAGGTCGCCGCGGCTGAGCCGACGGCTCTCCAGGAAGAGCTGGAGCAGCGGCTTCTGCACGGTGCCGATGAGCAGGGAGACCGCGAGGAGGCCGATGACGAGCAGCACGGCGGCGGCGATGACCCCGAAGAGGGGGTCGACGACGGCGGTGCGGTCCTCCGTGACGCTGACGAGGGAGACGACGGTCAGACCGAGGGCGGTGGCGGCGGTGCCCTTGCCGGCCTCGGGGCCGGTCAGGCTCGCGTACCCGACGACGGTCCGCTCACCGTCGTCGGAGGGGCCGAGCAGGCTGCCGCTGACGCCGCGGAAGCCGCCCGAGCCGGGCTCCTTGGTGGTCAGCGGGTTGACCTTGGTCTTCCTCGCGGCGACCTTGGCGTACTTCTTGAGCTGCTTGCGGGCCTTCTCGGTGTCTTCCTTGACGTCCTCGGACTGGATCTGCTCGCTGTTCGCGAGGCCGTCGCTGCTGAGGATCTGTCCGGTGGAGTCCGTGACCGCGATGGCCCGGAACTTGCCGAGGCTGACGCCGGGGAACCGCAGGCTGCTGGAGGCGACGAGCAGCTTCTGGGGCTGGCCGGGCCAGGACAGTACGGCGAAGGTGAGCAGGCGGGTCTCGCCGTTCTCGAGGCGCACCATGCGCGGGACGAGGCCGTCGGCCGCGGCGAGCTTGGTGTGGTCGATGGCGGTCAGTGGCACGTTCTCGCCGCGCTGGGCCTCCAGCCGCCCCGACTTGACCTCGATGACGGCGGTGCCGCGCCACTTCTGGTAGACGTTGCCGAGCTTGTCCAGCACCGTGTCGGCGGAGACCGGGCTGCCCGCGTTGAAGAGGGTGGCGGTGCGGGAGATGTCGGTGATCGACTCGTCCAGCGAGGCCCGCATCGCGATGGCGCCGTCCTCGGCGAAGTACTGCTGGGAGGTGCGGACCGCCTCGGGGACGGACTCGTTCGCCACCTTGCCGAGGTGGAAGGCGGTGAGCGCGGCCAGTGCGAGCAGCAGCGCGGACAGCGCGGCGATGGGCGGCCGGATACCGCCCAGCAGCGACATGTCGGCTCTACGGCGGGCCTTCTGCCGCCGCTTCGTGCGCGACGCGGACAACGGGACTCCTGAGAATGTGGGTAAGGGTGCGGGTGCGGTGGTTCGCCGTATGACGGGTCAGGGATGCGTCAGCGGTTCGTCAGGGGCGCCAGCCCGTCCTTGCCGCCACCCCGGTTGAGCAGGGTGCCCTGGGTGCGCTCGTAGGCGAGCTCGTAGCGGGCGCGCCGCTCGGGCGTCACCGCGCTGCCGTTCTTGAGCGCCGCGGTGACCTCGATCAGCCGGTGGTCCTTGACCTGTCCGGTGTCGGCCACCTTGACCGCGGGGTCGGCCGCCTCCAGCTCCGGCGGCAGCTCCACGAAGGTGGGGGCGTAGCGGGCCCGGACGTCCCACTTGCCGTTCTTCTCGGCGAACTCGAACCAGCCGATGATGCCTTCCTCGGACAGTCCGCTGGGCACCTCGTGCCGGGCGAGCTGGTTGCCGAGACCGTACGCGACCCAGATGTCGCCGACCTTCTCCAAGGGCTGGACCACGTGGGCGCGGTGGCCGATGACCAGGTTGATGCCGGTCTTCTCGGAGATCTTCTTGGCGAGGCTCAGCTGGAGCGCGTTCGGGGCGGGCTGCTGTTCCGTGCCCCAGCGGATGCTGAGGATGACGACCTCGGCGCCGGCGGCCCGGGCGGCCTTCTCGGCGGCCGAGATGGCGTCCAGCGAGGTCTTGTTCACCAGCCAGGGCTTGTCCTTGGGGACCTCGCGGCCGTTGAACCCGCCGGCGAAGGAGATCTGCGCGACCTTGACGCCCTTGACGTCCATGATCAGCGGCGTGCCGGCCTCCTTCTGGCTGCGGGCGGAGCCGCTGTGCTTGAGGCCCGCCTTGTCGAGGGCGTCGAGGGTGTTCTTGACCCCGCCCTCACCGTGGTCGAGCGCGTGGTTCGACGCGGTCGAGCAGGTGTCGTACCCGATGTCCTTGAGGGTCGTGGCGATCTGCGGCGGCGCGACGAAGTCGGGGAAGCCCCGGAACGGCCCCTCCGGCTTGCCCAGCACCGTTTCCATGTGGCAGATCGCCAGGTCGGCCTTGCTGATGACCGGCTTCACCGACGCCATCATCGGGCCGAAGTCCATGCCGCCCTTGCCTCCGGCCTTGCCGTCCTGCTGGGCCTGGGTGGTCAGCTCGGGGTGGATCAGTACGTCACCGGCCGCGGCCACGGTGAACGAACGGCCCTTGGCTCCCGCCGCCAGACGACCCTTGGCATCACCACCGGATCCCCCGCCTCCGAGAAGTCCACAGCCGACGAGGGCGGTGGAGAGGAGCAGGGTGAGCGCTCCGGTGCGGAGCGTGACGAGAGAGGCGGATATCTTCACTCGGTCTATCTTTATCCGATCATGACTCCGATCCTCGCGAAACGTATAACGATTAAGGCAACTCTCTGCGCGCTGGCAGTCGTGGCCGCGATTGTGGCGTATTTCACGCTGTCATCGGGGCAACCATCAGGCGAAATGCAGGTGAATTCACGCCCCTCGGCGGGACCCGAGGTCGATCTGGAAAAGCGGATTACGGGATTCACCCAGTCATTCGGCGAGCGCGGGGGCTACCGGGTCCCCACGGCGGACGAGCGCCGGACGGTCACCCAGGGTGTCGCCCGCCTCCTGGACGGCGACCAGGAGGGGGCCCACAGAAGGCTGGCCGAGGTCGATTTCACCGTGCAGTCGTTCACGGACTCGGTGAGCGGCCGGCACTTCGCCGAGGTCGCCGACGCGGCGGGCGGTTCGGGCCCCGCGAGCCGGGGTTGGGGCCGGGTGTACGTGGACCTGGACGCCCGGCCCAGCTGGAGCGTGCAGGTTCCGCACCCGATCGCCGACCAGGAGACCGAGCGGCTCGGCGCCCGGGTGCTGCGCGGGGCTCCCGGCGGGGTGATGGTGCTGGCCGGCGCCCACCGGACGGCCGGGAAGGGGGACTCCGCCGATGTGGCGCACCGCACGGATTCGGTGTTCCACCAGGTCGTCGAGGAACTGATGGAGCGCGGCCTGCCGGGGGTGCAGCTGCACGGGTTCGCCAACGAGTCCTTCCCCGAATTCGACGCCGTGGTCTCGACGGGGGCCGGGGACCGGGCGGTGTCCGAGGCCAAGGCCCTGTCGACGGCGCTGAACGGTGAGGGCCTGGAGGTCTGCCGGGCCTACGTCCGTAAATGCAAACTGGCCGGCGCGTCGAACGAGCAGGGCTTGGTGGCGGCCGAGGAAAAGCTCCGTTTTATCCATATTGAGCTCGCACGGGCGATGAGGACCGATAGCGACCGCGTCGACGATGTCACCGAGGCGATCACCGTCCTCACCAAGCGCTGGTCCCGGTCCTGACCGGACCCGGGAAGGGGCCGGACTCCTCCGTGGAGTCCGGCCCCTTCCCGTTCGCTGCGGCGGCGGGCGCCCGCCGCCTCACTCGAGATAGGCGAGCACCGCCAGCACCCTGCGGTTGTCCGCCTCCGACAGCCCTCGGCCATGAGGGAGAGGACCTCGCGCTCGCGCGGGGTGAGGCCCCGCCACGGCCAGCCCGAGGACGGACAGCCCCCCGCCGACGGCTCGGACACCGGTGCGGATGTTCAGCTTGTTCACGATCGTCCCGTTCCCCTTTGCGCACGGCTCGCTGCCGTGGTGATGCACCGATTCTTCTCGGCTCCGGTCCGGCGTGCACGGGACCTGCGTCCCGTGTGCGGTGGTGTACCCAGGTCCCCCCTCGGACACCGCCGAGGTGGCTTCTTCGCGCAGGCCGTGGCGACTTGGCCGTACGGGTGACGACGGCTCGGTCCGGGTGAGCGCCGGCGAGGGGGCGACGCACACCACGGCGATCACGCGCCTCGGCGAAGCGGCCCGTCCGCCTCCGGCAGCCAGATTCCCGCGCCCCAGTCATCGAGTTCGGCACGCAGGTGCTCGTGGTCGGTCAGCGAGCGGCCGATGGTGCGCCAGAACTCGGGGGTGTGATGGGGATGGTGGAGGTGAGCGAGCTCGTGAACGAGGACGTAGTCGATCAGGCGAACGGGCAACTGCATGGCGGCCCAGTGGATGTTGACCGTGCCACCGGGGGAGCAAGATCCCCAACGGTAGCCGAGCGGGCGGACGTTCAGGCCCTGCGCCGGAGTGTCCATGCGCAGGGCCCACGGGGCCATGCGGGCGGGAAGCCAGGCCCGGCCCCGGGTGGTGTACCAAGCTGCGAGATCGCGCTCGGCGGTGTCACGGTGGTCGCGGCGCAAGTGGAGACGGCCGCCCTTCAACGCGACGGGGGCGGCTGCGGGGTCGCCGCCGAGTTCGAGGCGGTGGCTGCGCCCGAGGTACCAGAAGCCCTCGCCGTCGATGAAGCGCCGCTCGGGGCGTTCGGCGGCCTCGGCCCGGCGGGCGTTGACCTTGGTGTAGAGCCAGGGAAGTCGCGTACGGATCAGGGCGGCAAGCGCGTCGCGGTCGGCGTCCGCGGGCACCTGGGCAACGACGCGGGCGTCGCGCTCGACCGTGACGCGGACGCCCGTACGCCCCGCGGTGGGGACCACATGGACGGTCAACCCGCCGACGTACAGCGGGCTGTCGTTCTCGGCGGCTCTTCCGAGCGCTTCAGGCGCGATGGCGGCCGACGTCCTTGCGGTTGTGCTGGACGATGTCGCGGAGCGCGTCGGCAAGAGAGTCGGCCTTCTCGCGGGTGTGGGGGCAGGCCACGGCCTCCATCCAGATGTCGGTACGGAAGTCGTGCTGAGCCGCGGGGTTGGTCCAGAAGTCGGGTTTAGCGCTGTAGCGGACCGCCAAGTCGTGCACGGTGCGGGCGAAGGGGACGAAGGCGCCTCGTATCTCGTCACCGATCACACCATCGGTCAGCACACTGCTCAGCTGCTGGTAGAGGGCCTGTTCCAGCGGGGTGAGATCGCGCACGCCCTCGGGCAGGTCCGAGCCGGCGCCGCCCTCCATGTCCTTCACTTCCCGGGCGAGGAGCTGGAACGCGGCCAGTTGGGCGTCCCAGTCGACGGCGTGCTTCTTGAGGATCTCTTCCACCCGCTTGCGCAGTGCGGCATAGGCGGCCGGGTTCTTGCCGAAGCTCAGGTCGATGTGGTTGCGAAGGGCGTGCCGCATCATGGACGCCTTCGTGCGGCTGCCGGGAAGCTGCCGGACCTTGGTCTCGAAGTCCTCGGAGGTCAGCCTGGTGGGTTCGATCATCTTGTCCACCCCGAGGGAGCGGACGTGGTGATTGATGAGCTGCTGGACCTTCTTGCCATAGGCCGCCGGGTCGAAGGCGTCGGCTTCGCTGAAGCGCTGACGGGCCAGCTGGGCGACGAAGGTGAACAGCCGCACGGCCTCGGCATAGGGGCGGGCCGATTCCCGCGGAGTGACGACGGTGTAGGTCTCCAGGAAGTCCCGCAGGAGGGCGCGGAAGGCGATGCGGCGCTGGTCGTCCTCCAGCGAGTCCACCAAGGCGTTGACGGCCGCGATGTCGTCGGGGTCGGTGAGGGCGCGGGGGAGATCGAAGTGCTGGCGCAGAGCCGTGCACCGGGTCCGCAGTATGTGCTCCTCGACCTCGAAGTCGATGGGCTTGCCCTCGCGCTCGTCGGCGGCGTACTGGTCCATGGCCTCCTTGAGGGCCGTGGCGACTCCGGCGTAGTCCACGACGAGCCCGGCACTCTTGCCGTCAGCGGTGCGGTTGACCCGGGCAACCGCCTGGAGGAGTTCGGCCTCCTTCATCCGCCGGTCCAGGTACATGACCTGCTCGATCGGGGCGTCGAATCCGGTCAGCAGCATGGTCCGCACAATGAGGAACGCGACGGGGCGACGCGCTCCATCCAGCTGATCAGGGTCGGGGAAGGGGCTGAGGAAGGACTTTTCGGCCCTTTTGTGCGTTGATTCCTTCGTCCACTCCTTCCAGTCCTTGTGATCGTTCTGCCCCTCGGAGATGACGGGCACGAAATCGATCGCCTTGAGCAGGCGCAGGTTCTCGTACGCGGCCACCAACGTCTTCTGCTTCGCCTTGAGTTCCTCGGGCTTCTTGGCCAGCAGCCGGCGAACCCGCTCCTCGGACAAGGCCTCGACCTCGGCCACGAGCTCGTCCCGCGCGTCCTGAAGCTCCTTGCGGTAGCCCACGGCGATGCCACGGGAGTAAGCGACGACCTGCGCCTTGAATCCTTCGGGCAGCACGCTCTGCACGTAGTGGCGCAGCATGTGGCGGGCCTTGCGCCGGATCATGTCGTCCGAGTTGAGGACCGTGGTGGAGGTCGCGTACCGCTTCTGGAGCTGTTCGTACTCTTCGTCGGTGAGCTGCTCGAACTCCTCCTCCATCGACTCGTCCAGCGCGGCACCGTCTTCGACCGCGCCCCTGGCGATGTGGCCCTCGTAGTAGATCGGAACGATCGCGCCGTCCTCCTCGGCGTCGGCGATCCGGTACTTGTCGATGAACTCGCCGAAGGTCGTCTCGGTCAGCTTCCGCCGGTTCATCAGGATCGGCGTGCCGGTGAAGCCGATGCGAGCGGCGTTCGGCAGCGACTCCGTCAGGTTGTCGTGCAGGCCGGAGCTGTGCGAGCGGTGCGCCTCGTCGACGAGGATCACGATGCCCTCGTCGGCATTGACCGGGCCCCACCCGGCGACCTGCTTCTTCGCCGCCGACGCGGCACGCTCGGCACGGGTCTTCTCGCCGTCCTGCTGTTTCTGGATCATCACGAAGACCAGGCCGGCTCCGTGCCGGGCGAGCACCACCGGCACCTGATCGGCCCGAGTGATCGTGTCCGGCTTCTCCCCGGTCAGGGCGGCCGTGTCCGACAGCTGCTGCTGGAGCTGCTTGCGGTCGGTGACCACGACCACCTTCAGGTGCTCCAGGCCCGGCGTGGAACGCAGCTTGCGCACCAGGAACACCATCGTGAGCGACTTGCCCGAACCCTGGGTGTGCCAGACGATCCCGCCCCGCTTGTCCTCCTTGCCGTGCACGGCCTTGGTCTCACCGCCCCGCAACCGCGCGACGGCCTTGGCGACCGCCCGGTACTGCTGATACCGCGGCCCGATCTTCACCCGGGCCGTACGCCCCTCGGCGACTTCGACATCGCGGAACAGTACGAAGTTCCGCACGATGTCCAGCAGCCGATGCGGATGCAGCACGCCGGCGGCCAGCACCTTCTGCGCCGCCGCGTCCCGGTCCTCGGGAACGTGGCTCCGGGCGGCGACGTCCTGCGCCTTGAGCGGATACGGGTCGCGCCACACCACGTAGTCCTGCCGCCGCGCGGTGAACGTGCCCAGCCGCGCCCGGTCCCCGGTCGTGGCCACCGTCAACTGCACCGTACGGAAGAGCCGTTCGCTGCCTTCCGGGACGGCCGAGTCCCGCCGGTTCGCGTAACGCTGGAGCTGCTCCACCGCGTCGAAGAGGTTGCCGCCCAGCGCGGTGGGCTTCTTGCACTCGACGACGGCCAGGGGGATGCCGTTCACGAACAGCACGAGATCCGGTGCGATCGTCTCCCCACCACTGCCGGGGATCGTCATGCGGAACTGGGAGACGACCAGGAAATCGTTCCGCTCCGGAGACCGCCAGTCGATGAACCGCACCGTCCGGTTCCGGCCTCCGTCCCAGTCGTCGAACCCCGGAACGTCCACACCGTCGAGCAGGTGCCGGGTGGCGCCCTCGTTCGCCGCCACCAGCCCCCCGCCGGCCGCCACGGCGCCCCGCGTCAGCGCCGACACGGCCTGGTCCGCACGCGCCTCGTCCACCCACGGGCCACCGTCCGGGCGCCGGTTCAGCTCCACGAGCTTCGCCCGCAGGATCCCCTCGAGCACGGGCGCGTCATAGCCGCTCCGGACGTACGCAGGCATGCCCGGTGCCTGGAACTCGACGCCGGTCGCCCCGCGCACGTGCCGCCACCCCATGTCGCCACTGGTCAACTGTGCGATCAACGGATTCTCGACGAACAGGTACTCCGGGCCGGACTCGGCCATCAGTCATTCCTCTCGAACGGGTGATTTCAGCCGGTCCCGGCCAGCAATCCATCCATGAGCGCGCGCTTGAGGTGTTTCACCTTCTCGATGTTGGCATCGACTTGATCCAGGTAAAGGCTCGCCTGGAGCAGCACCCGGGAGATCTCCTGCTGCCTGGGCAGCGAGGGGGGCGCCATCACCTGGATCTGCGAGAACGTCGACTTGTTGACGATCGGGGTCACCTGCAGGCTGGATGCGACCTTGATCTTGGCCGACGCTTCACAGATGGCGTGGAAAAGGAAGTGGGGGTCCACTCCTTCCCCGGGAATGACGGCATTGATCTGCTGATTCACACATGCGCTGTGGCCCAGCAGGCCCACTTTCCCCGTACCGAAACCGATGCACACCACGAGGGTCGAGCCGCTCGGAATCTCCACCACATTGAAGTCTCCGCGTCGCGCTTCCCTGGCGGAGTCCAGAACCGACTCACCATCGACGATCTCGCTCGGCGTGACGAAAGGGACTCCGTCCCCTTGCCCCAGGCGAGGGCCGGCGTCCGGCGTCCTCCCGGTGACTACCTGACCCAGCCGGCCGATCTCGACGAGCTCACCGTCGCCCTGCTCGGAGATGAGACGGCGCCGCACACCTTGAAGCCAATGCGCCGCCTTCGCCCGCACGCTGCGCAATCCGGCCAGCTGCTCGTCCACTTCGTCGAGGATCTCGGCGATGTTCCGCTGCTCTTCGGGCGACGGCAGGATCATTTTGAGCGAGAAGAAATCGGGAACGCGGACATTGAGCAGCCCGTGGTTCCTGACGCCCTCCTTCGCGATGTCCCGGATGGCATCGTCGAGGACGCCCGAATCGAAATAATGCTGCAGGAATTCCGGGGACACTTTTTCGCGGTGGGGCCGAAAACAAATGTACAGGGGTGATACCACGCCCGACTCGTAGCGCTCGAGCTGGCGCACCACGCCTACGGGCCACCCGTCCGAGTAGCTCTTGTTGTAGGCGAAGTCTCCCCGCTCCAGGAGGTAGTACTGGGAGACGTCCGCGCTCGCGATGCGACGGTTGAAGAACTCCCTCTGATTCACCAAACCGTGCACGGCGGAGATGGTCAGCACGTTCTCGTTGCCGACGCTGTTGCGGGTGGCCACACGGGACACGACGTCACCCAACTGGACCTCACGCATAGCCCAGCTCCTCCAGGTACCCGCGCAGCCGCTCCGCCGACGCCTCTCGTTCGCGTTCCAGGTCCTGCAGCGTGACGGCGTACTTGTCGCCCCAGTTGCGGTAGGCGTCGGTCATGGCGCGCCGGTCGGCGGCGACGAACCGGTCCATGCGGGCACGGAGGTCGGCCTTCAGGAAGCCGAGGACGATGTGCTGGGCCTGGCCCGGGCTCAGCCTGTCGGCGGCTTCGCGCAGCTCGGTGAGGAAGCGGGCCTTGAGTACCGCGAGGTCCTTCCTGGCGGCAATGAGCTGCTTCCTCAGCGCGGCGAGTTCCTTGGGCGACAGCACTCCCGTCAGGTCGGGCTCTTCCTCGTCGTCCCCGTCGGCGCCCTTGGCCGCCTTCGGCGCCGAGCCGTCCTTGACCTCGGCCTCGAGTTCCTCGACGAGCGCCTCCGCGGTGTCCAGCCGCTCCACGTACGCGGGGATCAGTTCGGGTACGAGGCGGTGTTCGCGAGCCTTGCGCTGGGCGGCGCGGATGCGGGCCCTGGTCTTGGTGTCAGCGCTCTCCGGAGGTTCGGCGAACGCGGATTCGATGCTGGTGACCCATCGGTCGATGACGCCGGGGAAGCCGGTGAGGGCGAGGCTGCGCAGGTCGTTGCGGGAGTCGAACCACCAGGCGGCCACGGTGCCGGCGAGCTGGTGCTCGTCCAGGACCTTCAGCGGATCCAGGGCCCGGGTGAAGGTGTCGAGGAGCTCGGCACGGGTGTCGGCGAGCTGCTGGTGCTTGGGAAGCTCGTCGAGCCGGCCGCGGTGCTCCTCCCACCAGGTGTCGAAGGCGGCGCCGAGTTCGGCCTCCCGTGCGGCGGCGAGCTCCGGGATGCGGTCGGCGACGGCCTCGTGGCCCGCTTCGGGGAAGTCGTAGTAGTCCTCGTCCCGTTCGACGAAGAGCTGGCTGCCGGGGTCGATGCCGAAGGCTCGGAACTGGAGCGCACGGTCACGGACTTCCCTCTTGGGGACGCCGCCGTACAGGTGCGCGCGGACGTCCTGCGGCTCGGGGGACGGGGTGTTGTCGACGTACCGGCGGATGTTGAGGTTGTAGTCGTTCTCCTCCAGCTCCTGGAAGGGCACGACGCGCGCGAAGTTCTCGATGTTCTGCCAGCTGCGGTAGGCGGAAACGATCTTCTCGGCGTGCTGGGCTTCGAGGAGGTTCTGGGCGCGGCCGGCGGTGACCTCGCGGTCCGCGTTGATGAACAGGACACCGTCCCGGCGGCCTTCGGGGGCGCCGTCGCGTCCGCGGAGGATGAGGATGCAGGCCGGGATGCCGGTGCCGTAGAAGACATTGGCCCCGACCCCGATGACGGCCTCCAGCCGCCGGTCCTCGATGATCTTTTGCCGGATGTCCTGTTCGGCGCCGCCGCGGAAGAGGACGCCGTGCGGCATGACGGAGGCCGCGACGCCGTCGGCCTTGAGGACGGCCAGCACGTGCTGGATGAACATCAAGTCGGCCTTCTTGCCCGACTCGGGGCACCAGCCGTACTCCATCCGCTCTTGGTGCTGCATGTCCTTGCGGCGGTAGTTCTGCGCGAAGGGCGGGTTGGTGAGGATGCGGTCGAAGCGCGTCAACTCGCCGCTGGGTGAAGCGTGCTTGGGGTCGGCCAGGGTGTCGCCGTGCCGGATGTCGCCGTCGGCGACCTCGTGCATGAGCAGGTTCATGCGGGCCATGGCCCAGGCGCTGCCGTTGTCCTCCTGTCCGAAGACGGAGACATGGGCGGCGTTCCCGCCGTGCTCCTGCACGAACTCCTTGGCGAGGATGAGCATGCCGCCCGAGCCGCAGCAGGGGTCGTAGACCGACATGCCCTCACGGGGCTGGACGAGCTGGTTCATCATGCGGATCACGGAGCGGGGCGTGTAGAACTGCCCGCCCTTCTTGCCGCCTTCGTCGGCGAACTCACCGATCAGGTACTCGTACGCGTAGCCGAGCAGGTCCGGGAACTCGAAGTCCTCGTTGCTCAGCCGGTACTGGTCGAAGTGGTCGATCAACGCCTGAAGGACGGGCTTGCTCAGCTTGGTGTTGCCCGATCCGCGCTTGAAATCGATGTAGCCGAGCACACCGTCCAGCGACCGGTTCTCGGTTTCCAGACCGCCCAGGGCCACGTTCAGCGCCTCGGCCGGATCGGAGCGCGACGCTTCCTTGATCGTATTCCAGCGCGAGACCTCGGGGACGAAGAACTGGTGCGAGTGATAGGCCGAGGGGGACTCGGCCTGCAGCTCGGCCACGGACCGCTCCAGGCCCCGTTCCACGAATCGCTGGACGGCAGTCTCTCGCGCCACGTCGAACTGGTCCGAGGCCCGCTTCAGGAACAGCATCCCGAAGATGTAGTCCTGGTACTGGGCGGCATCCATCTTGCCGCGCAGAATGTCCGCCGCGGCGTAGAGGTGCCTCTCGAGCTGCGGCAACGTGAGCTGAGCCACAAGCGTTCTCCTAAATTCTTCGAGCCACCTCGCGTCTTGCACGGCGGTGTTGTGTGCGTCGGGGGTCGGGCCTCCCGGCCCCAAGGATAGAAGCGGCCTACGACAGTCTTCTCGGGCGCGGCCCCCGCGCCGTACGCCGTGCCGTTTCCGGCGCGACAGCGGGTATCGGCAGACGCTCGCCGGGGACCTCCCCACCGAGAAGGTGGGTGATCAGCGCCGGACGCAGGGCCGCCAGCCGGGCGAGCGATCGGCGATGGGTCTCCATCTGGGCGTCCACCTCGGCCAGCGCCCCGGCCAGCAGTCGCTGCTCGGCCAGCGGCGGAACGGCCACCGGCAGATCCTCGACCATGCGCGCGGTCACCGTGGTCACGGTTCCCACGTTGGCGTGCGCGAGGAGCTGGTCCACCACCTTCGGGTGTGCCAGGTAGGCGACGAGGTAGTCGGGGTCGACCTGCTCGCGGAGCGGCCGGATGCGCACGCACGCGGAGTGGTAGAGCCAGCCGCGCGAACGCTCCTCCACCAGCGCGATGCGCCCGACGGCTCCCTGGCGGACCATGACCAGGTCCCCCGGCAGCACCCTGAACCGCTCCAAGGTGTTCGGCACCGTTTCCAGGCCGCGCAGGAGGGACCGCTCCGCGACCCTCCCGCCGACGAGGTCCCCCGGGGAGATCACCGGAGTACCCCCCAGCCCTTCGCCGAGCCCCGCGAACTGGTCGCTCGAAGGGCTCGGCCTGACCTCGCTCAGGTCCCCGAGCCGCTGAATCCGGGTCACCGCACCTCCCCTCCTCTCCCGCCACCTCCCAGAAGAACCTGTCGTGTATCTAGCTACCCAGGAGGGTGGGGTTGAATTTCATATCAAGGCAAGACTAGAGTCCGTAGCGCCTTGGGGGGGATTCTAACATCGGCGCAGAGCCCCCACCAGCGGTGCCCCGTCCTGCCCCGGAGCCGCCACGAGCGACCCTCCGGACTGGGGCCAACCCCGTTGAAGAAAGGGACGATAGACGTGCGCACCACGGACAAGAGCGACCCGGACGACCCGAAGAAGCCGGCCGAGGCGGAGGGCCCGGACGAGCCGAAGGACCCGAAGGGGGCGCGCTGGCGCAAGATCCGCCTGATCGCCTCCGCGATCGCGGCCCTCAGCTCCGCCGCCTACCACATCGGTCGCCTCTCGATCTGGCTGCGCAACTGGCTGTGACCGCCAGCCCCCGAAAACGGTTTGGCGGCCGAGGGGGCTGACAGCCACTCCACGGGAGTCCCGTCGCAACCGGCGGCGGGACGCCCGCACCAGCTTGGCAGCATACGAAACGACACGACAGCCGGCCAGCCCGGAATCCCTTTCCGGGGTTCCGGGCGGCCGGCCCCGTGCGGGACCTACACGTCGAAGCGGGATGCCTGAGGTGGCCCACGCCAGGACCGCGACGACGTACCCACGGTGATCACGCGCCGAGGCAAGGAAGTCGCCGCCGTGGTGTCCATCGAGGTGCTGCGTAAGTACCAGGAATGGGAAGAGCGCGAGATCAACCGGATCATCGACGAGCGCATGGCCAACCCTGCCCCAGGCATCCCGATCGAGGACGTCATGAGGGAGACGCTGGCACGCGGTGAGTGAGTACCGAACCGTCTTCCGCCCCGAGGCTCAGGCCGAGCTCCAGAAGATCCCCCGCGACATGGCGCTGCGCATCCTGGCCAAGCTGAACGAGCTGGAGACCGACCCCCTCGGGTGCAACACCACGGCCCTCGTCTCCCAGCCCGACGTCGCCGCCTCCGCGTCGGCGACTACCGCGTCGTCTACACGATCGACAACGGGGAACTGGTTATCTGGATCGTTCACATCGGACACCGGTCCACCGTTTACGAGACCTGATGGCCACTGACCACACGCACGGTGACGACGAAGGGGTCGGACTCGCCGGAGTCCAACCCCTTCTGACCTGCATGTTTAACGAAACCGCCTAACGTGCGGTAACGAAACGGCTACACGTTGAAGCGGAACGCACACGACAGCTCTCCACCTGCGGAAACGCGGTTCTGCGAGGCTCAAGTCAGCACATAATCAGCACGGGAAAACAAGGTCGACACTCCCGCCCCGCGACCGAGCCGGCGGATCAGAGCTTCAGTAACGCGGCATGTTCGGGATCGCCTTCTCCGCGAGCTCGATGAGCGCCTCCACCTTCGCCAAGTCGCCCACAACCTCCTCCGGCGTCACAGCGGGGGCCTCCGACGACCGGTACTCGACTTCGTTGCGCCGGGCGCGCATGCGATTGAAGGGGCGCAGCATGGACCCGAGCGGCGGGTCGAGCTGCGCCCGCACAGCCTCGTAGATGACGGTATGGCCACCACGACTGGTCGCACGCAGCCCCTGGTTCTGCAATACCGCGGCCAGCGCTCTGCGTGCGGCGTCATAGGCCAGTGTGTACGCACCCTCCGGGTCCGTGGCCGCCAACTGCCGCGCGGAGCCGACATGCGTACGCGCCCGGACCAGTTCCGCTTCGGCGGCCTCCTGAGAAGCGGGGACTCGCTCAAGTCCGCCACTGGCGATGAGCGCGTCAACCGTCGACCGCCCTTGATTCCAGCGCGTCATTGCGGCTCCAAGTCAAGGTTCAGCTGCACCAGCGGACGTTCGCGAACGCTGATGAGGAACGGATCGTCCGTGGGGGCCTCCCACGCCTCGACGGAGACCCGATGAATGTTGACCTCACGACGCAAGCGCCGTGACGCCTCCTCGGCCAGGTCGAAGAGCGCGTCGGCATCGGGGGCACCCACAACGAGGACATCCACGTCAGCAGGCGGAAGCCCCGGCTCACCGTTGTACCGAGCGGCCCACGAGCCATAGATATAGGCGCGCTCCACGCCTTCGAGTCCGGCGAGTGCATCGGTGAGCACGGGCACGGGGCCGAAGGAGACGGACATGAGCTCGCTCAGCGGACGGTACAGCGGAGTATCCGTACGAGCCTTGACGAGGCGACTGCGCCCCACTCGCCGATCGGCCAGGATGCCGCCGCCGGCCAGCCGGTCAACCTCCCGCAGGACAGCAGTGGGCGTCACGCCGACCTCGGCCGCGAGCTCAGTGATGCTGTACTCGCGGTCCGGGTGCAGGAGCACCAGCGCGAGGAGCTCGCCTTGCATACGAGACCGGAGGATGGGGAGCAGACTCGGCGACACTTTCATTGGACGCAGGATATCAAGCGTCCAACGAAAGTAACAATCTGCACCCGACTGCTCACCGAATGCCCACGGGCACCTACCGCGAGGCCCCCCAGGTCAGCACCAAGTCAGCACGGGAATGCAGAAGGGGTCGAACTCGCCAGAGTTGGACCCCTTCTGACCTGCCACGGAGCCAGCGTCTTCGATGTCCGCCTCGTGTTCCGGGTTCTCCTCCACCCGGAACTCGTAGACCTTGGGCAGCTCCGAGGAGAACAGCTGATGGCCCACATCCATGACGAAGAGGATGCGGCGCTGGGGAGGAAGGGTCGCGATGCGCCGGCCTGATGTCGACTGATGTCGACGATGACGTACGGTTCCGCCTGCTCCCGTTGGGCCTTCTCCGTGGGGGCGTTGGCCTGGGCAACCGCCCTCGCCTGACGCCGGTTGTAGACGAGAGCCCAAAACGCGGCCGTCGCGGAGAAGAAGACGAGAGCCGCCACGGGACCACCGTGGCGATCTGAACCACTGAGTCGCTCATGACCGGATGCTAGGCAGATGGCTGGTTACAGCGTGGAAGTTGCCGAAAATCATCCGGCTGAGATCGCTGGCTCCCCAGCCTGAGCTTCAGGCCGCTACCGTGAAGCCATGACCGCACTGCCCGACTGGATGCGCCCGCCGCGCGCGGAAGGCTGGTTCGCGGAGGACCTCGACCGCCTCCCCGAGGCGCCCCGCCACACCGAGCTGATCGACGGAGCCCTCGTCTTTATGATGTCGCCCCAGAGGTGGTGGCATGGCCACCTCGTCACGATGCTCACGGTCGCACTCATGGAGCAGGTGCCCGCCGACACCAGAGTCGGCCGCGAGATGACCATCAAGCTCGACCCGCGCAACCGTCCCGAACCGGACCTGCTGGTGACGACGGCCGACTTCGACGGTGACCGCACCTGGTTCGCACCAGAGGACGTCCAGCTCGTCATCGAAGTCGTCTCCCCCGAGTCCGCCCATCGCGATCGCACAGTAAAGCTCCGCAAGTACGCGGAGGCCGGCATCCCGCACTACTGGTGCGTCGAGGACGAAGACGGGGCACCCGTCGTCCACGTCTACGAGCTCGACGAACCCACCGGCGCATATGCGCCCGCCGGGATCTTCCGGGGCACCCTCCAGCGCCCCGTGCCCTTCGAGGTCAGCCTGGACCTCGACAAGCTCACACCGCCCCGAAGAAGCTGAAAAGTCAGCACCAAGTCAGCACGGGAATGCAGAAGGGGTCGGACTCGCCAGAGTCCGACCCCTTCTGACCTGCCCATTTGACGAAACTAGGCAATATGCAGTAACGAAGCGACTACACGTTGAAACGGAACTCCACCACGTCGCCGTCCTGCATGACGTAGTCCTTGCCCTCCATGCGGGCCTTGCCCTTGGAGCGGGCCTCGGCGACCGAGCCGCAGGCGACCAGGTCCTCGAAGGAGATGATCTCCGCCTTGATGAAGCCGCGCTGGAAGTCCGTGTGGATCACGCCGGCGGCCTCGGGGGCGGTGGCGCCCTTCTTGATGGTCCAGGCGCGGGTTTCCTTCGGGCCGGCCGTCAGGTAGGTCTGCAGGCCCAGGGTGGCGAAGCCGACGCGGCCGAGGGTGGCCATGCCGGGCTCCTCTTGGCCAACCGACTGGAGGAGCTCCAGGGACTCGTCGTCTTCGAGCTCGATGAGCTCGGCCTCCAGCTTGGCGTTCAGGAAGATCGCCTCGGCGGGGGCGACCAGCGCGCTCTGCTCCGCCTTGAAGGCGTCGTCCGTCAGCTCGTCCTCGTCCACGTTGAAGACGTAGAGGAACGGCTTGACCGTGAGGAGGTGCAGCTCGTGGAGGAGGTCGCCCTGCTCCGTGCCCTTCATGATGCCGTGCGAGAAGAGGGTGTCGCCCGCTTCGAGGATCTTCACGGCCTTCTCGACGGCCGCCAGGACCGCGACCTTCTCCTTCTGGAGGCGGGACTCCTTCGTCAGGCGCGGCACCGCCTTCTCGATGGACTGGAGGTCCGCGAGGATCAGCTCGGTGTTGATGGTCTCGATGTCGTCCTTCGGCGAGACCTTGCCGTCGACGTGGACGACGTTCTCGTCCTTGAAGGCGCGGATGACCTGGCAGATCGCGTCCGACTCGCGGATGTTCGCGAGGAACTTGTTGCCGAGGCCCTCGCCCTCCGACGCACCTCGGACGATGCCGGCGATGTCGACGAAGTCGACCGTCGCCGGGAGGAGCTTGGCGGAACCGAAGATGCCGGCCAGGACGCCGAGGCGGGCGTCCGGAACGCCGACGACGCCGACGTTCGGCTCGATCGTGGCGAACGGGTAGTTGGCCGCCAGCACGTCGTTCTTGGTCAGGGCGTTGAACAGGGTCGACTTGCCGACATTCGGCAGGCCGACGATTCCGATCGTGAGCGACACGTTGGCGACTTCCCGTAGCTGGAGGGGGCGGCGGCCCGGAGTGGGCCAAGGAGCAGTTTACTTTCCGATGAGGGGGCCCCGATGTACGCGTGTCCGGGCACGCGATCGGCGGGCTCCCCGCCTAGTTTTGGGGGGTGGAGCGATACGAGGCGCGTGCGGTACGTCACCCGGCGGAGCGGTCTGCGGAGCGGACCGCCGAGCGGACCGCCGAGCGGGCCCCCCAGCGAGCGCCCGCCGCCGTGCGCAGGCTGCCGCGGCCCCGGCTGACCGGGCTCGGCGGCGGCCTCTTCGCCTGCGCCGCGATGTTCCTGATCGGCGGCCTCGACTGGCTGCTGTTCGACGCCTCGCTGTTCGTCTACGGCCTGCTCTTCCTGCCCGTCGCGGCCGCCACCGCCCTGTGGGTGCGGCCCGCCGACCTGATCACCGCGCCCATCACCGCCCCGATCGCCTTCGCCGCCGGAGTGTGGCCCGTGTCGGGCGGCTCCGGCGGCTTCGCCGGGGAGGTGATGGGTCTGGTGTCCGCTCTGTCCCTGCACGCCGGCTGGCTGTACGCCGGCACGCTCGTGGCCGCGCTGATCACGGTGGTGCGCAAGGCCGTCCTCATCGGCCGCCGCCGGATGCCCCGCCGCGTCGCCTGAGCGGGGTCGCCTGAGCCGGGTCGCCTGAGCCCGGTCGTACGGCCGCTCCCCCGCCGAGCCGCTCCCCCGCCGAGCCGCTCCGCCCGCCGAGCCGCTCCCCCGCCGGGCTACTCCGCCGCCGAGCGCGCCGCCATCGCCGCGCCCACGATGCCCGCGTTGTTCTGCAGCTCCGCCGGTACGATCCGGGCCCGGACGCCCTCGATCAGCGGCAGGAACTTCTCCGGCTTGCGGCTCACGCCCCCGCCGATGATGAACAGGTCCGGGGAGAACAGCATCTCCACGTGCGCCAGGTACTTCCCCACCCGGTGCGCCCAGCGCTCCCAGGTCAGGTCCCCGTCCTCCTTCGCCCTCACCGAGGCCCGCGTCTCGGCGTCGTGGCCCTTCAGCTCCAGGTGGCCCAGTTCGGTGTTGGGCACCAGCCGCCCGTCCGTGAACAGCGCACTGCCGATCCCGGTGCCCAGCGTGAGCAGGATGACGGTGCCGTCGACCCCGCGCCCCGCCCCGTAGGCCATCTCCGCGACTCCGGCCGCGTCCGCGTCGTTCAGGACCGTCACCGCACGGCCGTCGAGCTTCGAGGAGAGCAGCGCCGCCGTGTCCACACCGACCCAGGCCTTGTCCATGTTGGCCGCCGACCGGGTCACCCCGCCCGTGACCACCCCGGGGAAGGTCACCCCCACCGGGCCGTCCCAGTCGAAGTGACGCACCACCTCGACGACGCAGCCGGCCACCCCGTCGGGGGTGGCCGGCTGCGGTGTCAGTACCTTGTGGCGCTCCTGCGCCAGGTCGCCACGGTTCAGGTCCACGGGAGCGCCCTTGATCCCGGAACCGCCGATGTCCACGCCGAAGATCTCCATGGACTCACCGTACGAAAAGTCCCGCCGGAGCGCCCTGCCGGGGTGATGCCTACTTCTGTACGCCCGCCCCGGCGCCCGACCCCGCGCCCGGCGCCGCCACGAGCTCCGCCGCCTCCGCGCGCAGGTCGCGGCGCAGTTCCTTGGGCAGGGAGAACACGATGGACTCCTCGGCCGTCTTGACGATCTCCACGTCGCCGTACCCGCGCGCGGCCAGCCATTCCAGCACCTCGTCGACGAGCACCTCCGGCACCGAGGCGCCCGAGGTCAGACCGACGGTGGTGACGCCTTCGAGCCAGGCCTCGTCGATCTCGCTCGCGAAGTCCACGAGGTACGAGGCCTTCGCGCCGGCGTCGAGGGCGACCTCGACCAGCCGGATGGAGTTCGAGGAGTTCTTGGAGCCGACGACGATGACCAGGTCGCAGTCCTTGCCCATCACCTTGACCGCCTCCTGGCGGTTAGAGGTGGCGTAGCAGATGTCGTCGCTGGGCGGCGAGACGAGCAGCGGGAACTTGGTCTTCAGGGCGTCGACGGTCTCCATCGTCTCGTCGACGGAGAGGGTGGTCTGCGACAGCCAGACGACCTTCGACTCGTCGCGGACGGTGACCTTCTCCACGTCGTGCGGGCCGTCCACGATGGTGATGTGGTCCGGGGCCTCGCCGGAGGTGCCGATGACCTCCTCGTGGCCCTCGTGGCCGATGAGGAGGATGTCGAAGTCCTCGTTCGCGTAGCGGATCGCTTCCTTGTGCACCTTGGTGACCAGCGGGCAGGTGGCGTCGATCGTCGCGAGCTTGCCGCGGGCCGCCTCCTCGTGCACCACCGGGGCCACGCCGTGCGCGGAGAACATCACGATGGAGCCCTCGGGGACCTCCTCGGTCCGCTCCACGAAGATGGCGCCCTTGTTCTCCAGGGTCTTCACGACGTACTTGTTGTGCACGATCTCGTGCCGCACGTAGACCGGTGCGCCGTACTGTTCGAGAGCCTTCTCGACGGCGATCACGGCTCGGTCCACGCCCGCGCAATAGCCGCGCGGGGCGGCGAGCAGAACGCGGCGGGATGCGGGAGCGGGGGCGTCAGCAGTCATGGGCTCCATCGTACGGGGGTGTCCAGCAGGCCTGGGGTCCCCCGTTCGGCACAAACTGGGTCGAACATCCACACCGGCCCCACCCCCGGAGGAAAGATGGCGTCCGCGACGGATCCCAGCACGCCGCCCGGCGCGTCCGGCCCGGCCGGCCCGCCCGGCGGCCCCTCCGCCGCGCCCGGCACCTCGCTCCGCCGCAGTCTCGGATTCCGGGACCTGGTGGTCTACGGGCTGCTCTTCATCGCCCCCATGGCCCCGGTCGGGGTCTTCGGCACCCTCGACGCCAAGTCGCACGGGGCCGTCGCCCTCGTCTACCTCTTCGCGACGATCGCGATGGCCTTCACCGCCTTCTCCTACGCGCAGATGGTGCGCGTGGCCCCGCAGGCCGGCTCCGTCTTCACGTACGCCCGCAAGGGCCTCGGCGAGGGTCCCGGGCTGATCGCCGGCTGGATGGCGATGCTCGACTACCTGCTGATCCCGGCGGTCGCGTACCTGTTCTCCGGGATCGCCATGAACGCCCTGGTCCCGGAGGTCTCCCGGTGGGTGTGGACGGCCCTGGCGGTGGTCGTGACCACCCTGCTGAACCTGTGGGGCGTACGGGCCGCCGCGCGCGTGGGCTTCGCCGTGCTGGCCATGGAGATCGCGGTCCTGCTGGTGTTCCTGGTCTCGGCCGTGACCGTACTGGTCCAGGGCGCGGCCCACCGCGACTGGCTCTCCCCCTTCACCGGCGACGGCTCGCTCGGCGGGTTCTCCATGGCCGCCGTGCTCGGCGCGGTCTCGGTGGCGGTCCTGTCCTACCTGGGCTTCGACGCCATCGCCTCCTTCGCCGAAGAGGTGACGGGCGGCAGCGCGAAGGTGGCGCGGGCGGTGCTGTTCTGTCTGGCGCTGACCGGGGTGCTGTTCATCGCCCAGACCTATCTGGCGGCCCTCCTCAGCCCCCTCTCGGCGGCCGAGCTGGCCGCCGATCCGGGGAAGCAGGGCTCGGCCTTCTACACGACGGTCGAGGCCTCCGTGGGGATGTGGCTGCACGACCTGGTCGCCATCAGCAAGGCCATCGGGGCCGCCTTCGCCGCCCTGGCCGGGCAGGCCGCGGCGGGCCGGCTGCTCTTCGCGATGGCCCGCGAGGGGCGGCTGCCCCGCGCGCTCGCCCGCACCTCCCACGGGACCCCGCGCCCGGCCCTGCTGGTGGCCGCGACGGTCACGCTGATCGCGGCCGTGTGGGCGGCCCGGCGCGACGACGGGCTGGACCACCTGGTCTCGGTGGTGGACGTCGGGGCGCTCGTGGCGTTCACGCTGCTGCACGCCTCGGTGGTCGGCTGGTTCGTGGTCAAGCGCCGCGAGGGGGCCCCGAACTGGTTCAAGCACCTGGTGATCCCGGTCCTCGGCGCCGCCGTGACCCTGGCGGTGATCGTCGAGGCCTCGTGGACCGCGCAACTGGTGGGGGCGGTGTGGCTGCTGGTGGGCCTGGGCATCCTGGTGGCCCAGCGCGGGCGGCGCGGCGAGGACAAGGGCTCCCGGCCCGGCGCCGGTGTCGGTGCCGGCGGTTAGCCTGCGTGCATGGCTCTGAATTCGTCGGCTGACGCGCCGCTGCCGGTCGGTCAGGTGTCCCGGCTCATCGGGGGCTGGATCGACCGCCTCGGCCAGGTGTGGGTGGAAGGGCAGATCACGCAGCTCTCGCGGCGGCCGGGAGCGGGGGTGGTCTTCCTGACGCTGCGCGATCCCTCGCACGACATCTCCCTGAGCGTGACCTGCTTCCGGCAGGTCTTCGACGAGGTCGCGGACTCCGTGACGGAGGGCGCGCGCGTCGTCGTGCTCGCCAAGCCCGAGTGGTACGCCCCGCGCGGGCAGCTGTCCCTGCGGGCCACCGAGATACGGCCCGTGGGCATCGGCGAGCTGCTCGCCCGGCTGGAGCGGCTCAAGCGCTCACTGGCCTCCGAGGGGCTCTTCGCGCTGGACCGCAAGAAGCCGCTGCCGTTCTTGCCGCAGCTGATCGGGCTGGTCGTGGGACGGGCCTCGGCGGCCGAGCGCGACGTATTGGAGAACGCCCGCCGCAGGTGGCCGGCGGTCCGTTTCGAGGTCCGCAACGTCGCCGTCCAGGGGGTGCACGCGGTGCCCCAGGTGATCCAGGCGGTCAAGGAGCTGGACTCCATGCCCGAGGTCGACGTGATCATCGTGGCCCGCGGCGGCGGCAGCGTGGAGGACCTGCTGCCCTTCTCCGACGAGGAGGTCGTACGGACCGTCGCGGCGGCCCGTACGCCCGTGGTCTCGGCGATCGGGCACGAGCCGGACTCCCCGCTGCTGGACCTGGTCGCGGACCTGCGGGCCTCCACGCCCACGGACGCCGCGAAGAAGGTGGTCCCGGACGTCGGCGAGGAGCTGGAGCGGGTGCGCCAGCTGCAGGGCCGGGGGCTGCGCGCGGTGCGCGGGCTGCTCGACCGGGAGGAGCGGGGGCTCACCCACGCGCTCGCGCGGCCCGTCTTCGTCCATCCCCAGCGGATGGTGGAGACCCGGGAGGCGGAGGTGGACGCGCTGCTGGCGCGCGGCCGCCGGACCCTGGGGCACCTGCTGGACCGGGCCGATTCGGAGCTGGCGCACACGCTCGCCCGGGTGGTGGCGCTGTCCCCGGCGGCCACCCTGGAGCGCGGGTACGCGGTGCTCCAGCGGGCCGACGGGCACGTGGTGCGCTCGCCCGGGGACGTGGCGGAGGGCGACGTACTGCGGGCGCGGGTGGCGGAGGGGGAGTTCCCGGTGCGGGTCACCGCCGCCGAGGAGCCCTCGTAGGCGGTACGGGCGGTACCGGCAGGGCACTTCACTCTGCCGCAACATATTTCGTTGTACTACACAGTTAAGGTGGGAGCGGGAATGGCCGAAACCGATACGTCGCTCGGGTACGAGCAGGCCCGGGACGAGCTGATCGAGGTCGTCCGCAAGCTGGAGGCCGGCGGCACCTCGCTGGAGGACTCCCTCGCACTCTGGGAGCGCGGCGAGGAGCTCGCGAAGGTGTGCCGCCACTGGCTGGAGGGGGCCCGCGCCCGGCTGGACTCGGCGCTGGCGGCGCGCGAGGCGGCGGAGGGGTCCGGCGGGTCGGGCGGGGCCGGCCAGGAGTGATCCCCCTCACCCGCGGGCAGATTTAGTTGAATTTTCACCTATCTCCGCCGTAGTGTTTCGGACATCGCTCCAGCAGTCCCGCACAGAAGAAGGCTTTCCGATGTCTCTCGTTCTCGACGCCGCCGCTCAGGACCTCCTCTTCCGTGAGGCCCGCACCGCCAACACCTTCTCCGACGAGCCGGTGACCGAGGAGCAGGTCCAGGCGATCTACGACCTGGTGAAGTTCGGCCCGACCGCCTTCAACCAGACGCCGCTGCGCATCACCCTGGTCCGCTCCCCCGAGGCCCGCGAGCGCCTCGTGAAGCACATGGCCGAGGGCAACCAGGCCAAGACCGCCACCGCCCCGCTGGTCGCGATCCTGTCCGCGGACAACGAGTTCCACGAGGAGCTCCCGCAGCTGCTCCCCCACTTCCCGCAGGCCAAGGACGCCTTCTTCTCCGAGCGCCCGGTCCGCGAGCAGTCCGCGCTGGTCAACGCCTCGCTGCAGGCCGCGTACTTCATCATCGGCGTCCGCGCCGCCGGCCTGGCCGCCGGCCCGATGACCGGCCTGGACTTCGCCGGCCTCCAGAAGGAGTTCCTGGACGGCGACCACACCCCGCTGATGGTCGTCAACATCGGCAAGCCGGGCGAGGACGCCTGGTTCCCGCGCTCCCCGCGCCTGGAGCTCGACCAGGTCATCACGACCGTCTGAGCCCAGCCCCGCAGGCAGTGAACGAGGAAGGCCGCGCCCCCCGGAATCCCGGGGAGCGCGGCCTTCCTCATGTCCTGCCGCACCCCGAAGCCTGCCGCACCCCGAAGCCTGCCGTGCGCCGTGCCCCGAAGCGCTACGAACCCTGCTTGAACTCCAGCGCCGCGGCCATCGCGCCGAGCTGCTCGAAGGAGGCCGTCCCGGTCACCACCGTGACGTAGCCCTGCTCCTGCCGTACGAGGGCGTCGTACTTCTCGCCGTCCCAGCGCTCCCAGACCTGGTCGCCGACCTGCTGGGTCTCCCCGGTGGCCGTAGCCCTGCGGGTGACCTTCCCGATGTACCTGTCGGAGACGTCCGCGGACTGCTCCACCGCCACGTACTGCTGCGCCGGGTCCAGGAAGCCCAGGTGCCAGGCGGCGGCGTCCTTGCGCGCATAGCTGACCGAGGTCGCCCGCCACTCCGGCGGCAGCCCGACGGGCACCGCCACGGGGTACGGCGCCGCGCGCCGGGCCGTGAGGCTTTCGACGCGGTAGTCGACCACCTTCGTCGGGTCGGCCTTCTCGTCATGCGGGATGACCAAATAGATCCCCCCGACCACGAGCCCGATCACCGCCAGCGACCGGACCATGTCCACGACCGTCTGCTTGCCCTTCATACCTGCCACCCCCCCATGGTCCCGCATGGCTCCGGGCGATCACCGCCGGGGTCCGCAAGGCGCGCCGCGCGCGGCGCAAGATGTCCGCTCAGGACAATCGACTGACCGATATGGCGCTCATACGTGACCCGGTCTGCTCAATATGTCGACGTACCGATAGAGTCCAGGGACCCTCACTCCCGGCCGTCGCCGTACAGAAAGGTGCGCTCCGATGACCGAGCACAACCTGCCGCCCCAGCTCGAAGTCTCTCCGGAGGCACCCGACCGCAACCTCGCCCTGGAACTCGTACGGGTCACCGAGGCCGCCGCCATGGCCGCGGGCCGCTGGGTCGGACGCGGCGACAAGCTCGGCGCCGACGGCGCTGCCGTCAACGCGATGCGGACCCTGATCTCCACCGTCTCGATGAACGGCGTCGTCGTCATCGGCGAGGGCGAGAAGGACGAAGCCCCGATGCTGTTCAACGGCGAGCGGGTCGGCGACGGCACCGGTGCCGAGGTCGACATCGCGGTGGACCCCATCGACGGCACCACCCTGAACGCCAAGGGCATGCCGAACGCGATCGCCGTTCTGGCCGCCGCCGACCGCGGCACCATGTTCGACCCGTCCGCGGTGTTCTACATGGAGAAGCTGGTCACCGGTCCCGAGGCCGCCGACTTCGTCGACATCAACGCCCCGGTCTCCGTCAACATCCGCCGCGTCGCCAAGGCCAAGAACATGGCCGTGGAGGACGTCACGGTGATCATCCTCGACCGTCCCCGTCACGAGGGCATCGTCAAGGAGATCCGCGAGACCGGCGCGCGCATCAAGTTCATCTCCGACGGCGACGTCGCCGGGTCGGTCCTGGCCGTCACGGAGGACAGCGGCATCGATCTGCTGCTCGGCATCGGCGGCACGCCCGAGGGCATCATCTCGGCCTGCGCGATCAAGTGCATGGGCGGCACCATCCAGGGCAAGCTGTGGCCCAAGGACGAGGCCGAGCGCCAGAAGGCGATCGACGCCGGCCACGACCTGGACCGCGTCCTGTTCACGGACGACCTGGTCTCCGGCGACAACGTGTTCTTCGTCGCCACCGGCATCACGGACGGCGAGCTGCTGCGCGGCGTCCACTACCGCTCGGAGACCGCGACGACCTCCTCGCTGGTCATGCGCTCGAAGTCGGGCACGATCCGGCAGATCGACTCGACGCACCGCCTCTCGAAGCTCCGCGCGTACAGCGCGATCGACTTCGACCGCGCCAAGTAGGCCACGGGCGACGGCACGGCATCACGGAAGGGGCGCTCCCGCGTGCGGCGGGGGCGCCCCTTCCGTATGCCTACGACGCTGCGGGCCGACGGAGCGCGGGCCCTACGAGGCTTCGCGCAGTTCCCCCGCCCGGCGCCGCCGGCGGGCCAGCACCACCCGGCGCTCGGCGGCCGTCAGCCCGCCCCAGACCCCGTAGGGCTCGGGCTGGATCAGTGCGTGCTCCCGGCAGGCGACCATGACGGGGCAGCGGGCGCAGACCCGCTTGGCGGCGTCCTCACGGGACAGCCGGGCGGCGGTCGGCTCCTTGGAGGGGGCGAAGAACAGCCCGGCCTCGTCGCGCCGGCACACCGCGTCAGCGTGCCATGGGCCGTCCTCTTCCCTGGCCGGCACCCGGGGCTTCGGGACGACCGCCGCCGGGCGCCCCTCAAGACTCTGGACGGCGGCTACCTGCAGGGACTGGCGCGGCGGATGCGGCACGGTCTACTCCTGACGACGTATACGCGAGCGAGAGAGGCGACGCACCTGTCCCTACCCGCTGTGCGCGCCCCTATGCACCGCGTGCCGTCGATCCGGCCGGTTCGACCGAAAGGTGATCCCGCCCGGGTAGGCCCCTCGCGCCCCCGCCCGGCCCCGCCCCCGTCACCCGGACGTCACGCGGCGGACGGCGTCCAGTCGGGTCGGCGGCCCAGGAAGGCGAGCAGCGCACCGGCCGGATCCGCGTCCGGATCGGGCGCGGGCAGGAGCGCCGGGGCGTACGCGAACCCGCGCAGCGGCTCGGCGAGCGCCCGGGCGGCCGGGCTCAGGGCCGCCGCGAGGGCGGGGGTGAGCGGGGAAGCCTGGCCGGTGGCGACGGCGAGGTCCCAGGCGTGGACGGCGGCGTCGAGGGCGGCCGCGGCGACCGCGGTCTCGGCGGGGAGGGTGAACGGGGGCAGCGGCACGGCCACCTCGGCGGTGCCGGGCAGCACCCCGGCGAAGGCCTCCGCGGCGGCGGCGAGGGCGGGCTCCAGCAGCTCGGCGGGACTGCCCGTCAGGGCGCCGGTGGGCGCGAAGGGGTCCTCGTCCGGTCCCGGCCCGCCGGTGAGGCGGCCCGCGTAGGCGAGCTGGTCGCCGGCCGCGTGCTGGAGCACTTGGCCGACATTCCACTGGTCGCAGGGCGTCGGTGCGCCGAGGGCGCCGGCCGGTAGGGCGGCCACGACGGAGCGCAGCGCCCCGTGCGCCTGGTCGAGCAGGTCCCATGTGGATGCGGTCATGAGCGCGACCCTACGATCACCCACCACCCAAAGGGGCTTATTTCAGCGGCAGTTGTCGGAGTGTCGGCCTTACCGGGTGCCTTCCCAGCCCTTTCGGAGCCGGTTCGCCAGGTCCACCAGGCGGGCGCCGAGCTTGGGGCGGGCCTCGATGTTGCCCAGCAGGGCGAAGCCGCGGACGATCACGACCGGGGCCTGCGGGTCGGTCTCGCCGCGCCCCTCGCCCCACACTTCGAAGTTGCCGAGGACCCCGCTGCCGTAGCCGCGCAGGGTGACGTTCTCCGGGACCACGATCTCGACGTTGCCGAGGATGCTGGTCACGCTGATCTCGGTGACCTGCTGCTCGAAGACCGCCTGGGTCAGGTCGATGCTGATGTCGCCCATGACGGAGACCGCGCGGGTGTGCGCGCCCGGCCGCCAGCGGCCCTTGCGGGAGGAGCTGCTGCACACGGCGACGACCGTCTCGACGGGCGCGCCCGCCGGCGCCCCCGCGTACGCGGGCTCCTGCCGACTGCCGGCGCCGGGCGCGGGCAGGTCCCGTACGAGCACGTCCAGCTCGTCGACCGTCTTCACCGCGTACAGCGAGTCGAGCCGCTCGGAGTGCTCCTCGGCGGTCAGCCGCCCTTCGGCGACGGCGTCGGCGAGGATCTGCGCGATCCGGTCCCGGTCCGCGTCGGAGGCGCGCAGCCCGGGGGCGTGCGCGGGGGCCGGCGCGGGGGCCGGCGCGGATGAGGGCTGCTTTTCCAGGTCCACGGGCCCCAGCATAGCGAGACACGATAGATCGCGATACTGGGCAGTGAGCCTTACCTCACAACAAAAGCCACCGGAAGAGGTCCTACGCTGGACACCGCGCTGCCAAACGGTCGTCAGCGCCGTCTGCCGAGTGAGGGAATGACTGCCGTCATGCCAGAGTTTGCGTACACCGACCTGCTGCCCCTGGGCGAGGACTCCACCCCGTACCGGCTGGTGACCTCCGAAGGCGTCTCGACCTTCGGGGCCGACGGCCGTACGTTCCTCAAGGTCGAGCCGGAGGCGCTGCGCAAGCTCGCCGAAGAGGCCATCCACGACATCCAGCACTTCCTGCGCCCCGCGCACCTCGCGCAGCTGCGCCGCATCATCGACGACCCCGAGGCCTCCGCGAACGACAAGTTCGTCGCCCTCGACCTCCTGAAGAACGCGAACATCGCGGCGGCCGGCGTCCTGCCGATGTGCCAGGACACGGGCACGGCGATCGTGATGGGCAAGCGCGGCCAGAACGTACTGACGGAGGGCGCGGACGAGGCGGCCCTGTCCCACGGCATCTACGACGCGTACACCCGTCTCAACCTGCGCTACTCGCAGATGGCCCCGGTCACCATGTGGGAGGAGAAGAACACCGGCTCGAACCTGCCCGCGCAGATCGAGCTGTACGCGACCGACGGCGGCGCGTACAAGTTCCTCTTCATGGCCAAGGGCGGCGGCTCCGCCAACAAGTCCTTCCTCTACCAGGAGACCAAGGCGGTCCTCAACGAGGCCTCCATGATGAAGTTCCTGGAAGAGAAGATCCGCTCGCTCGGCACGGCGGCCTGCCCGCCGTACCACCTGGCGATCGTGGTCGGCGGCACCTCGGCGGAGCACGCCCTGAAGACCGCGAAGTACGCCTCCGCGCACTACCTGGACGAGCTGCCCACGGAGGGCTCCCCGCTGGGCCACGGCTTCCGCGACGAGGCCCTGGAGCAGCAGGTCTTCGAGCTCACCCAGAAGATCGGCATCGGCGCGCAGTTCGGCGGCAAGTACTTCTGCCACGACGTCCGCGTCGTGCGGCTCCCCCGCCACGGCGCGTCCCTCCCGATCGCGATCGCCGTCTCCTGCTCGGCGGACCGCCAGGCCACCGCGAAGATCACCGCCGAGGGCGTCTTCCTGGAGCAGCTGGAACGCGACCCGGCGCGCTTCCTCCCGGAGACGACGGACGAGCACCTGGCCGAATCCGCGGCCGACGTCGTCTCCATCGACCTGAACCAGCCGATGGACGAGATCCTCGCCACCCTCACCCAGCACCCGGTCAAGACCCGCCTCTCCCTGACCGGCCCGCTGGTCGTGGCGCGCGACATCGCGCACGCGAAGATCAAGGAACTCCTCGACTCGGGCGCGGAGATGCCGCAGTACCTGAAGGACCACCCGGTCTACTACGCGGGCCCGGCCAAGACCCCCGAGGGCTACGCGTCCGGCTCCTTCGGCCCGACCACGGCCGGCCGCATGGACTCCTACGTCGAGCAGTTCCAGGCGGCGGGCGGCTCCAAGGTCATGCTGGCCAAGGGCAACCGCTCCCAGCAGGTCACCGACGCCTGCGGCAAGCACGGCGGCTTCTACCTCGGCTCCATCGGCGGCCCCGCGGCGCGCCTCGCGCAGGACTGCATCAAGAAGGTCGAGGTCCTGGAGTACGAGGAGCTCGGCATGGAAGCCGTCTGGAAGATCGAGGTCGAAGACTTC
Organism: Streptomyces sp. NPDC099050; assembly: GCF_044759865.1. Classification (NCBI taxonomy): domain Bacteria; kingdom Bacillati; phylum Actinomycetota; class Actinomycetes; order Kitasatosporales; family Streptomycetaceae; genus Streptomyces; species Streptomyces sp. NPDC099050. Next base: position 51,682 of record NZ_JBIWAE010000006.1, on the reverse strand, counting down.
CCGGCCTTCATCGTGGTCGACGACAAGGGCAACGACTTCTTCGTCGACCCGGCCCCGGAACCGACCTTCACCCACATCCCGGTCCGCGGCCCGGGCCTGGCCTAACGCCTCCCTGCGCCGGGGCGAGCGGATGCCCCGCCCCGGCCTCCAGGTCACTCAGTCACCGCCCGAGCGGCCTCGGTCTCGACGGCGGACAGTTCGTCCATGGCGGGGCGGAAGCTCGGATCATCCTTGCCGGTGGTGCGGTGAATGGCGGCCAGGGCGTCGTTGCGACGGGTGAAGAGATCCGGACGCCGTTCGATCTCCACCTCGCGCATCCACCAGTCGAGCCAGTGCGTGAGGTGGCCGACCTTCCCGCTGCGGATGGCGGCAGCCAGGGCGTTCTCCTTGTGCTGCTCCAGCTCGGCCACGCGGTGCGGGGCGATGCGCGCGAGGGCGACCCGCACGGCCTCGGGGGTGCGCTCAGGGCGCGGGATCAGCGCCGCGCCGTGGTCAGGCTGTGTGGTCACGGTGCCCTCCCAGGGGTGGCCCGGTCAGGGTATCCATTCCCCGGCGCCGTGAGGCCTGGCCGCCGGCTCCCCGCACGCACCGTCGAGGCTCTCGGGGGCGCGACACCCTGCCCTGCCCGGCAGGGCCACCGCATCCGGTTAACGTCGGGGACACGAGCCCGCGTCTGGGTGTTCACCCCGGTTTGCAAGGATTTCCGTATGGCAGCGACGACCGACCTCCCCCAGGCCCGCGCCACGCGGGTCATCGCTCACCGCGGGGCCTCCCACGAGCATCCCGAGCACACCATGGCCGCGTACCGGCAGGCCATCGCCGACGGGGCCGACGCGCTCGAATGCGACGTGCGGCTCACCGCCGACCACCGGCTGGTCTGCGTGCACGACCGGCGGGTCGAGCGGACCTCCGACGGGCGCGGGGTCGTCTCCGCGATGACGTACGAGGAGCTGCGCGCCCTCGACTTCGGGGCGTGGAAGGGGCCCGGCCACGCCGGGGCCGGGGTGCTGCTCTTCGAGGACCTGCTCAAGGAGGCGCTGGCCGCTCCCCACCCCGTCGGGCTGGCCGTGGAGACCAAGCACCCCACCCGCGCGGGCGGCCGCCTGGAGGCCGAGCTGGTGCGGCTGCTCGGGGAGTACGGGCTCGCCGACGGCCGAGCCGGCCGCGTCGAGGTGATGAGCTTCTCCCGGTCCGCGCTGACCCGGATGCACCGCCTCGCGCCGGGACTGCCCGCCGTGTACCTGATCGAGCGCAGGATCCGGCCGGTCCGGCCCCCGTACGCCACCCACGCGGGCCCGGGCATCGAGCTCGTACGGCGGGACCCGGGTCTGGTGGGCCGGCTGAGGGCGAAGGGGCTCCAGGTGCGCGTATGGACCGTGGACGAGCCCGAGGACGTGGAGCTCTGCGTCCGCCTGGGGGTGGACACGCTCATCACCAACCGGCCCCGGGACGTGCGCAAGCTGCTGCTCGACATGTGAGCCCATGAGGACCCGGCCGGGGTGCGCCGGCCGGGTGTGGGGGTCGTACGGATCATCGGACCCACGGGGGTACGGGTCCGGGGGCGGTCGGGGGGGTTACACGAAGCGCTGGTTGGCCGAGCCGTTGCAGGTCTGGAGGCGCAGCGGCTCGTGGGCCGCGGCCACCGTCAGGCACGTGCCCGGGGCGGCGGCGGGCCGGAGGGTGGCTCCGTCGCGGACGAACTGCTGGTTGGCGCCGCCGTGGCAATTCCAGATGATCATCGCGGTGCCGTTGCCGTAGTTGGCGCCGGGCGCGTCCAGGCAGCGGTCGTGGGTGAGTTCGACGTGGAGTGACTTCTTCGCGGAGTCGTACCACCAGCCCTGGTTGCGGCCGCCGTGGCAGTCCCAGCCGAGGACCTTGGTGTTGTTGGCGCTGGAGCTGCCGCTGGAGTCGACGCAGTTGCCCGTCGCCTCGTTCTTCAGCGGCTTGTACAGGTCGTCCCAGGCGCCGGCTTGCAGGACGGGGGTGCCGGTGCTCGCCGGGTCGGCGCAGGAGGCCTCGCGCAGGCCGGAGGCGTACAGCTGGGTCAGACAGGACGCGAAGGCGCCGTGGCCGCGGTAGTTGGGGTGGAAGGACTGCCGGGCGGTGTTCTCGTCCCACGGGAAGTGGTCCCCGAGATCGAGGTAGAGGCCGCGGGCCCAGGTGTCCTCCATGCAGACCTCGTGGCCGTGGAAGAGCCGCGAGTTGTCGAGGTAGGTCGCGCCCGCGGCGAGGGCGGCCGCGCGCATGCCCTTCTCGAAGGTGGGCACCGCGTAGTTGCGGCCCCATGTGGCGTCGGAGTCGTAGCCGGCGCAGCCGCCGGGGAGCTTGCCGGGGAAGTCGGGGTTGTCGTTGAAGTCGGGGCCGATGGGGCTGGGGTAGCCCATCACGACCAGCTTGTAGTCGGAGTCGGCGTAACCGGCGTCGCGCATGACAGACTTGAGGTCGCCGATCGTCGACTGCACCTTGGGCTTCAGCCCGTCGACGCGCGCCTGCCAGCCCGGACCGTACTTCGGCTCGCAGGTGCCCTGGCTGAGCACCCAGCGGGTGACGCAGTCGGTCATGACCGGGCCGAACTGCAGGTCGTCGTTGGCCCCGGCGACCAGCAGCACCATCTTGATCCGGGTGTTGCGGGCCTTGATGGCCAGACTGTCGCTCTGCACCAGCTCGTCAGCGTACTGCTTGCTGCCGCCGATCTTGATGTTGCCGGTGTAGCCGCCGGAGCAGGCCGCGTTGAAGGTGAGGTCCGCGGCGATGCCGGTGCGGTGGATCGCCGAGTCCGGCGAGCGGTGGCACTGGTTGGACGGGGTGTTGGTCGCCGGGTCGTAGTTGCCGATGCCCTCGCCCGAGATCTCGCTGTCGCCGAGCGAGATCAGACCGGTCTTGCGGTCGGCGAGGGGGCGGATCGCGGAGTCGCCGTAGATCTTGACTGCTTCGGCGGCCCGGATGGCCTCCAGTTCGGGCGTGAGGGCCGTCGCCACGGACCCGGCGGACCCTGCGGACCCTGCGGTGGTCGCGGACCCCGCGGTGGTCACGGTGGTCGCCGCGTGGGCCATGGGGGTGATGGCGGTGACGCCCCCGAGGGCGGCCGCCGCCGCCACGACGGCGGCGAAGGTAGATCTGAGCCTGATCCTTGATTGTGTACGGGCACGTGCCATGAACGCCTCCCCGATCTCAGTGTTACCCCCGGTATTTACTGGCCGGTAGGCGAGTTGGGAACAGTCCGAACAAGACAATTGCTCAACTTTTTGAGGAGGCACTACAGATGACCGGTGATCAGCAGAACGGCGAGGCCCTCGGCGACGCCCCCGAGGAGTACCGCACCGAGCACGACTCCATGGGGGACGTACGCGTCCCCGCGCACGCCAAATGGCGAGCTCAGACCCAGCGCGCCGTGGAGAACTTCCCCATCTCCGGACAGCGTCTGGAGCGGTCCCACATCGATGCCCTGGCGCGGATCAAGGCCGCGGCCGCCACCGTCAACGCCCGGTTCGGCGTGATCGACGCGGACATCGCCGCCGCCATCGTCTCGGCGGCCGACGAGGTCGCCGAAGGCCGCTGGGACGAGCACTTCCCCGTCGACGTGTTTCAGACGGGTTCCGGCACCTCGTCCAACATGAACGCCAACGAGGTGATCGCCACCCTGGCCACCGAGCGGCTCGGCCGCGCCGTCCACCCCAACGACCACGTCAACGCCTCGCAGAGCTCCAACGACGTCTTCCCCTCCTCCATCCACATCGCCGCCACCGCCGCCGTCACCGGCGAGCTCATCCCCGCCCTGGAACACCTGGCCGGCGCGATGGAGCGCAAGTCCGCCGAGTTCGCCGCGGTCGTCAAGGCCGGCCGGACGCACCTGATGGACGCCACCCCGGTGACCCTGGGCCAGGAGTTCGGCGGGTACGCGGTCCAGCTCCGCTACGGCGTCGAGCGGCTGCGCGCGGCGCTGCCCCGGCTGGCCGAACTGCCGCTCGGCGGAACGGCCGTGGGCACCGGGATCAACACCCCGCCCGGGTTCTCGGCGGCCGTGATCGCCGAGGTGGCGGCGGCGACGAACCTGCCGCTGACCGAGGCGCGGGACCACTTCGAGGCCCAGGGGGCCCGGGACGCCCTCGTCGAGACGTCCGGAATGCTCCGTACGGTCGCCGTCTCGCTCACCAAGATCTGCAACGACCTGCGCTGGATGGCCTCGGGTCCGCGCACCGGATTGGCCGAAATCAATCTCCCGGATCTCCAGCCGGGGTCCTCGATCATGCCCGGAAAGGTCAATCCGGTCGTCCCGGAGGCCGCCCTGATGGTCGCCGCCCAGGTGATGGGGAACGACGCCGCCGTCGCGGTGGCGGGCGCCGCGGGCAACTTCGAGCTCAACGTGATGCTCCCCGTGATGGCCCGCAACCTCCTGGAATCCATCCGGCTGCTCGGCTCCGTGAGCCGCCTGCTGGCCGACCGCACCGTCGACGGAATCACCGCCAACACGGCCCGGGCCAGGGAGTACGCCGAGTCCTCGCCCTCCGTGGTGACCCCGCTGAACCGGTACATCGGCTACGAGGAGGCCGCCAAGGTCGCCAAGAAGTCCCTCGCCGAGCGCAAGACGATCCGGGAGGTCGTCCTGGAGTCGGGCTACGTGGACCGCGGCGACCTCACCCTGGAGCAGCTCGACGAAGCGCTGGACGTGCTGCGGATGACCCGCCCCTGACCCCGGCGGGGCCGCCCCGCCGCGCCCCGTCCCGTCGCGCCCCGCCCCGTCAGGAGGGTCTGGATCCGGTCGTTTCCCGCCCTCGGACACCTCGGTGACCTGCGGCGCGGCGATCCCCGGGACCCCCGCCCTAAGATCTGCCCATGACAGGTACCGGAGGCCGCGGGGGCGGCAGTGCGCGCGACTCGGCACGGGGTTCGGCGCGACGTGCGGAGCGGGGCGGCGCGCAGGACGTCCGCTGGGCGCCCGGGGAGCAGGTCCTCTGGCGCTACCGCGATCACGCGCCCGACGCGAAGGGCGCCGTCCACATCTGCCGGCCCGTGACCGTGGTGAGCGACACCGACGAGCTGCTCGCGGTGTGGATGGCCCCCGGGACCGAGTGCGTCAAACCGGTGCTCGCCGATGGGACCCCGGTCCACGAGGAACCGCTCGCCACCCGGTACACCGCGCCGCGGACCACCGTACGGTCGCGCTGGTTCGGGGCGGGCGTGCTGAAGCTGGCCCGGCCCGGGGACCCCTGGTCGGTGTGGCTGTTCTGGGACCACGGCTGGGAATTCAAGAGCTGGTACGTGAATCTGGAGGAGCCGCGGACCCGGTGGTCCGGCGGCATCGACTCCGAGGACCACTTCCTGGACATCTCCGTCTACCCTGACCGCACGTGGAAGTGGCGGGACGAGGACGAGTTCGCACAGGCCCAGCGGTCGGGTCTGATGGACCCGGAACAGGCCCGGCGCGTGCGCGAGGCCGGCCGCGCGGCGGTGGACGTGATCAGGGCCTGGGGTCCGCCGTTCTCGGAGGGCTGGCAGGATTGGCGGCCGGACCCGGCCTGGGGCGTACCGGCCCTGCCGGAGGACTGGGACCGCACTCCGGCGCATATGACCTCATGAGACCCTTGATGCGCCCCCGGGGGGCAATCGTAGGATCGTCCTCCGCCGGGGCGTCGACGGTCAATTGTCGCCAGCAGCACCGCATTTGACCTTGGCCGACGCGATGACGAGAGGTAACGAGCGGGACGCGGAAACGCGGGGTGATGGTGTCCCCGCCGCTGAGCGGGTATACCGCGACTGACCGAGTTGAGTGCAGCGCACATCGAGCGCAAACGGACGGAATGCCACGCGTGACGGAGTACCCCACCTCTCAGGAGGGCCCACAGCCGGTTGCCTCCGGCGGTCGGACCGACGAGCCCGGCCACGGCACGGAGGAACTGGGCCACGGCAAGGCCCCGCTTCCGGCGGCCGAGGCCGTGCGCACGCATGCGCAGCCCCAGGCGGCGGACCTGCCCCGCCCCCGCGCCACCGCGGGGGCACCGTCCGCCCCCGAAGGGGCCGGGGAGCCCGGCGACCCCGCCTTCGTGCCCGGCCAGGCCTCCGTGCCCGGCCAGGGCGCCGCCCGGGTCCGGGGCGGCCGTGACGAGGCCGCCGCCGCGGAGGCCGGCAGTGCGCGCACCCGCGACGGCGAAGCCGCCCGCGAGGCGGCGGGGCGGCCCGGCGCGAGCGGGCAGGCCGGCGCCTTCGGGCAGGCCGCCGGCTCCGGACTGCCCAGCGGCATCGGGTCCGACGCGACCATCGCGCGGCGGGAGGGCGACCGGCTGCGGTTCGTCGGAGCCGCCACCCGGCGGATCGCGCGCGGCATCGACCTCGACGAGATCGTGCTCGGCCTGTGCCGGGCCACCGTGCCCACCTTCTCCGACGCCATCCTCGTCTACCTGCGCGATCCCCTGCCGGTCGGCGACGAGCGGCCCGTCGGACCGGTCGTTTTAAGGCTCCGCCGAACCGACCGGCTCCGGCCGATCGACGAGTTCACCGGAGCGGGGGCGGGAGCGGGGGCGGGAGCGGGGGCGGGAGCAGGCGCAGGAGCGGGAGCAGCGTCCGGCGCCACCGGCGCGATGACCCCCGACGGCGAGCTCGACTTCAGCCAGCTGGCCCTGGTCGGGCCGCAGGGTGACCTGCCCGCGGCCGAGCTCTGCGAGATCCGCCCCGGCGGGGCGCTGGCCGAGGTGCTGCGCGGCGTACGGCCCGTCTTCGGGTCCTCCGCCGCCGCCCGCGCCGCCCTGCCGGAGCTGCTGGGCGCCGACCACCCCGTCCCGCGCGGCCAGCGGGCCATCCTCGCGCCGCTGCGGGGCCGCCGCCGCGTCATCGGCGCGGCGGTCTTCCTGCGCACCCCCGAGCGGCCGGCCTTCGAGACGAACGACCTGCTCGTCGCCGCGCAGCTGGCCACGCACACCGCGCTGGGCATCGACAAGGCCATGCTCTACGGCCGCGAGGCCTACATCGCCGACGAGCTCCAGCGCACGATGCTGCCCGACAGCCTCCCCCAGCCCACCGGGGTCCGCCTCGCCAGCCGCTACCTGCCCGCCGCCGAGACGGCCCGGGTGGGCGGTGACTGGTACGACGCCATACCCCTGCCCGGCAGCCGGGTCGCACTCGTCGTCGGCGACGTCATGGGCCACTCCATGACCTCGGCCGCCATCATGGGACAGCTCCGCACGACGGCCCAGACGCTGGCGCAGCTCGACCTGCCGCCCGCCGAGGTCCTGCACCACCTGGACGAGCAGGCGCAGCGCCTGGGCTCCGACCGGATGGCCACCTGCCTCTACGCCGTCTACGACCCGGTCTCGCACCGGATCACCATCGCCAACGCCGGCCACCCGCCGCCGGTCCTGCTGCACCTGGGCGGCCGCGCCGAGGTGCTGCGCGTGCCCCCCGGCGCCCCGATCGGCGTCGGCGGCGTGGACTTCGAGGCCGTGGAGCTGGACGCCCCGGCCGGGGCCACCCTCGTGCTGTACACCGACGGGCTCGTCGAGTCCCGGCTGCGGGACGTGTGGACCGGCATCGAGCAGCTCCGCGAGCGCCTCGCCACCACCGCGCAGCTGACGGGCCTGGACCACCCGCCGCCGCTGGAGGCCCTGTGCGACGACATCCTGGACATGCTCGGCCCCGGTGACCGGGACGACGACATCGCGCTGCTCGCGGCCCGGTTCGACGGGATCGCGCCCAGCGACGTGGCGTACTGGTTCCTGGACCCGGAGGAGACCGCTCCGGGCCGGGCGCGCCGGTTCGCCCGCCGCGCGCTGGCGCGCTGGGGGCTGGAGGAGCTGGAGGACTCGCTGGAGCTGCTGGTCAGCGAGGTGGTCACGAATGCCGTGCGGTACGCCGAGCGGCCCGTGACCCTGCGCCTCCTGCGGACGGACGTACTGCGCTGCGAGGTCGGCGACGACTCCCCGCAGCTGCCGCGCCAGCGCCGGGCGCGGGACGACGACGAGGGCGGCCGCGGCCTGTTCCTGGTCAACCGGATGGCCCGCCGCTGGGGTGCCACCCGGCTGAGCAGCGGCAAGGTCGTCTGGTTCGAGCTCGCGCTGCCGGCCGCCGCCGGGGCGCCGGAGCGCCGCTGACCCGAAGCCCGGCCGCATCCGTACGCACCACTGCCCCGCGGGCGCGAAGCCGCGGGGCAGTGGTGCGTACGGATACCGGTCCCGCGGTGCCTACCGTTCGGGCTCCTCATCCGGCCGCGGGGGCTTCGGCGTGTTCGACTTCGAGGACGACGCGGTCGGGGTCGGCGTCTTGCTCGGCGTCTTGCTCGGCGTCCCGCTCGGCGTTCCGCTGGGAGTGCCGCTGGGCGTCTTGCTCGGCGTCTTGCTCGGCGTCGGGGTGCCGCTCGGCGACTTCGAGCTCTCGGACCCGCTCGGCGTGCCCGACGGGGTGGTGCTGGCGGTCGGCGACTGGACCTTGCCCATGTCCGCCTCGTCCAGGTCGAAGGAGCCCGTCTCCACGCCGGCCAGCGCGGCGAGGGTGTATTCCTTCCAGATCGCCGCCGGGAAGCTGGAGCCGCCCGCACGGCCGCCGCCGGCGGTACCGGTCAGGCTGACCTGGTTGTGGGTGCCGGGCTCGTCTCCGAACATCGCGACGACGGTGACCAGTTCCGGGGTGAACCCGGTGAACCAGGCGGCCTTGTTCTGCTCTGTGGTGCCGGTCTTGCCTGCGGCCTCGTAGGCCGAGCTCTTCACGGCCCTGCCGGAGCCGTCCTGGACGACGCCGGTGAGCACCTTGGTGACGGTGTCGGCGGTCTTGCGGCTGATGGCCGTGTCGCCGACGGCACGGACTGGCTTGAACTCGCGGCTCGCGTGCTTGGCGGACTTGATGATGCTCGGCGTGACCTTCTTGCCGTGGTTGTCGAGGGTGGCGTAGACGCCGGCCATCTCCAGGGTGTCGGCGCTCATGGTGCCGAGCGACATGGCCGGGTCCTCGGGCCAGGCGTCGCGGTCCTGCATGCCGAGCTGCAGGGCGGTCTTCTTCACGTTCCTCGGCTTGACGTCCACGATCATCTGGGCGTACACGGAGTTCACCGAGGAGTTGGTGGCGGACTGCACCGTCAGCAGCGGGTCGCCGTAGTCCTCGTCGTCCTGGTTCTGCGGGTTGAACGGGATGTCGCTGCCGACCACGGGGCGCTTGCTCGTGCCGTCGTAGAGGGTGCTGGGCGTGATCGGCTTCCCGTCCTGCGTCCTCGCCTTGTTCTCCAGGGCGGAGGCGAGCACGACCGGCTTGAAGGTGGAGCCCGGCTGGAAGTCCTTGCGCAGGGCGTTGCTGGCCCACTGCTCGCTCTGGCCGGTGCCGCCGTACATCGCGACGATCGCGCCGGTCTTCGGGTCCACGGAGCTGGCGCCCGCCTGCACGGCGGCGTCGACGGCGCGGCCCTTGCGGTCGAGCTTGGATTCCAGCTCGTCCTGGACGGCCTTCTCCAGCGCCGCCTGCTTCTTCGGGTCGACGGTGAGGGTGATCTCCCAGCCGCCGGCCTTGAGCTGGCCCTCGGTCATGCCGGTCTGCCGCTTGAGCTCCTCGTCGGCGGCCTGGATGAGGTAGCCCTTCTGGCCCTCCATGCCGGGGAGCGCCTTGGGCTTGACCGGCTCCTGGAACTTCATGTCCTTGCGCTTGGCCGCGTCCAGCTTGCCCATCTCGACCATGTTGTCGAGGACGGCGTTGAAGCGGATCATGACGAGGCGCTTGCCGTTCGGGCCGGCGGTGGCCCAGTCGTACTGGCTGGGGGCCTGGAGGACGGCGGCGAGGTACGCGCCCTGTTCGAGGGTCAGCTTCTCGGCGTCGACCCCGTAGTAGGCCTGGGCGGCGGCCTGGATGCCGTAGGCGTTGCGGCCGTAGAAGTTGGTGTTCAGGTAGCCCGCGAGGATCTCGGGCTTCTCCTTCGACTGGTCGACCTTGAGGGAGATGATCAGCTCCTTCAGTTTGCGGGTCGCCGTCTGGTCCTGCGTCAGGTAGAAGTTCTTGACGTACTGCTGGGTGATCGTCGAACCGCCGGCCTTGCCCTTGCCGGTGACGGTGTTGAACAGGCCGCGGCCGATGCCCTTGAGGTCGATGCCCCGGTCCTCGTAGAAGGACTTGTTCTCGATCGCGATGAAGGCCGTCTGCACCTCCGCCGGGATCTTCGCGATGGGCACGATCTGGCGGTTCTTCGCGCCGACGCGGGCGATGACGGTGCCGTCGGCCAGCTTGTAGACGTTGTTCTGGGTCAGCGCGTCCGCGTTGGGGTCCGGCTCGTCCACGTAGAAGTAGAGGCCGACCAGGGCCGCCATGCCGAGCAGGACGGCTCCGAAGAGGGCTCCGAAGATCCTCTTCCAGGTGAAGAAGCGGCGTATGCCGGCCGGCTTGCCGCCCTGCTTCCCCCCCTTGTCCTTGCCGCGCCCGCGCGGCGCGCGCCGTGCACCGCGCTGCTGCTGAGCCCTTCGCGCTTCTGCTCGGCCCATCGCTCCCGCTCCGCTCGATTACCCCCCGACGTCAGCTCAGAAAGCTAACACCGGAGCCTGTGACTAAAACCGGCCAACGGGTGCGCATAGCGGGCAATTCGGACGTGACAATGAGCACCCACCCCACCGGAACCGACGCACGGGGAGCCCCGGAGGTTGCCGCGCGCGGGGTCGCACTCCCGCCCGAGCCGAAAAAGTGATATCACTTTGCTAAGCGGCTCGACCGGCCGCCACTGATGAAACGGGGCAGATGATGACGACCACCACGGGCGGTACCGCGAGCGGCGTACGGGAGTTCCCCGCGCGGAGCGTGGGCGGCGGACTGGCGCTGCTGCTCGGCCTGGCGGGCGTGGTCGCCGGGGCGGGCCTGATCGCGCTCGGCGCGGTGTCCGGCACCGACGCGGCCAAGGCGAGCCTGATCGCCGCGGGCGTCGTCCTGGCGCTCGCCGCCCTCATCGCCATGGGCGGGCTGAACACGGTCGCGCCGGGCGAGGCCCGCGTGGTCCAGCTGTTCGGCCGTTACCGCGGCACCATCCGCACCGACGGACTGCGCTGGGTCAACCCGCTGACGTCCCGCCAGCGGCTGTCCACCCGCGTGCGCAATCACGAGACCCCCGTCATGAAGGTCAACGACGCCTACGGCAACCCGATCGAGCTGGCGGCCGTGGTCGTGTGGCGGGTCGAGGACACCGCGCGCGCCGTGTTCGAGGTCGACGACTTCACCGAGTTCGTCGAGACCCAGACCGAGGCGGCCGTCCGGCACATCGCCATCGAGTACCCCTACGACGCCCACGAGGACGGCGGCCTGTCGCTGCGCGGCAACGCCGAGGAGATCACCGAGAAGCTCGCCGTCGAACTGTCCGCCCGCGTCGAGGCGGCCGGCGTCCACATCATCGAGTCCCGCTTCACCCACCTCGCGTACGCCCCGGAGATCGCCTCCGCGATGCTCCAGCGCCAGCAGGCCGGGGCGATCGTCGCGGCGCGCAAGCAGATCGTCGAGGGCGCGGTCGGTATGGTCGAACTCGCCCTGAACCGCCTCGCGGAGCAGGAGATCGTGGACCTCGACCCGGAACGGAAGGCGGCGATGGTGTCCAACCTGATGGTGGTCCTGTGCGGTGATCGCGCGGCCCAGCCGGTCGTCAACGCGGGCACCCTCTACCAGTGAGCCCCGACAGCGGTACGGAGCCCCCCGGACCCGGCGCGGCCGGGGAGCCTGCGCCGGCGCCGAAGGGCGGGCGGCAGCCCCGCAAGCAGGTGCTGCTGCGGCTCGACCCGCAGGTGCACGACGCGCTCGCGCGATGGGCGGGGGAGGAACTGCGCAGCGCCAACGCGCAGATCGAGTTCCTGCTCCGCCGCGCCCTGTCCGAAGCCGGCCGGCTTCCCGGCGGGGCGGGCCCCATCCCGCCCCGGGGCCGTCCCCGCGCCTCTCCCGATTCCTGAAGCCGCCTCGGTACGCTCTGCGCGTCACCCGGGGGGTCTCTCACGAATGCGGGGCTCGGATGAACTCGACCGACGGGAAGCCCGGACCGGGCGGGGCGGCGGAAGCGGCCCCCGCGTCAGAAGCCGCCCCGGCACCGGCCCCCGGGGCCGAGGCGGGCCCGGGGGCAGGCGCCGGAGGCGGCCGCCGCCATCCGGTCGCGCGGAAGGCGGCCACCGCCGTCGCGGTGGCCGCCGCCTGTTCCGGGCTGATCTGGGCGGCGCTCTCCCTGACGGGAACCCCGTACGACTCCAAGCCGGCCGGAGCAGCGGCGGCGGGGGCGGCGGCAGCGGCGTGTTCGTACACCCCGACCACCGCCGGCGCGGGCGGTGTACCCGTGCACGACCCCGCACGCGCCCGCCCGTACACGGCCGAGCTGGTCACCGACCAGGGCAAGGTCGTCATCGAGGCGTACACCGAGGCCGCCCCCTGCGCCACCACCTCGTTCGCCTTCCTCGCCGGGAAGAAGTACTTCGACGGCAGCGCGTGCCACCGGATCACCACGAGCGGGATCTTCGTACTCGAATGCGGCGACCCCGCCGGCCGGGGCACGGCCGACCCCGGCTACTCCTTCCCCGACGAGAACCTGAGCGGCGCCGCCTATCCGGTGGGCACCGTCGCCCTGTCCAAGGCCCGGCCCGGCCGCAACGGCAGCCAGTTCTTCATCAGTTACGCCGACCCGAAGTTCCTCATGCCCCCCGACTGGACCCCCTTCGGCAGGGTGGTCGGCGGGTTGGACGTGCTGCGGAGGATCGCCGCGAACGGCACGGTGGACGGCTCGACCGACGGGCGGCCCAAACAGCCCGTGGTCTTCAGGTCGGTGACGGTCCACCCGGCGGACCGGAGCTGACGGAACTGACGGAGCTGACGGAGCTGACGGAGCGGCTTCCGCCCGCCCGCGCGTTCAGGACCGGCGGTTCAGCAGGACGAGGCCGTCCTGCTGAACCTCGATCCGGTACCCCTGGCTCCGCGCCCGGTCGAGGGCGATGGATTCCTGGATCGCCGACTGCGGCCACCGCAGGTGCGGCGCGACCGTGGTGTCGACGATGATCCACTCGGGATCCGGCCGGCTGTCCCCCCAGCCGAACAGACTGACGCTGGTGCGGTCGGCGAGGTGGGGCAGCAGGTACGTCGATGCCTGGACCCTGGCACCGTCCGGGATCCGGTCCATCACGCGGTGGGCCGCCACGACGTGGGGATCGTCCTTCCAGGTGGCCGGCTGGACCAGCTGCCACAGCGGGAAGTGCGGCAGCAGCAGCATGGTGACCGCCGCGGAGCCCGCCAGGTAGCGGTACGGGCCGCGCCCGCGCGCACCCCGCAGCCGCAGGGCGTCGGCGAACGCCACGAAGACGACCGGCATGAGCAGCAGCGAGTAGTGGTAGCCGGTCCCCCAGTGGTCCGGATAGGTCGAGGCGAGGCGCCACAGCACCGACGGCAGGGCGACCAGTACGAGCGGGGAGCGCAGGGCCAGGAACAGCGTGGGGGCCAGTACCAGGATGAGGGTGGTGACCTTCTCCTGCGGGGTGATGAGACCGAGCGTGAACCGGTGGAGCAGCTCCGCCGCACCGCCTCCCGACCCGTTCCCCGGCCCGTCGGCCGCGCCGCTCCCGGGGTTGTGCGAGAGGAAGTAGCCGTCGAACCCGCCCGGGTGGAAGGAGCTCAGCACCAGCAGGGCGAGCGCGCTCCCGACCAGGCCGGCCGCGGCCGTGAGGAGCCCCGTCCTGCGGCCGCCCGGCCCGCCCCGCCAGGCGATGAGCAGGCCGATCGCGGCCACGGTGAGTCCGAGGTCCTCCTTCACGAGCAGGAGCGGCAAGGACCAGTACGCGGCGGCGCGCAGCCGGCCGTCGGCGAGGGCCGTCAGGGAGAGCGTGAGCAGCGGAAGGGCGAAGGCCCACTCGTGGAAGTCGGAGGAGACCCCGCTCGCGATGCCCCACGCGAGGCCGTAGCAGGTGCCGATGACCGCGGCGGCCGCGGAGCCCACCGTCCGGCGGGCCCAGAAGGCCAGCGGCAGCACGCTCCCGGCGACCAGCGCGGCCTGCGCCACGAGGAGCACCTTCACCGACGGCCACAGCCAGTACAGGGGCGCCAACAGGGCCAGGACCGGCGAGAAGTGGTCTCCGAGGACCGGGAAGTCCGGCCCCTTGACCTCGGAAACGGGCAGCTGCCCGGACGCGTAGGAACGCACGACCTGTACGAAGATCCCCAGATCGAAGCTGCGGGAGTGCAGGCGCTCGTGGATCCGCAGGGACAGTGCCATGTAGGCGAAGAACAGGGCTCCCGCCATGGCCCAGATCCACCAGTCGGACGCGGGGCGGCCGTGCGCGGACGGCTTCGGCGCCGTCCCTACCTCGGTGCCCGTCTGCTGCGGTGGAAGGGCGGCGGCGTTGCCGGTGGGTGCTCGCATGAACCTTCAAGATGCCAGCGCCGGCACGTGGCGACGGTACGGGCCGGGCCCGGGGCCGTCTCCCGAGCGGTCAGGTTCCTTCGAATGGCGGACATCCGGGCACCGGTGACCGCCCTCCGTCACTATGCACTGCGCGTATACATCGAGCGTATACACCGCGTGTATAGTCCTCGGCATGTCCATCAGTCACGCACTCCTCGGCCTCCTCGAAGCCGGTCCCCGGCACGGTTACGACCTCAAGCGGACCTTCGACGAGAGATTCGGCCACGACAAGCCGCTCGCGTACGGGCAGGTCTACTCGACCATGTCCCGGCTGCTGAAGAACGGTCTGGTCGAGGTCGACGGCGTGGAGAGCGGCGGCGGCCCCGAGCGCAAGCGGTACGCGATCACCGACGCCGGGATCACCGACGTCGAGGCCTGGCTCGCCCAGCCCGAGAAGCCCGAGCCCTACCTCCAGTCGACCCTCTACACGAAGGTCGTGCTCGCCCTCCTCACCGGCCGCGGCGCCCAGGAGCTGCTGGACACCCAGCGCGCCGAGCACCTGCGCCTGATGCGCATCCTCACCCAGCGCAAGCGCAAGGGGGACCTCGCCGACCAGCTGGTCTGCGACCACGCCCTGTTCCACCTCGAAGCGGACCTGCGGTGGCTCGAACTGACCGCCGCCCGCCTCGACCAGCTCGCCCAGGAGATAAGCCGATGACCCCCGCCGGCACGCTGCTCAGCGCCACCGACCTCCGCAAGACCTACGGCTCCACCCACGCCCTCGACGGCGCCGAATTCTCCATCCACGCGGGCGAGGTCGTCGCCATCATGGGCCCCTCCGGATCCGGCAAGTCCACCCTGCTGCACTGCCTCGCCGGGATCGTGACCCCCGACTCCGGCACCATCACCTACGCCGGACGCGAGCTCTCCGCCATGAACGACGCCGAGCGCAGCGCCCTGCGCCGCGGCGAGTTCGGCTTCGTCTTCCAGTTCGGCCAGCTCGTCCCCGAGCTCACCTGCGTGGAGAACGTCGCCCTGCCGCTCCGCCTCACCGGCGTGAAGCGCAAGCAGGCCGAACGGACCGCGCTGGAGTGGATGGAGCGGCTCCAGGTCGACGACCTCGGCGGCAAGCGCCCCGGCGAGGTCTCCGGCGGCCAGGGCCAGCGCGTCGCCGTCGCCCGCGCCCTGGTCACCAACCCCCGGCTGATCTTCGCCGACGAGCCCACCGGCGCCCTCGACTCCCTCAACGGCGAGCTCGTCATGCAGCTCCTCACCGAGGCCGCCCGGTCCACGAACGCCGCGGTCGTCCTCGTCACGCACGAGACCCGCGTGGCCGCGTACTCCGACCGCGAGATCGTCGTGCGCGACGGCAAGTCCCGCGACATGGAGCGCGCGGTATGAGCCACGGGGCCCTCAACAAGCACGACAAGCCGGGCAAGCAGGTCAAGCCCGGCAAGCCCGGCGAACACAGCAGCCCCGCCGGCCCCAGCAGCCCCGGCAGCCCCGGCAGGCAGGGCGCGCTCGCCGTCTGGCTCCGCGACCTCCGCCTCGGTGTCCGTTTCGCCTTCGGTGGCGGCCGCCAGGGCTGGACCCGCACCCTCCTCACCGGCCTGGGCGTCGGCCTCGGCGTCGCCCTGCTGCTCGTCACCAGCGCGATCCCCAGCGCCCTGGCCGCCCGCGACGCCCGCGGCGCCGCCCGCCAGACGCACACCTCGCCCACCGCCGAGCAGCCCGGCCCCGACACGCTGCTGATCACCGACGTGAACCAGACGTACCGTTCCTACGGGGTCGACGGGCGCCTCGTACAGCCCGAGGGGCCGGACGCCCCGCTGCCCCCGGGCGTGAAGAGGTTCCCCGGCCCCGGCGAACTGGTCGTCTCCCCCGCCCTCGACAGACTGATGAAGACCGGCGAGGGCGAGCTGCTGCGCGACCGCCTCGACGGGAAGATCGTCGCGACCATCGGCCAAGCAGGCCTGGTGGGCCCCGGCGACCTCTACTTCTACGCGGGCAGCGACCGGCTCGCCCAGCTCCAGAAGGAAGCGCCCAACTACATCCAGCGGGTCACCGCCTTCGAGAGCACCTGGAAGGCGGAGGGCCTGGACCCCGTCCTCACGCTCCTCGTGGTGCTCACCTTCGTCGCCCTGCTGATGCCGGTCGCCGTGTTCATCGGCGCCGCCGTCCGCTTCGGCGGAGACCGCCGCGACCGCCGGCTCGCCGCCCTGCGCTTGGTCGGCGCCGACGCCCGGATGGTCCGCCGGATCGCCGCGGGCGAGGCCGCCGCCGGATCGCTGATCGGCCTCGCCCTGGGCACCGGCTTCTTCCTGGCCGCCCGCCAACTAGCCCCGGCCATGGACCTCTACCAGCGCAGCGTCTTCCCCTCCGACCTCAACCCGGCGCCCTGGCTGGCCGCGCTCATCGCACTCGCCGTACCCGCCGCGGCCGTCGCCGTGACCCTGTTCGCCCTGCGCGGCGTGGTCATCGAGCCGCTCGGCGTGGTCCGCGCGACCACCCCGGGCAAGCGCCGGATCTGGTGGCGGCTGCTGCTCCCGCTGGCCGGACTCGGCCTGCTGGCCCCGATGATCGGCAAGGGCAACGACAGCGGACAGTTCAACCAGTGGCAGGTCTCGGGCGGCGTGGTGCTGCTCCTCGTCGGCATCACCGTCCTGCTTCCCTGGGTACTGGAACGGGTCGTCGGCCGGATCGGCGGCGCGGGGCCGGTCTCCTGGCAGCTGGCCGCCCGCCGGCTCCAGCTCACCAGCGGCAGCTCCGCCCGCCTGGTCAACGGGATCGCCGTCGCGGTCGCCGGAGCCATCGCACTGCAGATGCTCTTCGCCTCCACCGCAGATTCGTACACCCGCGAGACCGGCCACGACCCCTCCCGGGCCTCGATCTCCGTCATGCAGCGCACCCGCGGCGGCGGCGAGGCCGTCGCCCAGGCCCTGGCCGGGACCAAGGGCATCACCCAGGTCGTCGCGGAGTCCTCGACCAATGCCGGGCGCAGCAAGGGCATGAGCTACACGGATACCGCGATCTCTGTGACGACCGGCACCTGCACCGCCCTCAAGGAGTACGCGGAGCTGCCCTCCTGCAAGGACGGCGACGCCTTCGTCATCACCGGCGGCGGTACTCCGGGCGGCATGACCGGCGATACCGCGCGGCCCGGCGAGAAGCTGTTCGCCGGGAACATCTTCAAGGAGAACGAGGGCGACGGCGCGAAGCCGGTCGCCTGGACGGTGCCCGCCGGCGCCCACACCGTCCAGGCCCGAAAGGGCCCCATGGGCGAGACGCTGACCGGGCTGCTGGTCACCCCGGCCGCCGCCCCGAAGGGCATGGGCGGCTACCAGTCCTCCCGGGTGTACGTGAAGCTGGACCCGAAGGTGCCCGACGCGATGGAGCTGGCCCGCAACGCCGTCTTCAAGGCCGACCCGCTGTCCGTCCCCATGACGATCCAGGCCACCGAGGTCAACGACCGCTTCGCCTCCATCCGGACCGGACTCTTCGTGGGCTCCGCGCTCGTGCTGATGCTGATCGGCGCCAGCCTGCTGGTCTCCCAGCTGGAGCAGCTGCGCGAACGCAGGCAACTGCTGTCGGCGCTGGTCGCCTTCGGCACCAAGCGCTCCACGCTCAGCCTCTCCGTGCTGTGGCAGACCGCCCTCCCGATCGGCCTGGGCCTCGCCCTGGCCACGGTGGTCGGACTCGCCCTCGGCACGGTGCTGATGCAGATGGCGGGCGCCGCGATCCGGATCGACTGGACCTCGATCCTGTCGATGGTGGGCATCGGCGGCGGCGTGGCCGTCCTGGTGACCCTGCTCAGCCTGCCGCCGCTGCTGCGCCTGATGCGCCCGGACGGGCTGCGCACGGAGTAGCCCGTCCCGCGCACGGAGCAACCCGTTCCGCGCACGCGGCCCCGTACGCCCGCTCCTCAGTCCGTCAGCCAGACGGGGAGCGGGCGTACGGCTTCGCGCAGCGCGTCGGCGACGGCGCGGAACTCCTCCTCGCGGGCCGTACCCGTCCGCATGGCCAGCGCGATCCGCCGCGAGGGCGCCGGTTCGGCGAAGTAGCCCGTGGCCAGGTGCTCGTTGCGGGCGGTCTCCAGGCGCAGCGCGGTGCGCGGCAGCAGCGTGACCCCGAGCCCCCCGGCGACCAGTTGTACGAGGGTGGACAGCCCGGCGGCGGTCGTGGTGACGTCCGCCCCGGCGACGCGTCCCGCGTCGTGGCAGATGTCGAGGGCCTGGTCGCGCAGGCAGTGCCCTTCGTCGAGGAGGAGCAGCCGCAGACCGCGCAGCTCCTCGCGCGGAATGTCCCTGCGGCCGGCGAGCGGATGGTCGCGCGGCGCGAGCAGGACGAAGTCCTCGTCGAAGAGCGGCAGTTCGGTGACTCCCGGCACCCCGAGCGGTACGGCGAGCAGCAGCAGGTCCAGCCGCCCGCCGGCCAGCCCTTCCAGCAGCGAGGCCGTCTGCTCCTCGTGTACCTGGAGGTCGAGCCGGGGGTAGCGGCGGTGGAAGAGCCCGAGCACGGTCGGCAGCAGGTACGGGGCCACGGTGGGGATCACCCCGAACCGCAGCGCCCCGGTGAAGGGGGCCCGTACCGCCTCGGCCTCCTCCAGCAGCCCGCCCATCGCGTCGAGCACGGCCCGCGCGCGGCCCGCGATCCGCTCTCCGGCGGGCGTGAGCAGCACCTTGCGGGTGGTCCGCTCCAGCAGTCGCACCCCGAGCGCCTCCTCCAGCGCGGACACGGCCCCGGAGAGCGCGGGCTGACTCATGCCGATGGCGGCGGCCGCGTCCCGGAAGTGCAGGTGCTCGGCCACGGCGGCGAAGGCCCTGAGCTGGGCGAGCGTCGCCTGCTTGGCTCCTCTGTGGCCCAGGCCATGTCCCACAGCCATTGATAGGTGCCTCCGATCAGTTGGCACCAGGTTAGCTATTTCCGCAATCAATGCCGCTGTGTCAGCATGTGAGACACGTCCAACCCCCCGGAAAGCCCTCAAAAAGGTCACTTTCCTTTGCGCAAGGAGAGCACGTGCTCACTGTCGGCGACCAGTTCCCCACCTACGACCTGACGGCCTGCGTCTCGCTGGAGGCCGGAGCCGAGTTCGCGCAGATCGACCACAAGACCTACGAGGGCAAGTGGAAGATCATGTTCTCCTGGCCGCTCGACTTCACCTTCGTGTGCCCGACGGAGATCGCCGCCTTCGGCAAGCTGAACGACGAGTTCGCCGACCGTGACGCCCAGATCCTCGGCTTCTCGCTCGACTCCGAGTACGTCCACCACGCCTGGCGCAAGGACCACGCCGACCTGCGCGACCTGCCCTTCCCGATGATGTCCGACATCAAGCGCGAGCTCTGCGCCGACCTCGGCATCCTCGGTTCGGACGGTCTGCCGATGCGCGCCGTCTTCATCGTGGACCCGAACAACGAGATCCAGTTCTCCATGGTGACCGCCGGTTCCGTCGGCCGGAATCCCAAGGAGGTCCTGCGGGTCCTCGACGCCCTGCAGACCGACGAGCTGTGCCCCTGCAACTGGACCAAGGGCGAGAGCACGATCGACGCCGGTGCGCTGCTGGCCGGTGAGTGAGCGCATGTCCCTCGACTCCCTCAAGTCCGCCCTGCCGGACTTCGCCAAGGACCTGAAGCTGAACCTGGGCTCGGTCATCGGCAATCAGGACACCCTGACGCGGCAGCAGCTGTGGGGCACCGTCCTGTCCTGCGCCATCGCCGCCCGTTCCCCGCGCGTCCTGCGCGAGCTGGAGCCGGAGGCCAGGGCGGCCCTGTCGCCCGAGGCGTACACCGCCGCGAAGTCCGCCGCCGCGATCATGGCGATGAACAACGTCTTCTACCGCACCCGCCACCTGCTCTCCGACTCGGAGTACGGCGCCCTGCGCGCGGGCCTGCGGATGAACGTCATCGGCAACCCCGGTGTGGAGAAGGTCGACTTCGAGCTGTGGTCGCTCGCCGTCTCCGCGATCAACGGCTGCGGCCAGTGCCTCGACTCCCACGAGCAGGTCCTGCGCAAGGCCGGCGTGGACCGCGAGACGGTCCAGGAGGCCTTCAAGATCGCCTCGGTGATCCAGGCCGTCGCCGTCACCCTCGACTCCGAGGCCGTCCTCGCGGGCGAGTGACACCCCGAGCACGACGACGGGCCCCCGCAGCCGCTCCCGGCCGCGGGGGCCCGTCCGCACTCCCGTGGCGGCCGTGCCGGGACGGCGGGACCTAGTGCCGTGACCGGAAAGGTTCACCGTGTCGCGCCCCCCGGCACGGCACCTCGCCGCATTGTCGGACCGAGCCGGTACGTCCAGTACGAGGCACGGCCCTCCGCCTTGCGATGCACCGCACCGGACGCCGCGACCCGGCAAACCTTTCCGGCCACGGCACTAGTTCCGCAGCTTCGCCATCAGCGCCCGCACGTCCTCGATCATCGCCCCGTCGATCGCGTCCTCGTCCACGGGCTCCTGCTCGCCCGCAGAGGTCGCGAACCACTCCACGGTCAGCGTGAAGACCGCCCCGCCGTCCAGCACCATCAGCCGGTCCCCGCCGCCGCCGTAGTACTGGTCGAGCACCGCCCGGTCACCCAGCCCCGGCACCTCGCGGCGCTCCGCCGGATCCATCCGCATGGTGGTGTTCCCCAGCGGCCCGGTGGCGAACTCCGGCCCCGGGTCGGTCTTCTTGTGCAGTTCGACCAGGACCTGGGCCTGGTACGCGAGGGGCTCCTTCCCGTTCCTCAGGTGGATCCCGCAGTGCGCCCAGTCCTGGGCGCCGCTGCGGCCCTCGCTCGCGTCGTTGCTCCCGGCCTCCCTGACCGCCCGGCCGACCGTCTTGCCCACCATCTCGAGCGAGACCTCCTGGCACAGGTTCCCGGCGTGCCGGTAGTCGATGCGCGGGCTACCGGCGAAACGGTCCTGCGCAGCCAGCGTGCCCGCCCACACCGCCGAGGCGGCCACCACTCCGCCCAGCGCCCACAACCAGGGCCTGTGCGGCGCCCGTACGCGCTCGCCCGGCAGGTCCGGTGCGGCCTCCCGCACCGGCTCCGCCGTCTCCCCGGCCCCGTCGATCTCGGGCTCGCCGATCATCCCCGTGTCCCCCGTCCCCCGCGCCCCCGCGCCCACGGCGCGAACCGCGCCCCTACCTGTGCAGCGCCTTCATCAGGCCGTGCATGTCGTCGATCATCGCAGCCTGGACGGCGTCCGAGTCGGGCTTCGGCGGATCTTGCGGGGGCCCGGAGTCGGGGATGGGATTGCCGTCGGCGTCGACCGAGTCCGGGCCGTACGACCACACGGTCACGTCCACGGTGAACACCGCGCCCCCGTCGAGGACGGCGAGCCGCCACGACTGCTCGTACTCCGTCTCCCAGATCAGCGCCCGCTCCCCGAGCCCCGGCACCGAACGCGGCTCCGAGCGGCTCATGCCGGTCCAGTCCGCGGGCGCGGGATCCGCGCCGAACTCCGGCGCGGGGTCGGTCCGTTTGTGCAGGGACACCGAGGTCTGGATCTGGTACTCGAGCCGGAACCCGCTCCCCGTGGGGCCCCTCGGGGCGCTCAGCCGGCAGTACGCCTGATCCACTCCCGGGTGCTCGAACAGTTTCGGGGTGGGATTCCACTGAATCACCTCGGCCAGCCGGGCCAGCGCGGGCAGCTTCGCCGAGTCGCACAGGCTCTCGGGCAGCCCGTACCGCAGGGGCGGGCGGTCGTCCTGCGGGGCCGCGGCCCACCAGGCGCCCGCCCACAGCACGGAGGCCGTCAGGGCCCCGCCGAGCGCCCACCGCCAGGCGCGGCGGGTAGGAGTCGGGGCTCCCCCGTGGTACTCGTGCCCCTCTAGCCCCTCTGGCCCCTCAGACCTCTCCGGCCCCGGTATGCCGGACGAGCCGCCGTCGAACTCAGGCTCCGTTATCACCCGTACGTGTCTCCTCCGCCTCAAATGCCGTCTGTCCCAGGGCCGTCGCACCGTGCGGCCCGGGGCCGACCGGGGAGAGCCCGTGGTGGAGCTGTTCGCGCGAGTAGGCCCTCAGGTAGCCGACCACGGTGTTGGTGACGGCGACCAGCGGGACGGCGACCACCGCTCCGCCGATGCCGGCGACCAGTCCGCCGGCCGCCACCGAGAGCACCACCGCGAGCGGGTGGACCCGTACCGCCCGGCCCAGGATGAAGGGCTGGAGCACGTGGCCCTCGATCTGCTGCACGGCCAGCACCACCAGCAGCACCATCGTCGCGGTGAACGGGCCCTGGGTCACCAGGGCCACGACCACGGCGAGGACGCCGGAGATCACCGCGCCGACGAGCGGGATGAAGGCGAACAGGAAGATGAAGACGGCGAGCGGCACGGCCATCGTCACGTCGAGGAAGTAGAGGCCGAGTCCGATGAACACGGCGTCGATGAGGGCCACCAGGACCGTGCCGCGCACGTACGCGGTCAGGGTGCGCCAGGCGCGCGGACCGGCGCCGGCGACCCCGGGGCGGGCGGCGGCCGGGAGCAGGCCCGTGGCCCAGATCCAGATGCGCTTGCCGTCGTAGAGCAGGAAGAGCGTGGAGAACATCGCGAGCAGCATGCCCGTCAGGACCTCGACGAGGACCGTGACGCCTTGCAGGCCGGCGGAGGTGATCTGCTCGGTGTTGGTGCCGATGGTCTCGCTGAGGTTCTTGGCGATGTCGTTGATCTGCTTCTCGGTCACGTGGAACGGACTGTCCAGTGCCCAGAGTTTGAGCTCGTTGATGCCCTCGCGCAGCCGGTCGGAGAGCTCGTCGAGGTTGTCCATGACCTGCCAGACCACGAACCAGCCGACCAGCCCGATGACCACGAACCCGAGGATCGCGGTGACGGCCGTGGCCAGGCCCCGGGGCATCCCGAGCCGGCGCAGCCGGACCACGAAGGGCTGGAGCATCGCGGTCACCAGGAGGGCGGCGGCGAAGGCCAGGACGACCAGGCGCACTTCGCTGATCACCCGCATCAGGACCCAGAGCATCCCGGCGAGCAGCAGCAGCCGCCAGCTCGCCTCGGCGGCGACGCGTACGCCCCACGGGATGACGGACACGGGGTCGGGGCGCGGGGGGCCGGAGTGGCCGGAGTGGCCCGTGTGTTCGGCGCCCGGGGATGCGGGGGCCGGGACGGAGCCCGCCGGGGAGGCGGCGGGCGGAGCGGCCGGGGAACCGGGGGCGGCCGCGGCCGCGGCGGGGCCGCGCCCGGGCGCCGGGAGGTCGCCGGAGGTCTCGGCCTCGACCTCGGCGCGCCGCTCCGCGAGCCGGGCCTCCACGTCGCTCAGCCTCTTGCCGAGCCGGCCGAGCCAGCCTGTCTTCGCCATGTCGTTCCCTTCCCCCCGCCCTGGACCGCGCGTCCGCGCGCCGGGGCACGCCTCGAAAGACCGTACACGCGAAGAGCCCCGCACCGTAGGACGGTGCGGGGCTCTTCGGGGCTGAGGCGCGCTCTCGCCGCGTCGGCCTAGTAGTAGTTGTTGGCCTGGTGGAAGCTCCAGGCTCCACACGGGCCGCCGTACCTCTTGTTCATGTAGTTCAGACCCCACTCGATCTGGGTGGCGGGGTTGGTGCGCCAGTCCGCGCCGGCCGAGGCCATCTTCGAACCGGGGAGGGCCTGGACGAGGCCGTAGGCGCCCGAGGACGGGTTCACGGCCCGGTAGTTCCAGGTGGATTCCTGGTTGATGAGCTTGGAGAAGCACGAGAACTGCCCCGCCGGGACCATCTGCTGGGCGATCGCCTTGACCTGGGCCACCGTGTACGAGGCCTGCGGCGCGAAGGAGGATCCGTCGCGGGAGGCGGAACGGCTGGCGGCCTGCTCCTTCTCCTCGCGCTCCTTCTTCGCCTTCTCGTCCGCGGCCTTCTGCGCTTCGGCCTTCTTAGACTTGGCGTCCGAGGCGGCCTGGATGCGGGCGGCTTCCTCGGCCGAGCGCTTGGCGTCGGCGTCGGCGGCGTGGGCGATGGAGTCGGCCTGCTGCGTCAGGGACGCGTTCTGAACCTGCGCCTGCTCGCCGACCGGGATGTCAGTGAGGAGAGTCGTCCCGGACGCGGTCGTCTCGAGATCGTTCGAGGCGGGGTCGCCAGTGGCAACACCCACGACGGCGCCGACGGTGGTGACGGCGGTGGCCGAAGCCACCGCGAATCCCCGAACCGAGATCCGGCTCACACGGTTTCCTTCCAGCAGCGTCCGCAGTGACTGCGCGGGCGCAATAGTGCCCTTGACGCTGGCCTCCATGATGATGCGGTCACTGGAGGCGCGGGCCCGTGGGCAACTCCCTTGCGGAAGTGCCGCGTGATGCTCCGGGCGGCATACGGCGATCGGTTGTGGAGTTAGCGGTACTGCGCGCATCTCACGGGAGATACAGGTGTGCCGTATGCGGGGCCTGACGGAAAACAGACTCTGCCGGACCCCGACGCCGCAGGGCAATTCTCCGTTGCGTGGGAAAGGTCACACCTGGCATGTCGCCGCTGGTTCCGGCAAACCCCTGTGCACGGAGGCGCCGCCCGGCTAGGCTATCTGGCCTTTGCCGGGCGGCGCCAACTCGCTTTCCCGCTATGGGTGTTTTACCTGGTTTGGGGCCCGCGCGGGCGGCCCGCCGCGCCCTACAGGTTCTCCAGCATCTCGGTGACCAGCGCGGCGATCGGGGAGCGCTCGGACCGCGTCAGCGTGATGTGCGCGAAGAGCGGATGCCCCTTCAGCTTCTCGACCACGGCGACTACTCCGTCGTACCGGCCG
Source organism: Streptomyces sp. NPDC099050 (assembly GCF_044759865.1). Lineage (NCBI taxonomy): Bacteria > Bacillati > Actinomycetota > Actinomycetes > Kitasatosporales > Streptomycetaceae > Streptomyces > Streptomyces sp. NPDC099050. Next base: position 26,686 of record NZ_JBIWAE010000006.1, on the reverse strand, counting down.
ACCCGCAGGTTGTCCCGCTGGGCCACGTCGTGGGTGAGAACCACCCGCGAATTGGCCCCGATGCGGGACAGAACGGTCAGCAGGACATTGCGCTCGAGCGACTGCGCCTCGTCCACGATCACGAACGCGTCGTGCAGCGAGCGGCCGCGGATGTGCGTGAGCGGCAGGACCTCCAGCATCCCGCGGTTGAGCACCTCCTCGATGACCGCGCGCCCGGCGACCGCCGAGAGGGTGTCGAACACCGCCTGGGCCCAGGGGCTCATCTTCTCGTTGGCGTCCCCGGGGAGGTAGCCCAGGTCCTGGCCGCCGACGGCGTACAGCGGCCGGAAGACCATCACCTTCTGGTGCTGCCTCCGCTCCAGTACGGCCTCCAGCCCCGCGCACAGCGCCAGCGCCGACTTTCCGGTGCCGGCCCGGCCGCCCATCGAGATGATCCCGATCTCGGGGTCGAGCAGGAGATCGAGCGCGATCCGCTGCTCGGCGCTGCGGCCGTGCAGCCCGAAGGCCTCGCGGTCGCCCCGTACGAGCTTCACGTTGCCGTCGGCCGTGACCCGGCCGAGCGCCTTGCCGCGCTCGGACTGGAGGACCAGGCCGGTGTGCACGGGAAGTTCCGCGGCCTCCGGCACGTAGAGCCGCTCCTCGGAGAAGAGCAGGTCCACCTGCTCCCCGGAGAGCGCCAGCTCGGTCATGCCGGTCCAGCCGGCATCGGTGATCGCGAGCTCCGCGCGGTACTCCTCTGCCATCAGCCCCACGGAGGAGGCCTTGATGCGCAGGGGGAGATCCTTCGAGACGACCGTGACGTCGTAGCCCTCGGCCTGGAGGTTGCGCGCGACCGCGAGGATCCGCGAATCGTTGTCCCCCAGCCTGAAGCCCGCGGGCAGGACGCTCTGGTCGGAGTGGTTGAGCTCGACGCGCAGGGTGCCGCCCAGATCGCCCAGCGGGATGGGTGCGTCGAGGCGACCATGGAGGACCCGGAACTCGTCGAGCAGCCGCAGGGCCTGACGGGCGAAGTAACCGAGTTCGGGATGGTGCCTCTTTGCCTCCAGCTCGGTGATCACCACGATCGGGAGCACGACCTCGTGCTCGTCGAATCGGGAGATCGCGTTGGGGTCTGCCAGCAGGACGCTGGTGTCGAGGACGTAGGTCCGCCTGTCGGGCAGGCGGCTCTTAGTGCTGGTCACCACGGAAGGACGTACCCCCTCGGAAGAGGTCGGGCCATGAAGACCGGACCGGTCATCGGCACCCCTGCGCGGGCCGACTTCCGGCCCTCCACTCCGTCCGTGCGAACCGCACGTGCGTCCTGGTGCAAAGGGCCTCCCGGGCGGACGACCCCATGCCGTCCGCTGAGACTCGACACCCGTGGATCGGGCGTCGACCTGCAAGGGATATTCCCCGAATGGGTCCAGCCATGCCATGGCATATGACGGACGCTCGGTGAATCCCTGGTGAAGGCCTCGCGCGGAGGGTCCAAGGGGGCGGGGACGGCCCTGCGGGAACACGGGTACGGCGCGCCACGGAGGAGTCCGGGCGCGCCGTGAGATGCCGAGGGGGTGTCAGATACCCGCAGGTCAGATGCCGTACGAGTGGCCCTGGCGGGCAGGTCAGCTGCCGTAGCGCCGGTGGCGGGCGGCGTAGTCGCGCAGGGCGCGCAGGAAGTCGACCTTGCGGAAGGCCGGCCAGAAGACCTCGCAGAAGTAGTACTCGGAGTGCGCGCTCTGCCACAGCATGAATCCGGACAGCCGCTGCTCCCCGCTGGTGCGGATCACCAGGTCCGGGTCGGGCTGGCCGCGCGTGTAGAGGTGCTCCGCGATGTGCTCGATGTCGAGGATCTCGGCGAGCTCCTCGAAGGAGGTGCCCTTCGAGGCGTGCTCCAGCAGCAGCGAGCGGACCGCGTCGGCGATCTCCTGGCGGCCGCCGTAGCCGACCGCGACGTTGACGAGTATCCCGTCGATGTCGCGGGTGGCCTCCATGGCCTCCTTCAGGACGCTCTGGGTCCCGGCGGGCAGGATGTCGAGGTTGCCGACGTGGTGGACGCGCCAGCGGCCGTCGGAGGCGAGGCCCCGGACGGTGTTCTCGATGATGTTGAGCAGCGGGCGGAGCTCGACCTCGGGCCGGTCCAGGTTGTCCGTGGAGAGCATCCACAGGGTGACTACCTCGACGTCCGTCTCGGTGCACCAGCCAAGCATTTCGGAGATCTTGTCGGCGCCGGCCTGGTGGCCCTGCACCGTCGTGCCTCCGGAGGCCTTGGCCCAGCGTCGGTTCCCGTCGAGAATGACGCCGATGTGCTTGGGCGCCGCGTCATGGTCGATGCGGCCTTCCACCCGGCGTGCGTAGAGCCTGTACACCAGGTCGCGCAGCTTCACGATCTTCCAGCCCCTCCGAGCGATGCCCCCGTGCGGAATACGGTGATCCCCCCAAGTCCGCCACAGTACTGCGCGACGGGATCCGGCACCCAACTCGGTCCTGTCACAAGTCCGTGATAGGGAGGACAACGTGACTGAAAACAATCCCTATCGGGCAGAGCCCTCGCGCTACGACTCCATGGAGTACCGGCGCACCGGCCGCAGCGGCCTCAAGCTCCCCGCGATCTCCCTCGGCCTCTGGCACAACTTCGGCGACGACAAGTCCCTCGGGTCCCAGCGGGCGATCCTGCGCCGGGCCTTCGACCTCGGCGTCACCCACTTCGACCTGGCGAACAACTACGGCCCGCCCCCCGGGTCGGCCGAGCTGAACTTCGGCAAGATCTTCGCGCAGGACTTCGCGTCCCACCGCGAGGAGCTGGTCCTCTCCACCAAGGCCGGCTACCTCATGCACGAGGGGCCGTACGGCGAGTGGGGCAGCCGCAAGTACCTGCTCGGGTCGCTGGACGCCTCGCTGAAGCGGATGGGCGTCGACTACGTCGACATCTTCTACTCGCACCGCTTCGACCCCGAGACCCCGCTGGAGGAGACCATGGGCGCCCTGGCGTCCGCGGTCCAGCAGGGCAAGGCGCTCTACGTGGGCGTCTCCTCCTACACCGCCGAGCAGACGGCCGAGGCGGCCCGGCTGCTGAAGGAGATGGGGATCCGTCCCCTCATCCACCAGCCCTCGTACTCCATGATCAACCGCTGGACGGAGGACGACGGCCTGCTGGACACCCTGGAGGAGGCCGGCATGGGCTGCATCTCCTTCGTGCCGCTCGCGCAGGGTCTGCTGACCGGCAAGTACCTCAAGGGCATCCCAGAGGGCTCGCGGGCCACGCAGGGCAAGTCCCTGAACCCGGACCTGCTCTCGGACGAGGTCGTGCGCCGGCTGAACGGGCTGAACGAGATCGCGGCGCGGCGCGGGCAGACGCTGGCCCAGCTCGCGCTGAACTGGGTGCTGCGGGACGAGCGGATGACCTCGGCGCTGATCGGCGCGTCGAGCGTGAAGCAGCTCGAGGAAAACGTGGCTTCCCTGGCCGGCGCACCGCTGTCGGAGCAGGAGCTGAAGGAGATCGACTCCTTCGCGGTATCCACCCCCGGCGCCAACATCTGGGCCCAGCGGGGCTGACCTGCGCGTTTGCCCGACCCCGTCCCGTGACCGCGAGGGAACGAAAAACGGGCCGGTCCGTGGGGGGGATACGGACCGGCCCGAGGGGGGGGTTCCACCATAACCCTTCGTAAAGCCTGCTGCGCGCATCACCGCGACACGACTACGCTCCGCAGCCACCCGGGAGCACTCCGCAGAGCCGGGGAGGCCCCCACAGCCCTTGCGGGGCACCGGCCGGGGCCCGTACGGACCAACCTGCGGCCGTCCCTCCCCCGGGGGACCCGGCCGGGTGCGCCGGCTTGACGCCGAAGGCCGGATCCCCCGGGCGGGCCGCCCCCAGGGCCTGTCGTCAAACTCCCGCCTGCCGCGCGACGCCCGGCCCTAGGCTGGCCCGCATGGGGAACAGGGAGCGGTGGCACGACGGCCCGGGGACGCTCTACGTCGCGCGCGGGCGGGCGGGGCGCCTGGAGGTGCCGGAGCCCGCGGAGGGCCCGGAGTCGCGCGCGGAGGTGCCGGTGGAGCTGCCCCTGGAGGCACCGGTGGAGGTGCCCCTGGAGGTGGCCGCCTCCTACCGGGCCCGCACGCGCGGTCTGCTCGGGCGGGACGGGATCGAGGGGGCGATGCTCCTCACCCCCGCGTCGAGCGTGCACACCTTCCGGATGCGCTTCGCCATCGACGTGGCCCACCTCGACCGCCGGCTCAACGTCATCGCGCTGACCACCATGGCCCCCGGCCGGCTCGGACTCCCCCGGCCGCGCGCCCGCCACGTCCTGGAGGCCGAGGCCGGAGCCATGGCCGCCTGGGGCCTGCGCGTCGGGTCCCCGCTCCGGGTCCGTCTCACCACCAGCTAGGCGCCACCCCGCGCCGGCGGTAGGTTGGGGCGGTTGAGCTGGGGTGTGGCAGGGGAGCGGCATGACCGAGAACGCGCGCGTCAAAGCGCTGGAGCAGATCATGCCGGCGACCCACGGGGCCGACGAGGACATCGACTGGCAGGCGGCCGAGGCCGTCTGGGGCAGCCGGTTCCCCTCCGATTACGTGGCCTTCATGGGCCGCTTCGGCGCGGGCTCGATCAACGGCGAGGCCAGCGTGCTGCTTCCGCTGCCCAAGCCCGGACTCCAGTGGGACCCGGCACAGATGACGGAGGAGACGGCCAACGCCCGCCAGGTCTGGGAGGCGGAGGGCGGCCGGGCCGCCTTCGACGTGGACCCGGAGTCGATCCTCGCCTGGGGCGTCACCGGCGGCTCCGACATCCTGTGCTGGCTGACGACCGACCCCGACCCCGACCGCTGGCCCGTTCTGGTGGTCGGCCGGCACACCGCCGACTCCTTCGCGGTGTACCCGTACGGCATGGCCGAGTTCCTCCACCTGCTGTGTTCCGACGAGTTCGACGTGAGCCCGGTCAGCATCACCTTCTGGGACGGCGACCACCTCAGCTTCGTGCACTGGCAGAAGGCCCAGCGCCGCTGGCAGGAGGGGCGCAACCCCGAAACGGGCGAGCCCGATCCGTACGCGGGCGACTTCGCGGACTGAGCCCCGCCTCCACGCACCCCTCCGCCCCCGCCACACCCCGTACGCCCGTTCCGCCGCGCTCCTTGGCCGGAAACGGGCGTTTCGGCATGTCTACGCGCGTCCGAATTGTTGATCACATATCGGAAAACACCATTCCGAAATGCCGCAGTTGGAGCATTGACCACAAGTGCCGACCCAATGGAACCAACCGCCCTTCCGCAGGAGAGAATTCCGGCCAACGGGCCATGGAGGGACACCGAGCCCGGAGTGACTCATAAGTAATAACGCGACTCAAAAGAAAATCAGGGGAACCCACCCGTGCGACGAAGAATCTTCAGCACGGCCGCCACCACGGTCGTGCTCGGTCTGCTGATACCGCTGGCCGGCTGCGGCAGCTCCGGCGGAAGCGCTGATGACGGCGGTACCCTCCGCCTCGTCGCCGCCGAATACGGCGACACCTCGGCCAACAGTTCCAAGGATTTCTGGGACAAGGTGACGGACGATTTCGCCGCCTCGAACCCCGGCATCAAGGTCCAGGTCGAGATCCTGCCGTGGGCCGACATCGACCGTGAAGTCTCGCGCATGGTCAAGGCCGGCAACGCCCCGGACATGGCCCTCATGGGCGGCTACTCGGACTTCGCGGCGCAGGGGAAGCTCTATTCCGCGCCCGAGCTCCTCTCGGTCAGCGCCGAGGCGAACTTCCTCAAGCCCCTCTCCGACGCCGGATCCGTCCGCAACACCCTCTACGGCCTGCCCTTCGTGGCGAGCAGCCGCCTGCTCTTCTACAACGAGAAGCTGCTCGCCGACGCCGGGGTCATCCCGAAGGACTCCAAGAGCGGCTGGCAGCCCAAGACCTGGCTGGACCTGAAGGCCGCGGCCGTGGCGCTCAAGGCCAAGGGCGTGAAGACGCCGTTCGCCCTGCCCCTGGGCCCGGAAGAGGCGCACGCCGAGGCGATGATCTGGGAGCTCAGCAACGGCGGCGGCTACGCCGACAGCAGCGGCAACTACAACCTGGCCTCCGAGCAGAACATCATGACCTTCAAGTGGATCAAGCAGCACCTGGTCGCCCCCGGGCTGCTCGGCCCCACTCCCCCGTCCCAGCTCAACCGGGCCGACGCCTTCGCCGCCTTCGCGAAGGGCGACGTCGGCATGCTCAACGGCTACCCCCAGCTCGCCCACGAGGCGCGCAACAAGGGGATCAAGGTCGGCGCCGTCGCCATGCCCGTCTCGGACACGCTGAACACCGGACAGGTCCCGCCGAACGTGGGCGTGGCCGACTGGATGATGGCCTTCAAGGAGAACGGCCACCGCGAGGAGATCGGCAAGTTCCTGGAATTCGTCTACCGGGACAAGAACCTGTCGGACTTCGCCAGCCGCTACCACCTGCTGCCGTCCACCGTCTCGGCCTCCCGCACCATGGCCGGATCCTCGGGCATGGACGAGAACGACCAGCAGTTCCTGAACGCCCTGCGCGGTGCGCAGCTCTACCCGGTCAACGACCCGTCCTGGGTGGTCATCAGCGACACCATCAAGCGCAACATCGGCCGCGCCGTGGACCCCTCCGGCGACCCGAAGGCCGTCCTGGAGGAGATCGCCGCCAAGGCCAACGAGGCCCGGAAGGCGACGCGCTGACCCGGCGCGCCACCGACGCGACCCGGCTCCCCGCCGGCGCGGAGGTACCCCCGAAGGCCCCGGCCGAAAGGGACCTTCGCCCCCTGCCGCACCCCACCCCGGGCGGCATCATGGCTGGTACGGCTTTGATCCAAGGCCGAGGCCCAGTCGCCCGCAAGCGCCCACAAGGCGCGCGGGGCGGCCGGCCCACCTCCTCCGCGCGCCCCTGCCGGCGAACGCGATGCGACGCGATCAGCTCGCGCCCTGGTTCTGCGGCGTGAACGCCACGCGGTACTGCTCGCAGCTGGAATCCCACGGCAGCGACCCCTTGAGCGTGCCGTAGCCGGTGCGGGTGACCGACCACTCCACCGTGTAGGTCCCGGTGTCGCACTTGATGCGCTTGCCACCCGGGATCTTCGTACGGCCCGTCGCGGGCCGGTCCTTGAGCTCCTGGCGCACCTGGGCCACCTCGGCGCGCCGGGCATCGCGCAGCACCGCGCGCAGGACGAGCACCTGCTTGCCGTCCTTCGTCGTCAGCACCTTCTTGACCCCCTGCGAATCCGCCACCGACCACGCGAACTCGTACCCGGGCGCCCAGGCCAGGGTCTTGGGGTCGGGGGCCTGCCGCTCGTACTCCTCGGCGCCCTTGGGGCCGCGGCGCAGGACCGTCTTGTACTGGATCGAGGGATGGAAGCGGAACTGCGCCTCCACCTTGTGCATGTCGTCCTTGGTCCACATCGACTTCATCGCCTTCTCCCCGCCGCTCGGGTCCTGGAGGTACGCCGTACCGTCCGCGGCGGTGGCCGCGCCCGAGAGGGCCGGGGCGAGGGCCGCGGTGACGGCGGCGAGGACGAGGGCGGCGGTGCGCGTGCGGTTCATGCCCGGCCCAACGGGACCCTCCGGCGGGCCGGAACGACACCGGGCGTCCTTTCACCCGTACGGGATCCGGCCCGGTGGTGGACGGGGTACGTGCGGCCGCCGTCGGACTCGGACCGGACGGCGTGTCAGGCGCTGGGGCCGGTGACCACCGGGAAGCCGGTGGGGCGGCCCTGCTCCTTCAGCCAGGCGAGGACCTGGTCGAGGGCCGCGACGCTCTGGGTGCGGTCGCCGCCGCCGTCGTGGAAGAGGACGGTCGGGCCGTTGCCGATCTCGGCCTTGACCGTGCCCACGATGGCGGCGACGCCCGGCTTGCTGAAGTCCTTGGTGTCGATGTTCCAGCCGAGCGGGCGCATGCCGTTGGCGGCGGCCAGGGCCCGGCTCCCGGGGGTGAACGCGCCGCCGGGGGCCCGGTAGTAGTCCACCTTGGCCCCGCCCGCGGCGTCCTCGATCTGCTTCTTCGCGCGGAGGATCTGCTGCTGCTGATAGGCGAGGGGCTTCTTGTCCATCCCCGTGTCGTGGTCCGTGGTGTGGTCGCAGAGCCGGTGCCCGCCGGCGACGACCTTCTTGACCAGGTCGGGGTGGTCCTCGGCCTGCGGTCCGATCATGCAGAAGACCGCCTTCACTTCGTACTTCTCCAGCACCTCCAGCACCTTCGGGGTCCACTGGGGGTCGGGCCCGTCGTCGATGGTGATGTTGACCGCGTCGCCGCCGCTCTCCGACGCGTGGGCTATGCCGTCCGGGACCTTCCCGCCCGGCTTTCCGGGGGCCTGGGGCCCGCCGTCGCCGCCCTGGGCGGGGTCGTCGGTCTGCCGGGAGACGTGTCGGTGGTTGATCTCGTGCCCCGGGTCGACGACCGCCGTCACTCCCCACGCGGTCGCGGCCACCGCCGCCACCGCTCCGGCGACGGCGATCCGTGCCTTCGTCCCCTGCGTCCGCGTGCGCGCCATGAACCCCATGTGCTGTCTCAACTCCCCGAATCGACGTCCCCGTGTGAGCTCGCACTGGTCAGGACGTCGGCCGTGGATGCGGGGTTCCAGCCGAATGGCCCATAAATTCCGGGTTGCAGGACTTTGGTCCTCCATCGTCCCGAATTCCGTCCCGGCCGAAACCGATGAGGAGCGGACCGGCCTCATACCGGACATCCCGGTCCCAAGAACCGGGCTCGAGCCGGAGGTTCACCCACCCATGCGCAAGGCAGCGACAACCCGCCCGTACGCATTGCCGGCCCTGCTCGCCGCGCTCGCCCTGGCGGTGACGGCCCGTGGGGCCGGCGGGGGCGGGGACGCCTCGGAATCCGCACGTCCCGCAGCCGAGTTGGTCCTCGTACCGGCTGACGGAGCGAAGGACGTCAAGCCGGACGAGCCGCTCACGGCGCGCGTGGAGGACCAGTGGGTCGACAAATCGATGCGCCTGACGGTCTCGGGCACGTTCGCGCACCAGGCGGAATGGGCGGAGAGCTACATCGGCTCGGCGAACAGGAGCCACGGCTGCATCGGCATGAAGACGGCCGACGCCACGTGGTTCTACGACCAGGCCCAGGTCGGCGACGTCTTCGACGTCACGGGCGGCAAGGAAACGGTGGCCGCCGCCAACGGCTTCGGCGAGTGGAACCTGTCATGGGAGGACTGGCGGAAGAAGTCGGCACTGCACCAGGGCGGCGGCCAAGGCGCAGGCCGCGGAAGAACCGTGAGTGGCCGGCGCAGTAGCCGTACTCGGCCCATCCGGCCAGGCTGAGCGTTTCGCGGTCTCCCGGGAGCATCCGCACTCCCCCGGCGTGGAGTCCACGATCCACACGTCGTCCGTCCACAGGGCGGTGTCGGTGGCCCGCCGCCCGCTTCTGTCCTTGACGAACAGCCTTCAGGCAAAGGCCAGGGCGGCTGTGGCTACGACGGGTGCCAGGTAGAGGACGGGGAACGCGACGGTCTTGTACGAGCGTGCTCGCAGGACCGTGACGATCGCGCCGAGGAAGTAGAGGATGAGGCCCGCCGCCGCAGCCCCGCCAAGTACGGGCACGGCCAACCCCACCAGCAAGCCCATCGCGCCGAGGAGCTTGAGGACCGCGAGGGCAGTCCACCACGAACGCGGCACCCCGTAGACCACCAAGGGCTCGACGACGAACGCGGCGCGCCTCAGCAGCGACACGCCGGAGAATCCCACCCACAGCGCGGTCAGGACGGTGACGACAACAGCGGTAGTGAACATCCAGGGCTCCCGGAATGGTGGGTGTGGCGCGGGTCGGCGGATCGTTCCTCCGCAGTCCCTCGCGGTGGGAGACCAGCACACCCCCCGCCCGTCGGAAATCCCATCCCGGCGGGACACCATGGGACACCCACACCCACGCTGACCAGCACGGACAACGCTTCAACTCCTACCGCACCGCCGGGACGAAACCATCGACAGGTCCACACGGCACGCGGATGGGCCCGGCCCGGAGGATCCGTAGATCCGCCGAACCGGGCCCACCCCACACCCGAGCGACTCAGTGGACGACGGCCGCCTCCGGCGCCACCTCGGCCTTCGCGGAGCCACCGCCGGCCGCGCCGGCCGGACCGGCGCCCCGCAGCGGGACCTCCTTGACGAACCAGGCGGCCACGAAGCCCAGTACGGCGATCCCCGCCCCCAGCAGGAACGCCGAGTGCGTACCGGCGGCCACCGCGTGCTGGTAGGAGTCCCGGACGAGCTCCGGGAGCTTCGCCAGGCTCGCCGCGTCCAGCTGGGCGGAGCCCGCCTTCGCCGCCGCTTCGGGGCCGAGCCGGTCGGTCATGGTGCTGGTGACCTGGCTGGTGAACAGGGAGCCCATCAGGGCCACGCCGAAGGAACCGCCGAGCGTACGGAACAGGGTCGCCGAGGAGGACGCGACGCCCATGTCCTTCATGTCGACGCTGTTCTGCGCGACCAGCATCGTGATCTGCATCAGGAAGCCGAGACCGGCGCCGAGCACCGCCATGTACACACCGGACATCAGGCGGCTCGTGCCGGTGTCCATGGTGGCGAGCAGGAAGAGTCCGGCGACCATGAGCCCGCCGCCGATGATCGGGAAGATCTTGTACCTGCCGCTGTTGGTGGTGATGCGGCCCGCGACCAGCGAGACGAGCATCATCGAGAGCAGCATCGGCAGGAGCAGCAGGCCGGAGTTGGTGGCCGAGGCGCCCTGGACCGACTGCTGGAAGAGCGGCAGGTACAGCACGCCGCCGAACATCGCGAAGCCGACCAGGAAGCCGATCACGGACATGAGGGCGAAGTTGCGGCTGCGGAAGATGTGCAGCGGCATGACCGGGTCGGCGGCCTTGGTCTCGGCGTAGAGGAAGCCGGCGATGGAGACGATGCCGACGGCGATCAGGCCGATGATCTCGGTGGAGCCCCACGCGTACTCGGTGCCGCCCCAAGTGGTGACCAGGACGGTGGAGGTGATGCCGATGGTCAGCAGGGCCGCGCCAAGGTAGTCGATCTTGGGGCGTTCCCCGTGTTCCTTCTTCGGCAGGTGCAGCACCGCGGTGACCATGGCAAGGGCCACGGCGCCGAGCGGGAGGTTGATGTAGAAGGACCAGCGCCAGCCCATGTGGTCGGTGATGGTGCCGCCGACCAGCGGTCCGCCGATCATGGCGAGGGCCATCACGCCGGCCATCATGCCCTGGTACTTGCCGCGCTCGCGGGGCGGGATCAGGTCGCCGATGATCGCCATGACGCCGACCATCAGACCACCGGCGCCGAGGCCCTGGATCGCGCGGAAGCCGATGAGCTGGCCCATGTCCTGGGCCATGCCGCTGAGCGCGGAGCCGATCAGGAAGATGACGATCGAGGTGAGGAAGGAGCCCTTCCGCCCGTACATGTCGCCGATCTTGCCCCAGATGGGAGTGGAGGCGGCGGTGGCGAGCGTGTAGGCGGTGACGACCCAGGAGAGGTGCTCCAGGCCGCCGAGCTCGCCGACGATCGTGGGCATGGCGGTGCCGATGATCATGTTGTCGAGCATGGCCAGCAGCATCGCGATCATGAGCGCCATCAGGACGACCCGCACGCTGCGCGGCTTCACCTCCTTCGAGGTGTCTGCCTTCTTCTTGATTTCCACCATGTTCCACTCCCCTGGCGCATACGCACCGGCCCTGGGACTTACTTGCCGACCGGCTAGTTCACTACACTGGGGAAGGTAGACCCGTAACTAGCCGGGCGTCAAGTAAGTAAGTCAGGGGAGAGTCATGTCCAGCAGCAGTCCGCAGCAGCGCCGGGGAGACACGCGGCAGCGCATCCAGGACGTCGCACTGGAACTCTTCGCCGAGCAGGGGTACGAGAAGACGTCGCTGCGGGAGATCGCGGAGCGGCTGGGGGTCACGAAGGCGGCGCTGTACTACCACTTCAAGACCAAGGAAGACATCATCATCAGCCTGTTCGAGGACCTGACACGGCCGATCGACGAGCTGATCCAGTGGGCCGAGGCGCAGCCGCGTTCGCTGGAGATGAAGCGCGAGGTCCTGCGCCGCTACAGCGAGGCGATGGCGGGCGGCGCCTCGCTGTACCGCTTCATGCAGGAGAACCAGGCCTCGCTGCGGGAGCTGACCATCGGCGAGACGGTGAAGAAGCGCCTCCTCACCCTGGTGGAGCTGCTCCGGTCCGGCCAGGAGGGCGCCCCGCTGGCCGACCAGGTGCGGTGCGTGAGCGCCCTGTTCACGCTGCACGCGGGAATGATGTTCCTCCAGCACGTGGACGGGGATCCGGAGGAGACCCGCCAGGCCGCCCTGGAGGTCGCGACGGACCTGATCACCCGGGCTCACGGGCAGGCATAGACGTCCGGGCGACCCAGCCTCGGCGGCCTCTGGGTGACCCTCGGGTGGCCCTCGGGTGGCCCCCGGCCCGGCACCCTCTCGTTCACTCGATCGAACGAACAAAACCCCAGATGATTACTCTCCGTAGTCATCTCGGCTACTTTTGGTGATGCGCGCAGCGGAAAGGCCGCGGCGCCGCCCGAGCCAAAGGCACCGCCGTCATGATGCGTCTCGCCCTCACCCTCACCACCGCCGCCGCCGCGGCAGCCGTCCTCGCCACCGCTCTCGCGCCGCGGGCACCGGCCGTGGCCACCCCTCTCACCTATGTCGCCCTCGGGGACTCCTACAGCGCCGCCTCCTTCGTGCGCCCCTGGAACGCCGACGGATGCGGCCGCTCCGAGCAGGACTATCCCCACCAGGCGGCGCGGCGGCTGAAGTTGGACCTCACCGACGTCACCTGCTCCGCCGCGGAGATCAGAGCGGGGCTCCTGGGTCCGCAGTCCGAGCTGAAGGGGCCGCCGTCCGTGCCCCCACCGGGCGGATGGGCCGCCAAACCGGCACAGATCAAGGCCGTTACGGCCACCACCGATCTCGTGACGGTCGGCGCCGGCGGCAACTCCGTGGGCTTCTCCGAGATCGTGGAGACCTGCGTGAAGCGCGGCCTGGCCTCCTTCGGTACGGGGACACCGTGCACCGATCACTACGCGCGGGGCGGGGGCGCCGCCGGGCTCGACGCCCGGTTCACCGCGCTGGAGACCGACTTCGCGGCCCTGCTGGGGGAGATCCGTACGCGCGCCCCGCGCGCCGGGGTGGCGGTCGTCGGGTATCCGGCCGTGGTGGACGAGTCCGCGGGCTGCGGCTGGGGGTCCTGGCACCAGCTCGGCACCGTCGCCAAGGGCGACATGCCGTGGCTCGACGGCCTGGAGCGCCGGCTCAACGCCCTCTTGCGGGAGCAGGCCCGCCGCAGCGGCGCGGTGTACGTGGACACGTACGCCTCCAGCACCGGGCACGGAGTGTGCGCGAGCGCCGGGCAGCGCTGGATGTACGGGATCAAGGACAGCCTGACCGGACCCGGCGAGCAGAGCGACCCTCCCTCCGAGCTCTGCCGCTCCATCCCGGCCCGGGGCGAGGCCTGTACCGTCCTCCACCCGAACCTCCGGGGCGCCACCCACCAGGCGGACCGCGTCACCGAGGCCCTGGCCGCACTGACCCCCCTGAAGGCGGGCCGGCCATGAGATGCAGAACCTGACATCCGAAACCTGCGCATGGCCTGCGGGTCGGGGGCGGCGAGGAAGACGCCCTCCAGCAGGTCGGCCGAAGTCACGGCGGGGCCGGCCCCCGCCCGGAGCTCGGGCGGTTCACACCGAGACCGGTCCTGCGGCGAGCGAGTCCCGGTACCAGGCGGCATGGCGGGGGAAGCGGTGAGTGAAGCCGGGGCCGGGGGCACAATCGGCGTCGGTCCAGATGAGGCTGCTGTCGAACCAGTGGTCCGAGGTCAGCATGTCCAGGTCGTGGGAGGAGATGCCCCGCGTCGCCAGGAAGTCCCTGGCCTCCTGGGCGGTGAGATCGGTGTCCGGCCGGGGCAGGGACAGGGCCGTGGAGACGGCCCGGAGCAGGTCGCTCCACAGCACCGGCTCGGGGTGGTTGGCGTGGTAGACGGACTCGGTGAGACGTCCGGCGGGTGCCAGGGCGGTGGCGACCAGGACCCGGGCGAGGTCCTCGGCCGCGATGGCCGAGGTCCGCCGGGACCAGCCCTCCACGGAGCCGGGCATGTTCACCAGCAGGCGGGCCAGGGCGGGGACCACCTTGGTGTCCTCGGCGCCGTACACCAGGTGGGGGCGCAGGACGATGCCTCCGGCGGCAAGGACGGCGTCCTCGGCGGCGGCCCGGGTGCGCGAGGTGTCGGACAGGGGGTTGCGCGCGAGGTCTGCCACGCGGGCCCGGCGGTAGCTGCCGCGGCCGTAGACGGCGACGGTGCTGAGGTAGACGATGCGCGAGACGCCGCCGCGCAGGGCTTCCTCCATCAGCGCCTCGGTGCCGCGGGCGTTGACGGCTTCGCACAGTTCGGGCGGGCCGCCTATCTGCGAGGCGCAGTGGATCAACACCTCCGCGCCCTCGCACAGTCCGCGCAGGCTCCCGGGGTCGCGCAGGTCGCCCGGGACGGTCTCGGTGCCGGGAGCGGTGGCCGGGACCCGGGTCCGGTGGGACATGAGGCGCAGTGGCAGGTGGAGGCTCTCGGCGTGACGGGTGACGTGGCTCCCGATGAAGCCGGAACCTCCGGTGATCACGATCTGGGGCACGGTTTCCCCCTTCGGTGTCAGTGGTGCGGCTGGTCAGTGGTGCGGCTGGAGGGTGACTGCGGCGGTGAAGGCCGTGCGGCCGTTCTGGCTTCCCCGGACCTCGACGGTGACGCGGCCGTCGGGGGCCGGGGTGCCGGCCTCTGCTTCGATCCAGCAGGGGGCGTCGAATTCCACGTACCTCTCGAAGGCGCTGGTGAGGTGGACGGGGAGCGCGTGGGGCAGGCCGGCGCCGGCGTGGGCGGCCTGTCGCGCCGCCTCTATGAGCACCATGCCGGGGACGTGGTCGACGGGGTGGTCGAAGAAGATGGGGTGCGTGGTGTCGAACCGAAGCTGCCACGCGGAGTCGCCCGCGGACAGGACCACGTCGCGGGAGCAGGTACGGCCGACCAGGGCGGGTGCGATGGGAGCCGACGGCGCGGGGGCGACGGTGCCCCGTTCCCCGCGGAGCCGCTCGTAGACCGAGGGGCTGGCGCAGGTGAAGGCCGCTTCGGCGACGGCGAGGGGCAGTCCGTCCCTCATCACGGTGACGCGATAGCGCAGGCCGGCCAGCCGGGTGCCCCGGCGGACGATGTCGTAGCAGTCGACGAGGAGTTCGACCTCAGTGGGGACCGGCCCCACGGCGAGGGCCCCCGCCTGTGCGGAGTACGACATGTCGCTCATCAGGAACTGGTACCCGAAGGGGACCCCGTACTCCGCGTGGGACAGGAGCGCGCCGGCCTGGCGCACCGACTCGACGAGCAGCAAGGGATCCTGGTAGCCGCCGGAGGGTACGAAGAGCGCGTGCCCGCGCGGCCACTGCGCTTTCACCGTAAAACTGTCGGGGCTGTTTGTTTCCCAGTGGGTGAGGAAGACCTCGGAGACGGACGCGCGGTGCACGAGCTCACGCGGGACGATGGTGGTGAGCGGAAGGGGCGCACCGGCCGCACTGGGACCGTCCGCATGGCTGCGATGTGCGTAAATGGTCGGCCTGTTGAGGGTTGCGAGGTTCGTCCTGCTGGTCTGCATCCACGTGCCTGTCTCTTCGTCGGCGGACTGCCCAACGGTTCGGGCGCCCACAGAATTGGCTAACGATCATCCGGAGCCCTTAAGATACAGACAAGTATGTTTGGTTTTCAAAGTGATCTAAATCAAAGCAAGGAGAAGCCGGTGGTGCGGCAGGAGCGGGGAACGCGGTCCAGACGGTCGATTCTGGAGGCGGCTGCGCAGGTCTTCGACGAGCGGGGCTACGAGGGGGCGAGCACGACCGACATCCTCGCCCGCACCGGGCTGACGCGAGGGGCCCTGTACCACCACTTCCCCTCCAAGGAGGCCATCGCGATCGCGCTGGTGGAGGCGCAGACGGAAGCCCTCGTGGCTCCGCCCCACAGCATGAAGCTGCAGGCCGCCATCGATCTGACCATGGAGTTCGCCCGACGGCTGCGGTGCGATCCGGTGCTGCGCGCCAGCGTGCGGCTGACCGTCGAGCAGACCTCGTTCACCTATCCGAAGCGCACTCCGTACCAGTGGTCGTACGAGGCGATCTCCGGGCTCCTGACGGAGGCCGAGGCGCAGGGGGAGATCCTGCCCGGCACGGACATCGACGAGCTGACCAAGTTCATCGTCGGGGCCTTCACCGGCGTTCAGCTGATGTCCCAGGTCTACACCGGACGGGATGACCTCCTCGAGCGCGTGACGTCGATGTGGCGGCTGCTGCTGCCCGGCTTCGCCACCCCCGCCATGATCAGCCGGCTGCGGACGGCCCCGGCAGAGGAGAGCTGAGCAGGGGCTCGAGCAGCGACCAGACGCGTTCCGCGGTCCCCGGGTCCCACCAGGCGGCGTCCCGGCGGCCGAGGGATTCCAGTCCCGCCGTGACGACCATGACCAGGTCGGCGAGGTCGTCCGCCTCGCACTCGCTCACCCTGCCCCGGACCAGGCCGAGCACTTCGTCGAAGAGCCGGGGACTCCCGTCGGATCCGCTCGGGCCCAGCTGCAGGCCGGCCCGCAGCGTCACGTCCTCGCCCAGGGCCCGGCCCAGTGACGTGCTGAAGCGGGCGGCTCCCGCGTAGGCGGGGGTCTCGAAGGCGTCCTCGATCAGGACGTCGAGCTCCTTGCGCGCCTTCAGCCGGACGGCGGCGACCAGCGCCTCCATGGTGTCGAAGTGGTGGTACAGCGCCCCCCTGCTCACCCCCGCCGTGCGGCAGACGTTGACCAACCCGGCGGCGTTCGGGCCTCCGTCGCCGATGAGTTCGGCGGTCGCGCGGATGAGCGCCTCACGCGTCCGCTTGGCGCGCTCCTGCATCCGGCGCTACCCCTTCCCGGTCTGGGCCCCGTGCGGTCAGTCAACCACCGCTCAGCCAGAACATACAAGTCTGTCTGTCTTTTGGAATACGACACGATGAACCCCTCGTAATTATGGGACTGATTCACCCCACTTATCCCATTCGGCAGGCCCGGGCACCCCGCCAAGATGACATAAGGAGCTTTGACAACCAGACAAGTCTGTTTGTTTACTGTCGAAGTCCTTCGTGGAGCCCCCGAGGGCGCTGAGTGACGTTGAGGAGTTCGATGGACAGCTCGTCCGCCCCCGTGTTCGCGGAAGCTCTGTACGAGGGGCTCGTACGCGCGACCCGCAGCCCCGGCGCGTCGCCGACGGCGCGGCTCCTGCCCAGGCCCCGCACACCAACGACCCTTTCCAGACGGCCTGTCGCAGCCCCGGCGATACCGACGAGCGGCCTGCTGGGGACCGACGCCGAGGCGATCCTCCAGCGGTTCACCCACGCGCTCCCCTCGCTCCGGCTGCCGGAACGGCCGGACGCGTCCGGCCTCCACGACTCCTGTGTGGCCTACGCCCGCCACGTCCTGCGGCGCGCCGAGGCGGCCTGCAGCCCCTCCCCCGAGAACACCGGGGACGCCGGGGACCCCGAGGACACCGGGGACACCGAGGCCATCGGGGATGCCGCACTCCCGGCCCCCGGCCCCGCCGAGCCGGTGGCGGGCGGTTCCGTGCCGCGGCATCTGGCCGCCGCCGGCACCCTGCTGCTCGAATGCGCCCTGCTCCAGGCGACCCAGAGCGGCACCGCCGACGACGGCGCCGCGATGGCCCGCGGCGTCGCCGTCGTCCGGATGCTCGGTGAAGCGATGCGGACCGCGGAGTTCGGCCCGGGCCAGGGCGACCCCGGTTGGAGCGAGAGCCGCCGGCTCTTCCGCTGGCTCCACGACGAGCTCGGCAACGCGCTGGCCGTGGCGCTGCACCGGATCGAACTGGGCGAGGACGACCCGGACCGGGCCGCCCCCCATCTCGCCGTCGCCAAAAGGGTCTTGGGCGAAACCGCCCAGGGGAACCGGAACCTGCTCGGCGCCCTGCGCCGGAGCTCCTCCGCACCTCCGGTCCGCGACGCCCTCCAGCAGTGGCTGTCCGACACGGGGTCGCGGGCCCAGGTGACCATCCGGGTGACGGGCGACGAGACGCTGGCCTCCGAGCGCTGCCGTCGCGAGCTGTTCCTCGTCCTGCGCGAGGCGCTGCGCAACTGCCTCGCGCACGCCGGGGCCGAGCGGATCGAGGTCTCCGTACGCACCACCCGGCGCTGGCTGTACGCACGCGTCCGGGACGACGGGGCCGGCTTCACCGTCGAGGACGCCTTCGCGGAGACGGGCGCCGGGCACGGGCTGCGGGCGATGCGGGGACGCGTCGAGGACCTCGGTGGCCGGCTGCGCGTGGGAAGCGCCCCGGGTGAGGGCACGCGCGTGGAGATCCACCTGCCGCTCAGCATCCGGCCGTGACGGGGACCCCCGCCGCGGCGCCGACCCGCATCGTCCTCGCCGATGACCACAACCTGTTCCGGGAGACGCTCGGCGACCTGCTCGAGGCGCAGCCCTCGCTGACCGTGGTGGGACATGCCGCCGACGGGGCGGCAGCCGTGCGGTGTGCCGCCGCCGTCCATCCCGACCTGCTGTTCCTGGACTTCCAGATGCCGCACAGCCGGGGTGCGGGCACGGTCAGCGACATCCTCGGCGTGTCCCCGCGCACCCGCGTGCTGTGCCTGTCGGCCTATGCGGAGCCGGGCCTGGTCAACGAAGTGCTGGCCGCCGGTGCCCGCGGCGTCCTGCACAAGGGGATCGACCGGGAGGAACTCCTCATGGCGATCGAGCGGACCCTCGCGCAGGCGGCGCACACCACGGTCCTCGTGCCCCGCGCTCCGGCCGCCCCGGCCCCGGGCGGCGACGCCCTGTCCTCGCGGGAGCGCCAGGTACTGGTCGGTGTGGCGGCGGCGATGAGCAACCGTCAGATCGCCGAAGGCCTCGACATCACCGAGGGAACGGTGAAGCGGCACCTGAACAGCGTCTTCCGGAAGCTGGGGGCCGTATCCCGGCTCGACGCGGTGAACAAGGCGGTGCAGGCGGGCCTGATTCCTTCGCCGACCCTGCCGACGGCGGCGCGCAGCGGCCACTGGGGCCCCTACCCCCGAAGGGGTACGTCCCCGTGACCGCTGCGCGCACCGGCGTTTCGCCGTGGTCAGGCGGGGGACGCCGCTCGTCTGACCACGGCCGCCGCGACCGCACCGTCGTGCCCTACGGACGTGATCAGACCGCAGCTGCCGGAGGCACCCGGCCCGCCGTCCGACCCGCCGTCCGGTCCACCGTCCGGTCCACCGCCCGGTCCACGGCCCGGCCCGCCGCCCGGTCCACCGCCCGGTCCGGCAGCCCCGTCGGCCTCCCAGTAGCCGAGCAGTGCGGCCAGCTGGAGTGCGCCGCTCGCACTGTGGGTCTCGCCCAGTACGTCCTGTACGCGCAGGATCCGCGGGGCGTGGCCGGCCAGGGCCCGGCTCCGGCCCCGGGCCTCCACCGCGGCCCAGCCGGGCCGGCTGCTCGATCCGCAGGACACGACGCCGATGTCGGCGGCCGTGCATCCGCTCGCGGTCAGGGCGGCCTCGACGCACCGCGCGAGAGCCGCCGCAACGGCCAGGGGTCCCTCGCCCAGCGGGCTGAAGGCCACCTCGCAGGCGGCGAGTTCGGCCAGGTGGGCCGAGGTTCCCGTGGCGCCTTCGAGGACGAACACCGCACTGCCCTCACCCACCGCCACACCTTCGGGAAGGTCGCCGCCGCGGTGCCAGGCCCAGGCCGACTGGGCGCTGAGCTCCTCCACGGCGCCGGTCAGCAGCCGGGTGGCGCGGCCGGTGACCAGGGCGTTGCGGGCGTAGCGCAGTGCGGACAGGCCGGAGACGTGTCCACCGGCCAGCGAGGCGTTGAGGCCGGTGAAGGAGTGACGCATGGCCACTTGGCTGGCGCAGTGGTTGAGGAGCAGACCGGGGAAGAGAGCCGGACTGACCAGGTAGGGCCGCTCCAGCTCGTAGGTGTCCCGGAAGAACTCCGCGAACGCCCGTGCGCTGCCGGTGCTGCTGCCGAGTACGACGCCGGTGTCCCCGCGCTCCGAGTCCTCGACCAGTGCCGCGAGGGTGTCGAGGGCCATCTCGGCGGCGGTCATGCCCAGGGTGCTGGTCCGGCTCAGGGCGCCGAGTCCCTTGCGGCCCAGGTGCTCCCGGGGGTTGAAGTCCGGTACGGGAAGCAGCGGCACCGGCGGTACGGGATCACCGGCCAGCACCTCGGCCGCGTCCGCGTCACCGGGGGGCAACTCCCCCGACCGGACGGCCTCGTAGAGCGCCTTGCCGCCGATTCCGGCAGCGCTCAGGACTCCATAGCCGGTGATCCTCACCGCGGGCGCGGCGGTCGCGTTCATTCGGGCCTCCCCAGCATCACGATGGCGTTGTTCCCTCCGAATGCGAACCCGTGGTTCTCCACGATCCTCGGCTGGGCCGGGCGGGCCCGCCCGGGCACGCAGTCCAGGCCGGGGCCGAGGGCCGGGTCCACCGTCCGGACCGTCGAAGTCGGCGGCAGGAAGCCCTCGTACAGGGCCATGCAGCAGGCCAGCGCACCGAACCCACTGGCCGCGCCCATGGTGTGGCCGAGCATCGACTTGATGGAGCTGACCGGGGGCAGGCGGTCGCCGAACACCGCGCGCACGGCGCCGACTTCCGTGCTGTCGTTGGCGGAGGTCCCGGTGCCGTGGGCACACACGTAGTCGACCTCCTCCGGCTTCACCCCGGCATCCCGGTGAGCGCGCCGGATGCACTCGGCAATCCCCTCGAGGTCGGGCTGCGTCGGGTGCTTGGCATCGCAGGTGATGCCGTAGCCCAGCACCTCGGCGTAGATCCGGGCGCCGCGGGCGACCGCGCCGTCCCAGGACTCCAGGACCAGCGCGGCGCCCCCTTCCGCCGTCATGATGCCGCCGCGGTGCTCGTCGAACGGGCGGCAGAGGTCCGCGGCGATGGCGCCCAGGCGGTGGAAGCCGGCGTGCGTGGCGCGGTTCACCGCGTCGGCACCGCCGACCACCATCACGTCGGCCGCACCGCTGCGGATGACGTCGAAGCCGTAGCCGATCGCGTAGTTGCTCGCGGAGCAGGCCGTGCCGAAGGTCTGGGCCTCACCGTGCAGCCCCAGCTCCGTGTTGACGGCCGAGGCGATGCGGTCGGCGGTGGCCCGGGTGACGAGGTCGGCGTCGATCCCGTCTAGCCCGTGCTCCAGCCACTGCTCGGTCAGCTCCTGGAAGACCTGGGCCTCTCCGTTGGTGGTTCCCATCGCGCTGCCCGCCCGTGCGGCGGACAACGCGTCGGGCGCCCAGCCCGCGTCCTGCGCGGCGAGCCGGGCGGCGGCGGCCGCGAACTGGCTGCTGCGGCCCCACTGTTCGGGCCGGAGCACCTTCAGGTACTCCTCGGGGTGGAAGTCGTGGACCTCACCGGCCTGCGTGTGGTTGAACCCGGTGCTGTCGAACGACCTGATCTGCGAGATTCCGCTGCGTCCCGCGCGTATGGCCTCGGTGAACGACCGGGCTCCCATGCCCAGGCTGCTCACCGCTCCGAGGCCGGTGACCGCGACGCGACGCAGCCGCGTGTCAGACACCCGACGGCGCGGTCACGTGACGCGCGATCAGGGCGTAGGCCGTGGCGAGGTCGTCCAGGTCGACGAGCTCCTCCTGCGGGATCTCCAGGCGGAGCTGCCGCTCGAAGCGGGAGAACATCTCGATGACGAGCAGGGAGTCGGCCTCGAAGTCCTCCGCGAAGCTGTGCTCCTCCCGGATCTCCTCGGGATCGACCTCCAGGACGTCCGCGATGATCTCGCGGACGCGGTCGCGAAGCTCCGGGGCGAGTTCCACGGCAAGGTTGCCGGACATGTGAAATTCCTTTGCTCTTTGAATTCTCGGTCGAACGGATTTCTCGGCTGACGCCTTCGGAAATGGATGCTGCCACAGCCCGAGCGGTGGAGAGAAGACCGTCCGGCCGATTCGCATTCAACTTCCAGGCCGGTTCTACGCGCATTCGATTTCGGCTGTAAAGAATCGACGCGTCGGGGACGGGACCGTCCCGCTGCCGAAACCAGAGGGAGCTCCTCGCATGAGATTGCCCGTGCCGGTAGGCATCGCCTCGGTGGCCCTGTGGCTGCCCGAGCACCAGGACACCGCAGAGAACGCCGTGGCCGAGCGGCGGGTCGAGGCGCGCACGGCCAGGGAGCTGGGGAACCCGCGGCTGCCCGTCGCGGGCGACGTCTCGCCCCCGGAGATGGCCGTGCTCGCCGCCCGGGAGGCCCTGCGCGGCGCCGGGGTGCCGGCGGCCGGGGTGTCACTGCTGCTGCACGCCTGGATGTACTACCAGGGCCACGACCTGTGGTCGCCGCCGCACTACATCGCCCATCAGCTGGGCGCGCACGCGGCCGTTCCCATCGGGATCCAGCAGATCTGCAACGGCGGCGCGGCCGCGCTGGAACTGGCCGCCGCCCGGCTGACGGCCGGGGATGAGGAGCGGGTGGAGGAGCGACAGGAGGAGGAGCGGCAGAAGAACGGGCGACAGGAGGACGGGCGGCAGGAGGACGGGCCGGCCCCCCGGTACTCCCTGGTCACGACGGCCGACCGGTTCGCCCTGCCCGGCTTCGACCGGTGGCGCAGCGACTACGGCGCCGCCTACGGGGACGCCGCCACGGCGGTGCTGCTGCGCCGCCCGGCCGCCCCCGGCGACCTCGTACTGCGCGCCCTGCGCACGGGCGCCGCACCGCATCTGGAACTGATGCACCGGGGCGCGGACCCGTTCGGGCGGCTGCCCCGGGAGAACCCCACGATCGACATGCGCCGCACCAAGCGGGTGTACCTGCGCGAGCACGGCGTCGAGCCGTTCAAGAAGACCAACCGGGAGATGATCCGCTACGTCGTGACCGGCGCCCTGCGCGACGCCGGGCTCGCCGCCGACGACCCCCGGATCCGGTTCGCGGTGCTTCCACGGCTGGCCCGCAAGACCCTGGACGACGCGTGGATCCCGGTGCTGGGGGAACTCCTGACCGCGCCCGCCGTGGACTGGGGCAAGGAGACCGGCCACCTCGGTACGGGTGACCTGGTGGCGGGGCTCCACGAGGTGGTGAGCCGTGCCGCGCTGGGCCCCGGTGAGTTCGGACTGCTGCTCAACGCCGGCGCGGGCTTCACCTGGTCGTGCGCCGTGATCGAGGCCCCCGCCGCGTCCGGCTGACGCCGAAAGCTGACGCCGAAAGCCAACGCCGAAGGCTGACGCCGAAGGCTGACGCCGAAGGCTGACGCCGAAGGCTGACGCCGAAAGGGGCCTGGGGCCGCCGCGAACCGGTCGGGTTCGCGGCGGCCCCAGGCCCCTTCGCGGGGCGGTCGGGCATCCGGACGGCCTACAGCGGGTAGGTGCGCCAGGCCCCCGCCGGGCGGTGCGGACCGGTGCGCTGCCAGCCGGGCGAGGGTTCGGGCGCGAGCGCCGCGAGCGCGTCCGGGCGTGCGGCCGGTCCGCTGGGCACCGTCGCCGCGAGGCGCAGCAGTACGGCGGTCACGGCGGCCATCTCCTCGGGCGTGGGATCGCCCTTCACCACGCACAGGTGCGGGGCGGGCAGGGCCGTTCTTCTCTTGCTCATCTCAGTCTTCCCGTCACATCGGAGGGTTGCCGTGCTTGCGCGGGACGAGCTGTTCCTGCTTGGTGCGCAGGACCCGCAGGGATTCCGCGAGCACGGCCCGGGTGGTGCGCGGGTCGATCACGTCGTCGACCAGTCCGCGCTCCGCCGCGTAGTACGGGTGCATCAGCGCCTCCTTGTACTCCTCGGTCAGCTCGCGCCGGGCCGCCTCCGGGTCTTCGGCCGCGGCGACCTTGCGGCGGTGGATGACGTTGACGGCGCCCTCCGCGCCCATCACCGCGATCTCGTTCGTCGGCCAGGCGAAGGAGAGGTCACAGCCGATCGAGCGGGAGTCCATGACGATGTACGCGCCGCCGTACGCCTTCCTCAGGATGACCTGGACCCGGGGAACCGTCGCGTTGCAGTAGGCGTAGAGCATCTTCGCGCCGTGCCGGATGATGCCGCCGCTCTCCTGGTCCGTGCCGGGCAGGAAGCCGGGGACGTCCACCAGGGTCACCAGCGGAATGTTGAAGGCGTCACAGGTCTGGATGAAGGAGGCGCCCTTCTGCGAGGCCTCGATGTCCAGTACGCCCGCCAGGTGCCGGGGCTGGTTGGCGACGATCCCGACGGTCTGGCCGTCGATGCGGGCCAGGACGCACAGCAGGTTCGGGGCCCACCGCTCGTGGACCTCCAGGAGTTCCCCGTCGTCGACCAGGCGCGCGATCACCTCGCGCATGTCGTAGGGCTGGTTGGGGTCGGCCGGCACCAGCCGCAGCAGTTCCTCGTCCGGGGCGTCCAGGTCCGTCGCGGGCTCGGCCGCCGGCGGCAGCTCGCGGTTGTTGGCGGGCAGCAGGGAGACCAGGTAGCGCACGTCCTCGATGCACGAGGCCTCGTCGTCGTAGGCGAAGGCCGCCGCGCCCGAGACGGCCGCGTGCAGGTCCGCGCCGCCCAGTTCCTCCTGGGTGACCCGCTCGCCGGTGACGGCCTCCACCACGTCGGGTCCGGTGATGAACATCTGCGAGATGCCGCGCACCATGAACACGAAGTCGGTCAGCGCGGGTGAGTAGGTCGCGCCGCCGGCACAGGGCCCCAGCATCACGCTGATCTGCGGGATCACGCCCGAGGCCCGCACGTTGCGGCGGAAGATGCCGCCGTAGCCGGCCAGCGCGGAGACGCCCTCCTGGATGCGGGCGCCGGCTCCGTCGTTGAGGCTGACCAGCGGAGCGCCGGCGGCCTCGGCCATGTCCATGATCTTGTGGATCTTCTCGGCGTGGGACTCGCCCAGCGAGCCGCCGAAGATCCGGAAGTCGTGCCCGAACGCGAAGACCGTACGGCCGTGGACCCGCCCCCAGCCGATGACGACGCCATCGGTGTGCGGGCGGCGGCCCTCCAGCCCGAAGCCGGACGCCCGGTGCCGCCTCAGCCCCTCGATCTCCACGAACGTCCCCTCGTCGAAGAGGAGCTCCAGCCGTTCGTGGACGGTCAGCTTGCCGCGGGCGTGCTGCGCCTCGGTGGCCTGCGCCCCGGGACCGCTGCGCACCGCCTGGCGCAGGCGCAGCAACTCGGCCGTCCGCTCCTCCATGCCGGGCCGGGCCGGCTGCGTTGTCACCGGAGCCGCGGCGAGTGGGCGATCGTCCAAAGCGGTCATTGAAAAACACTCCCATTTCTCGATGTTCCGTCGGACACAGAATGTGCGGCCATCATGAAAGTTGACTAAAAGAATGCAGCTCCGGGCCGTTTGATACGGCTCCAATGGAGCTTCCATATCCCAGGTGAATGATGACCTCAGCCCATCGGACTGAGGAGTTCTCCGCATGACAACGCTGCTCGACGCCGCCGCTTCGCCACCACCCCGCGCACTGACCTACCTGAGCACCATCGACCGTTCGCTGGTGCACAGGGCGGCGGTCTCGGAGGTGCTCGTCACGGACCTGGTGGCGACCGGTGACGAGACGTTCGCCGCCGGAGCGCAGCTGCCGCTGGGGCACGCCTACTTCGGGGACCACCTGCGGGACCCGGTGTCCTACGACTTCCTGCTGTTGCTGGAGGCCGCCCGCCAGGCCGGGGTCGCGGCGGCGCACCGGCAGTTGGGCGTCTCCGCCGAGACCGCCTTCCTCGTCCACAACTGGTCGATCGAACTCGACGACCTCGACGCCCTCGCCCCGGGGAGCCGGCCCGGCGAACTGGAGCTGACCGGGACCGTCACCCCGTCCGCGGGCCGCAACGGCCGGCTGCGCGGGGTCGGTTCCTCGGTCGCCCTGTCCATCGGCGGCCGGCCCGTGGGCCGGACCCGGATCGACGTCGGAGCGTCCAAGAGCGCGGACTACGGCAAACTCCGCTTCCTGCAGCGCCGCTCGGAGGCGCCCGTCACCGCCGACCTCGGTGTGGTGCCGCGGCCCCGGGCCGCCGGCCCCGCGGCCGTGGGCCGCCGCAGCGCGCTCAACGTCGTACTGGGCGAGCCGGTCCGCGCGGGTGGCGCGGGTGGCGCGGTCCGCGCGGGTGTCGCCGACTCCGCCGTGTCGGCGCTGGTGGAGCCGAGGTTCGAGAACGCCAGCCTCTTCGACCACACCTATGACCACATCCCCGCGATGGTCCTCACCGAAGGCGCCCGGCAGCTGTCCCACCTGGCGGGGGTGCCGACCGGCGCCGCGGTCGTCCGCTGCGCCGCCGAGTTCACGCGCTTCGCCGAGCTCGACTCCCCCATCGTGGCCACCGCGACGCCGGCTCCGGCCGCGCCCGGAACGGACCACCCCACCGAATGCGCCGTCGAGTTCCACCAGGAGGGCGCGGTGGTGGCACGCGTCTCGCTGGCCTTCGCGACGGCGTCCCCGACCACGACGGTGTCCCCGACCATGGCGGAGGCGCTGTGAGTTCCCTGAGTCAACCTCTATGCCGCCAGAGGCGTGTCGGTGGGCTTGTTGACCTTGTTGTTGCCCTGGTGGGTGACGGGGTCGTAGCAAGTGCCGGTGCGCCAGCAGGCCCACATCACGCGGAGCCAGGCGCGGGCGAGGATCCGGATCGCGTGGGGGTGTCGTTTCTTGGCGGCCCGGGCGTCGTTGTAGATTTTCGCGGCCCAGTCGCTGGAGTGCCGGCTGTTGTCGGCAAACGTCACGATGGCCAGACGGGCACGCCGGTTGGCCGCGTGGCGGAACGTGACCACGCGGGACTTGCCCGACGCCCGGGTCACGGGGACGACTC
>NZ_JBIWAE010000005.1:362665-398064 GCF_044759865.1 Streptomyces sp. NPDC099050 | reverse complement strand
AGGAACCTCATCCACCGAAATGGACGGGGTATCAACTTTTTGGCGTTGATTTTTGGCACGCTGTTGAGTTCTCAAGGAACGGACGCTTCCTTTGTACTCACCCTCGCGGGTTTTCCTCCGGGCGTTTCGTTCGTTCTTGTGTCTCCGACTCTATCAGACTCTTTCGGGCCTGACTCCCAGTCAGCGGGTTTTGCCTTCCGGGCTGTTGGGCCCTTCCGACTCCCGAACTCTAGTGGATTTCCCGGGCGATTCATAATCGACCTTCAGGAATGAATTCGGGCATGCCGAATACGTTCCCAGTGGGAGATCTTGCTGAGTTGGGTGCCGCAACGAGGCGGCGGGATTTGTTGTCTCCGAAACCTTTCGGCTCAGGGACAACTCGAAGAACCTTACGGACCCACGGGGCCCGTGTCAACCCGAGAGTTGGAGCAGGGCCGCTGGGCGGTCAGTGCGGAGACTGGAGGTCCTCTACGCGGTCCAGGAGGCGGGTGAGCATGTCGCCCAGTACGCCCCGCTCCGCCGTGGAGAGGTCCTGGAGGAGGTCCTCCTCGAAGACCGTCGCCGCGCGCATCGCGTCCAGCCACTTGCTGCGGCCCTCCGCGGTGAGCTCCACGATCACTCGGACGCGGTTGTTTTCGTCCCGCTCCCGCGTGACCAGCGCTTCCGCCGTCATGCGGTCGATCCGGTGGGTCATCGCCGCCGGCGTCAGGCCCAGCTGCTTCGCGAGCTCGCTCGGACCCATCCGGTACGGCGCTCCGGAGAGGACGAGGGCCTTGAGGACCTCCCACTCCGCGTTGCTGATGCCCAGGGCCGCCGTCTGGCGTCCGTACGCGACGTTCATGCGGCGGTTCAGGCGGCTGAGGGCCGAGACGACCTTCTCGACCTGGGGGTCGAGGTCCTGGAACTCGCGCTGATAGACGGCGATCTGTTCGTCGAGGCTCGGCTCGTGGACGGGCGCAGTGCCGTCGGGGGTGTCACCCATGGTTCGAAGTATGGCACGGGGCCGTTGGCATCTAACTCCTTCGGTGTGTAGTGTTAAGGATCGAACTTTAGGTATGAAGTCTTCAAGCTTCAGTAATCAAGGTGGTGAGAAGTGACCAAGGTGATGGGCGCTGCGATGCGGAGGATCCAGGCCGGGAACGCGTTGACCGCGTTCGGTATCGGTTTCACGGTTCCGTTCCTCTACGTCTACGCGGCGAAGGTGCGAGAACTGGACCCCATGTGGGCGACGGGTGCGTTCATGGCCTTCGCCCTCGGTGCGCTTCTCGCGCTGCCCTTCACCGGGCGGGTGATCGACCGGCGCGGTCCGGTCCCCGTCGTCATCGGCGCGGCCGTCGTCGCCTCGTTCGGTGCGCTGTCGCTGGGCCTGTCCACCGGTGTGGTCGCCATCCTGCTCTCCGCGCTCGCGCTGGGCGCCGGTCAGGCGGTCATGCAGCCGGCGCTGGCCACGATGATCGTGCGGTGCTCCACCCCGTCCACCCGGACCCGCGCCTTCGCGCTGCAGTTCTTCATGCAGAACCTGGGTCTGGGCATCGGCGGTCTGATCGGCGGGCTCATCGTCGACGAGAGCAGGCCCGCCAGTTTCACCCTGCTCTTCGGCATCGAGGCCGTGATGTTCCTGGTGCTGGCCGGGGTCATCGCCACCGTGCGGATGCCGCAGGTGCCCGCCATCAGCAACGCCCTGGCCAAGGACGCCGCGCAGTCCGGCGGTGGCTGGAAGCGGCTGATGGAGCACAAGGCGATGGTGCAGTTCTGCGTCCTCGGCTTCGTTCTGTTCTTCGCCTGTTACGGGCAGTTCGAGTCGGGTCTCGCCGCCTTCGGGACCGAGGCCGCCGGGATCTCCCCGTCCACGCTGGGGTTCGCCCTCGCCGCCAACACCGGGGCGATCGTGCTCGCCCAGTTCGTCGTGCTCCGGCTGGTCGAGAACCACCGCCGGTCCCGGGTGATCGCACTGGTCGGCCTGCTCTGGACGGTGGCGTGGATCATCGCCGCCTTCTCCGGGCTGGGGCACGGCAGCGCCGTCATGGCCGCCGCCGCGTTCGTGACCACGTACGCCCTCTTCGGCATCGGCGAGGCCATGCTGTCGCCGACGCTGGCGCCGCTGGTGGCCGATCTGGCTCCGGAGGGGTCCGTGGGCCAGTACAACTCGGCCTTCGCGCTGGTCAAGCAGATGGCCCTGGCGCTCGGGCCGCTCGGTGTGCCGCTGGCCGCCGGCGTGCCGATGCTCTACATCGGGGTCTTCGTCGTGGTGTCGCTCGGCATCGCCGGGCTGGCGCTGCGGCTCGGCAAGCACCTGACGCCGGTGCAGGACAACCCGTCGCTGGCCCCGAGCACGGTCGTGGCCGGGTCGGTGGAGCAGGCGAAGGCCTCCGAGCCCGTGGCCGCGTAGGCATCGCAGGTCGCAGGGCGCAGGGCGCCGGTATAGAGGTGCGGCTGACATGGAGGAGCCCCGGTCCGAGGACCGGGGCTCCTTCGTGTCCGGCTACTTGTCCGCCTGCTTGTCCTTGTCCGGGAGGGCGAACTCGCACCAGACGGCCTTGCCGCCGCCCGGAGTGCGGCGCGAACCCCAGGCGGAGGCGATGGTGGCGACGATGGAGATGCCGCGGCCGGTCTCGTCGGCCGGTTCGGCGCGGCGGCGGCGCGGGAGGTGGTCGTCCCCGTCGGTGACCTCGATGATCAGCCGGCGGTCGGTGCGGCGCAGGCGCAGGCGCATGGGCGGGGTGCCGTGCTGGAGGGAGTTCGCGACGAGCTCGCTGGCGGCGAGTACTCCCAGGTCGCAGAGCTCCACCGGGAAGCGCCAGGAGGCGAGGACCCCCTGGGCGAAGGCGCGGGCGCGCGGGGCGGCCTCGATGCCGCCGAGGAGCTCCAGGGCCGCGTTGTGGAAGAGCTCGGCATCCGCGCCGGTGCGGGCGGGCTGCTGGAGGACCAGCACGGCGACGTCGTCGTCGTGGTCGGCATCGACGCCGAGGGCGCGCATCAGGCGGTCGCAGATCACGGCGGGGGTGCCCTGGGCGCCGGATAGGGCGCGCTCCAGGGCGGCGACGCCCTCGTCGATGTCCTCGCCGCGGCGCTCGACCAGGCCGTCGGTGTAGAGGACGGCGGTGGAGCCGGGGCCCAGGGCGATGGTGCCCGAGGTGTGCAGCCAGCCGCCGGTGCCCAGCGGCGGGCCGGTGGGGTCGGCCGCTCGGCGGACGGTGCCGTCCTCGTCGCGGACCAGGATCGGGAGGTGGCCGGCGGAGGCGTACGCGAGGAGGCCCTCGTTGGGGTCGTGGACGGCGTAGACGCAGGTGGCGATCTGGCTGGCGTCGATCTCGGCCGCGAGGCCATCGAGGAGCTGCAGGACCTCGTGCGGCGGCAGGTCGAGGCGGGCGTACGCGCGGACGGCCGTGCGGAGCTGGCCCATGACGGCGGCGGCGCGGACGCCCCGGCCCATGACGTCGCCGATGACGAGGGCCGTACGGCCGGCGCCGAGGGTGATGACGTCGTACCAGTCGCCGCCGACGGCGGCTTCGGTGCCGCCGGGCTGGTAGGTGGCGGCGACGCGCAGGTCGTCGGGCTGCTCCAGTTCCTGCGGGAGGAGGGAGCGCTGGAGGGTGACGGCGGCCTCGCGCTGGCGGCGCTCGCTGGCGCGCAGCCGTTCGGCGGCCTCGGCGTGGTCGGTGACGTCGGCGAGGTGGATCAGGACTCCGGTGCCGGCGTGGGCTTCCGCTTCACTGTCGGCGCCCGCGCTTGAGCCGGTGGCTGCGCTGGTGCCGGTGCCTGCGCTGGTCTTGCGGAGCTCGATCGGGGTGCACGTGACCGTGTACGAGCTGGTGCCGCCCGGCGCGGTGCGGTTCTTGGCGGTACGCGGCTTGCCGCTGCGCTGGACCTGGTCGAGGAGCGGGAGCAGGCCGAGCTCCCCGAGCTCGGGGAGGGCCAGGTGCGCGGGAGCCCCGGGGGCTCGGGCGCCGAAGCCCGCGGTGTAGGCGTCGTTGACGTAGGCGACGCGGTGCTCGGGGCCGTGCACGAGGGCGACGAGGGCCGGGAGGCGGTCGAGGACCTCGCGTACGGAGAGCTCGTCGAGGGAGGGCGCGGGGGTTCCCGTACCGTCCGCGGCGGCCGGTACGCAGCCGGTGCCGGGGGTGGAACCGGTGCCGCGGACCGTGGGGTCGGCGGGGCAGCCGTCCGGGCCGCTCGCGGAATGGCCGGCGGCGCCGCGGGCGGCCGGGACCGAGCCCTCACCCCTTTTGGCCTGGGCGGCGGCGTGTTCGGACCGGGCGGCGGCGCGGCGCTGCGTTCCGGGAAACCGGGCGCTCCAGCGCGTGAAGTTCACTGCTTTCAAGCCTCGTGGTGTCGCTCGTGGTCGCTGTGTCACTCGGTGGCGATCGGGTGGCACTCGGATGTCACGCTGATGTCACTCTGTGCAGGTGTGAGCCCACCTATGGTCACACGTCCAGTGTGGCCGACGGGACTGACAGCATCAGCCTTCCTTCTTCTTCGGAGGGTCCTTGGGGCCTCCGCCCGCCGCGAGTTCGAATTCTGCCCTGGGGTGTTCGAGGGATCCCAGCGAGACGATCTCGCGTTTGAAGAGGCCGGAGAGCGTCCACTCGGCGAGCACGCGCGTCTTGCGGTTCAGGGTCGGGACGCGGCTGAGGTGGTAGGCGCGGTGCATGAGCCAGGCCGGGTAGCCCTTGAGCTTGCGGCCGTAGACGTGGGCGACGCCCTTGTGGAGTCCGAGGGAGGCCACGGAACCCGCGTACTTGTGGGCGTACTCGGTGAGGAGTCCGCCGCGCAGGGACGAGACGAGGTTGTCGGCGAGCACCTTGGCCTGGCGGACGGCGTGCTGGGCGTTCGGGGCGCAGGGGACGCCCTTCTCCGGGGCGGTGATGTCGGGGACGGAGGCGGCGTCCCCGGCGGCCCAGGCGTGCTCGACGCCTTCGACGGTGAGGAAGGAGGTGCAGGCGAGGCGGCCGCGCTCGTTCTTGGGCAGGTCGCTGGCGGCGAGGATCGGGTGCGGTTTGACGCCGGCGGTCCATACGACGGTACGGGTGGGGAAGCGGGCTCCGTCGCTGAGGACGGCGATCCGGTTCTCGCAGGATTCGAGGCGGGTCTCCAGGCGCAGGTCGATGCCGCGGCGGCGCAGTTCGCGGATCGTGTACGTGCCCATGTCCGGGCCGACCTCGGGGAGGATCCGGTCGCTGGCCTCGACCAGCACCCACTTCATGTCCTCGGGCTTGACGTTGTGGTAGTAGCGGGCGGCGAAGCGGGCCATGTCCTCCAGCTCGCCGAGTGCCTCCACGCCGGCGTAGCCGCCGCCGACGAAGACGAAGGTGAGGGCGGCGTCGCGCAGGGCGGGATCGCGGGTGGAGGAGGCGATGTCCATCTGTTCGATGACGTGATTGCGCAGGCCGATGGCCTCTTCCACGGTCTTGAATCCGATGGCGTATTCGGCGAGTCCCGGAATGGGGAGTGTGCGGGAGACCGAGCCGGGGGCGAGGACCAGTTCGTCGTACTCGATCTCTACGGGGCCTCCGCCCTCCTCGTCGGTGGCGAGGGTGGTGACGGTCGCGGTCCGGGCGGCGTGGTCGATGTGCCGGGCCTCGCCGATGACGATGCGGCATTTCGGCAGCACGCGGCGGAGCGGGACCACCACGTGGCGCGGGGAAATGGAGCCGGCAGCCGCTTCGGGGAGGAAGGGCTGGTACGTCATGTAGGGCTCGGGAGTGACCACCGTGACCTCGGCCTCGTCGGCTCTCAGCTTTCGCTGGAGCCGAAGTGCCGTGTACATGCCTACGTAGCCGCCGCCGACGATGAGGATCCGCGTACGGGGCGGGGTACCGGGGGTCGTGCCCCGGGAGTTAGCAGCCTTCACCGTCCCATGACGCAACGTGGCCGGGAGTTTGTCCACAGGCCCGACAAATTGTGTGACCGGAGGGGACGGCGGGGCGAGGTGGTCGGGGGGTGCGGATGGAAGGGAAGGTGCGCAGGTCAGACGGTACGGAATGTGTGCTTCCGGGGGCTTCGAGCGGAAAATTGCGGGTGAATGCTCCGATCGGGCGGTGGTCCGTCCGGGGCTGCCTCTTCTGAATTGACTCTGGCTCAACTATGTTCGTAACTCGTCGAGGAGTAGGACCAGGGCCCGCATGACCGTGGCCCCCCTCGACATGAAGGCGGGGAGTGTCTCCGGGGGGAGACAAATGATTACCGGGGGATACATATGCACATTTCCGATTTCCATGCTTCTGGCACCGCTCTGTCTTCGGCCGCTTCCGCGACCGACGGCCACGGGCGTTTGATGGCCGGCGGCGCCACCACACACGGCGTGGGTCGCTCCACGCCGCTGCGCGTCGACGCACAGCGCAATCTCGAACACGTACTTCGCGCGGCCCGCGAGGTCTTCGGTGAGCTCGGCTACGGGGCTCCGATGGAGGACGTCGCACGCCGCGCACGGGTCGGCGTCGGCACCGTGTACCGACGGTTCCCCAGCAAGGACGTCCTGGTCCGGCGGATAGCCGAGGAGGAGACCTCCCGGCTGACCGAGCAGGCCCGTACGGCTCTCGGCCAGGAGGAGGAGCCGTGGCAGGCGCTGTCGCGCTTCCTGCGCACCTCCGTGGCCTCGGGCGCCGGCCGGCTGCTGCCGCCGCAGGTGCTGCGGGTCGGCGAGGACGGGGTCGACGGGGCGGAGGGGTCCCACGGGGCGGTGGCGGTCGACGAGGCCGCGCGCGTTCCGCATCAGCGTCAGGTCGTCGTGGCCGGCGGAGCACCCGATCTGCGGGTCGTCACCGCCGCGCGGACCGGCCTGGACGACGAGCCCTCCGAGGACGCGGGCGCGGGTGAGCTGCTGGAGGTCGTCGGCCGCCTCGTGGACCGGGCCCGGGAGGCCGGGGCGCTGCGCGCCGATGTCACGGTGGCCGATGTGCTGCTGGTGATAGCGACGGCCGCGCCCGCGCTGCCGGACGCGGCGCAGCAGGCGGCGGCTTCCGCTCGGCTGCTCGACATCCTGCTGGAGGGGCTGCGGTCCCGGACGGCTTAGGCCGGGACGGCTCAGGCTGGGACGGCGTAGGTCGGGGCTCCTCACGCCCGGGCGCCCGGGACGTGTGGTTCGCGGACCGGGTGGTCCGGCCGGCGGGCGGGTTGAGGACCTGTTTCGTGTGGGCGTCAACCGGTTCCTGGTCGGGGACTCTCGCTCGAACGGGTGAGGTTTCGTACGGCAATTCGCCGGGGCTTGCCCGGATGAGTGGAAGGTGTGGAGACCGGCTTCGGCGCGTGGCCGCCGTGTGACACGCTGGATCGGTGTACCGGTTGAGTGTGTCGTGCGAGGGCCTCCGCGATGAGCGTTGACGGGCGGGAAGAGCCACACGGTGGCGCCGGCGGCGAGGTCGATGCGGGCAGCCTGCCCGCGCGACAGGTACCGGCGCAGCGCGAACCGGGTGGCCGGCACGCCGCCGGGGTCAGCGGCGAACTTCCGCCTTCCGACGGGGACTTGATCGCCCGGATGCGCGGAGGCGACGACGGGGCCTACGAGGAACTGTTCCGCCGCCACTCCGATGCCGTGCGCCGCTATGCCCGCACCTGCTGCCGCGACGGGCACACCGCCGACGATCTGACGGCCGAGGTGTTCGCGCGGACCCTCCAGGCCGTACGGGGCGGGGCGGGTCCGGACCAGTCGGTGCGCGCCTATCTGCTGACCACCGTGCGCCGGGTCGCCGCCGCCTGGGCGAAAACAGCGAAGCGGGAGCATCTGGTCGAGGACTTCGCACTGTTCGCGGAGCAGGCCTCCGGGTCCGGCGACGGCGCGGTCGGGCTGCCCGTCCGGGCGGGCGACGACACCCTCGAAGTGGGCGCCGATGTCAGGGCCATGCACGAGGCCGAGCAGACCCTCGCGATGCAGGCCTTCCGGAGCCTGCCCGAGCGGTGGCAGGCCGTGCTCTGGCACACCACCGTCGAGGAGGCGTCGCCGAGCTCGATCGCCCCGCTCTTCGGGCTGAGCGCGAACGCCACCGCGGTACTGGCGAGCCGGGCCCGCGAGGGCCTCAAGCAGGCGTACCTCCAGGCCCATGTGAGCACCGCGCTGAGCTCCGGCGGGGACTGCGCCCGGTACGCCGACCGGCTGGGGGCGTACGCCCGCGGCGGCTTGCGGATGCGGGCCGAGCGGGGGCTGCGCAAGCACCTCGAAGAGTGCGCCCGGTGCCGGCTCGCCGCGGGGGAGCTCAAGGACGTCAACGCGGGCATTCCCGCGCTGCTGCCGGTCGCCGTCATCGGGTGGTTCGCCGCCGGGTACGCGGCCAAGGCGGCAGGAGTGGTGGTCGGCGGGGCCGTCGCCGCGGGTGGTGCCGGGGCCGCTGCCGCCGCGGGTGCGGGCGGGTCCACGGCCGGTGCCGGGGCCGCCGGGGCCGGGGCCGCCGGGGCCGGGGCCGCTGGTGGGGCTGCCGGTGGGGCTGCTGGTGGGAGCGGGGCCGGTGGGGTCGGCGGAGCCGCGGTTTCGGAGGGGCTCGGGTTGCCTGCCAAGGCGGCCATCGCCGCCGGGGTCGTGGTGGCCGCGGCCGCCGGCGTGGTGTTCGCGCTGGCCGGTGACGACACCGCTCCGGCCGTGCGCGCGAACCCGGCGCCGGGTGTGGCCGTACCGGTGCCGGGGAGTCCGGCCCCCGCCGCGCCGGAGCCCGGGCCGTCGCGGGCGGAGCCGCCGGCGGCGCGTGGATCCGTACCGCCCCCGAGGAAGCAGACGCCGCCGGTGGCCGTCGCGCCGGCCGCGCCGACGCCCTCGCGGAGCCCGCAGCGGTCCTCGCCCGCTCCGAGTCCGAGCCGGGCACCGACGCCGAAGCCGAAGCCGAGTCCCACGCCGAGCCCCACGCCCCGTCCTGTGCCTCCGCCCAAGCCGGCGCCGCCCAAGCCGCCGCCGCAGGCCCCTCAGGGGTTCCGGCTCTCCTCACTGGGGCAGTCCGCCTACGGGAGCCACGACGGCCCCGAGATCGAGACCTGGCGCAGCAGTTGGGTGTGGCAGCGCTGGGGGCCGATGATCGGCGGGCAGCGCTACACGCACGGGATCACCGTCAACTCCCGTTCCTCCGTGGAGATCACCCTCAACCGGAGTTGTGCCGTCTTCTCGGCACGGGCCGGTGTGGACGGCATGTCACTGCTCACGGACGGCACGGTCCGCTTCTCCGTGTACGCGGACGGGCGGCGGCTGTGGCAGTCCCGCGCCCTGGGGTACGAGGACCCGGCGGCGCACGTGTCCGTCTCCCTCGCCGGGCACAAGGCGCTGCGCCTGGTCGTGGAACGCGCGGAGGGCGGCCGCCTGCCGACGCTGGCGACCTGGGCCGACTCCGTCATCAGCTGCCGCTGAGGGCCCCTCTTCTCTCCTTGCGAAGCGGGCTCCACGTGCTTCGAGCTCGCCCGCATGCCAGTTCTCGGCATCGACCAGGCGGCCGTGTGGGGGCGAGCACGGGCGGAATCGTCGGCTTGAACGTGCTCGCCGGACACCCGGGCCCCGGGATCAGGACAGGGCCGGGCGGCGGAGCGGGACTCCTGTGGGGACCGCTCTGCGGCGGGGGGTGGAGGTGCCGGTCCAGCAGGTGCCCCGGCGCGCCAGGAGACGGGTCAGCCACAGTTCCATCGAGACGAGTTCGGCGATTCCGTCGAGCGGGACCGGGCGGCCGTCCGCCGCGTCCAGCAGGGCCTGGCGGACGACCCGGGCTTCGATCAGGCCCGCGTCCGCCAGGAGCGGGGACGCGAAGAGGGCCAGGAGGTGCGGGAGGGCCGCGCGCAGTCCCAGGCGGGTCGCCGATTCGTTCGGGGCGTGGGCCGTCGCGCCCCACCCCGCGGGGAGGTCCCTGACCCCGGCCGAAAACAGGACCGCGCGCAGGACCGCCGCACGGGCGCCGGGCTGGACGCGCAGGGATTCGGGCAGGGCCCGGGCGGCCCGTACGACCTGGTTGTCCAGGAACGGGGCGTGCAGTCGCTGGCTGCGCACCTCCACGGCCTGCTCGAAGACCCGGTGGTCGGCGGCGTGCCGGGCCAGGACGGCGCGGGCCCGGGCCTCCCCGGGGCGGAGGGAAAGGGGAGGCCGGCCGGCGGCGGCCGTCAGGCGGATCGACACCTCGGCCAGCGCCTCGCCCGTCAGCCAGGCCGCCGCCGGGCCCGGCCGGGACCAGGTCAGGGCCGCGAGTGAGGCGTCCACCGGTGAGCCGGGGCCCGCGGCCGGGATGCCGTCGCGCAGGCGGGCCGCCGCCGCCTCCAGGCCGGCGCGGTACGGCGTACGGGCCAGGCGGCGGGCGGCCGCGTACACGGTGAGGGGGACCAGGAAGGGGACCAGCGGGGAGTCGCCCTCGGACGGGGCGGAGCGGGCGAGGGCCAGGGTGGGGCGCAGCAGGTGGCGCCGGCGCCGGTCGAGCAGGAGGTCGGCGAGCCGGGCGGGGTGGGCGTCGAGGACCTGGCGGGCTCCGTGTCCGGTGAAGTGGTCCGCCGAGCCGGCCGCGAGGCGGCGGCGCTCGCGGGCGGCGGAGATGAGGGAGGGGCCGGGTTCGTCGGTCAGCGGGCCGTCGAGGTCGGCGTACGGGAGGGCTTCCTCGGCCGCGGCCACGACCACGTGGTGCAGGCGGGGGTCGGAGGCGATCGCGTGGGCGCGTTCCAGTTCGGGTTCGCGGCCCCGGGGGGTGGCCAGGTCGTTGAAGGTGACGGCGAGGAGGCGTTCCCCGGTGCGGCCGAGCAGGGCTCCGGGTGCGCCCGGCAGGCCGGCGGCGAGCAGCGCCAGGGTCGCGGAGGCGCTGCCGCCGGAGAGGTCCGCGCCGACTCCGGGGACGGGCGCGGGGGCGCCGCGCGCGGCCCGCCGGTCCGCCGGGCCCATTCCGGGGACGGGCCCGGGGTCGTAGGGCAGCGTCTCGGGAGCATGCCGCGGAGCCGTGAGCCGGGCGCGCACCGCGTCGACCAAAGCTTCCCGTACGCCCTCCACCGCGAGCTCGGGGTCGGCGGTGGGGGCGGCCACCGCGAGGGAGGCCATCGGCTCGTACCCGGTGATCTCCCGCGAGCCCTCGCGCAGGATCAGCGCGTGCCCGGGCGGGATGCGGCGCACGCCGACGTACGGTGTGCCGTCGCCCAGCGCCTCCGGGCTGTCGGGACAGGCCAGCAGGGCGGCGAGATGGCCGATGTCGAGCTGCGCCTCGATCAGGTCGGCGAGCGGGAGGGCGGCGGTGGCGTACGCGGTGCCGCTCGCCCAGGGCGTGTAGAAGACGGGCCGGGCGCCGGCCAGGTCGCCGACGACCGTGATGCGGCGGCCGGCCTGGACGACGGCGGTGTAGCTGCCGGGCCACTGGGTGAGGTGGCGCAGCGCGCCGCCGCGGGCGGCGTAGAGCGCGCGGCGCAGTTCCTCGTCGGTGGCGCCGCAGCAGCCGAGGACGGCGAGGCGGGTGAAGGGGTCCGCGGGATCGGCGGTGAGGGTGCGGATCTCGTCCGGGCGCCAGTCCCCGACGGCCCACAGGGGGTCGGGGTCGCCCCACAGGAGCTGGGCGCCGACGGGGACCACGGTGCGGTCGGCGTCGGCGGCGCCCGGTTCGTCGGGGTGGCCGGCGTCGGCGAGGCCCCCGCGGAGCTGGCCGTCGCCCCAGGGGTCGGGGCCGGAGCCGTGCCCGGAGGCGTAGCCGTTTCCGGTTCCGGAGGCGTAGCCGTTCGCCGATCCGTGGCCGTTCCCGGAGGCGTGGCCGTTCCCGGAACCGTGGCCCGAGCCGTAAGCACCCTGGTCGGAGGCGTACGCAGCGCCGTGCCCCGCGACCCGTCCGGCCGTGCCGAAGCTCGCGGCGATACTGCTCCAACCCACCAACCAGCGCACCGCCGCCTCCCCAGCCCGTGGGCACCTGACCGGGGTGCGAACCGCGCGGCCGGCGCTCTGGGCGCGGGCCGGAGGGACCCCGGGTGGCTCGGGGTCCATGCTGCCACGAGACAGGCGTGCGGGAGTGGGTAAGGGGGGCGCACGTATAAACGAACACGCCCCGGCCATGCGGTATTTGGCGTTCCGTTCCGACCGCCCCATAGGTCGGTTTCGGCCATTCTTCGGCCGTACTGAGAGCCCTGCGCGGCGCCCCGGGCGCAATCCCGCGGGTCCGCCGCACGGTCCGCCCGGCGGTGCGCGGTCCGGGGGGCGGAATCCACCCCCCGGACCGTTCCGCCACCCGCGGGGATTGAGGCAGCGGCATCCCCCGGCCCGCCCGGTCCACGCGGCGGGCCGACCCACGCACCGCACATCGAATCGCCGGGCCCCCGCAGCGGCCAGAGCGCACGGGCGGGCGCACGGCCACACAGGTGGAGCACGCGCTGACACGTGCGCCCCGGCCCCGGGCCCCGCCCGACTGTGCATACGGACAACAATCCCGCCATACGGAACAGGGGGCCTTAACGCTTGGGAGGCGGGGAACTACGCTGGGTTTACGAAATGCCGGGCGCCTATGCCCCGGCGGCGTCTGCGTTCCGCGTGTGACGAGGGGTGGCGCATGTCCAGGGAGCTCCGCGAGCCCAATGAGAAGCTCGGCGCCGTCCTCGCCCTCGCGGGCATCAGCAACGCGGGGCTGGCCCGGCGGGTCAACGACCTCGGCGCTCAGCGCGGTCTGACCCTCCGCTACGACAAGACCTCGGTGGCCCGGTGGGTGTCGAAGGGGATGGTGCCGCAGGGCGCCGCCCCGCACCTGATCGCGGCGGCCATCGGCGCGAAGCTCGGCCGGCCCGTGCCGCTGCACGAGATCGGGCTCGCGGACGCGGACCCGGCGCCCGAAGTGGGGCTGGCCTTCCCGCGCGACGTCGGCGCCGCCGTGCGCTCGGCCACGGACCTCTACCGGCTCGACCTCGCCGGCCGCCGCGGGGGTGGCGGGATCTGGCAGTCGCTCGCCGGTTCCTTCTCCGTGTCGGCCTACGCGACGCCGGCCTCGCGGTGGCTGATATCTCCCGCCGACAGTTCGGTGGCACGCGAACCAGTGACACGCGAACCGGTGGCACGTGAACCGGTGGCACGTGAAGTGGCGGCACGCGAAGCGGTCCCGGGCGCGGCCCCGCCGGAAGGCCTTCCGGCGCCGCCCGGCGCCCATGTCGGGGGTGTGCCCGCCCAGCCTTCGCGCGAAACGCCGACGCCGACGCCGACGGCTCCGGCCCCGCCCGATGCCGGGGGCCCGCAGCGCGTGGGCCACAGCGATGTGGCCAAGCTACGCGAGGCCGCCGAGGACGCCCGCCGCTGGGACTCCAAGTACGGGGGCGGCGACTGGCGTTCCTCGATGGTGCCCGAGTGCCTCCGGGTGGACGCCGCGCCGCTGCTCCTCGGCTCCTACACCGACGAAGTGGGCCGCGCGCTCTTCGGCGCCACCGCCGAACTGACCCGGCTGGCCGGCTGGATGGCCTTCGACACCGGGCAGCAGGAAGCCGCCCAGCGCTACTACATCCAGGCGCTGCGCCTGGCCCGCGCCGCGGCCGACGTACCGCTCGGCGGGTACGTGCTGGCGTCGATGTCGCTGCAGGCCACCTACCGGGACTTCCCGGACGAGGGCGTGGACCTCGCGCAGGCCGCCGTCGAGCGCAACCGGGGTCTGGCCACCGCGCGGACGATGAGCTTCTTCCGCCTCGTCGAGGCCCGCGCCCACGCGAAGGCGGGCGATTCGGTGGCCGCCGGGGCGGCACTGAGGGCCTCCGAGGGCTGGCTGGAACGGGCCCGGGACGGCGACGCCGACCCGACCTGGCTGGGCTTCTACTCGTACGACCGCTTCGCGGCGGACGCGGCCGAGTGCTACAGCGATCTCAAACTCCCGCGCCAGGTACGGCGTTTCACGGAACAGGCACTGTCCCGGCCGACGGAGGAGTACGTACGATCACACGGGCTGCGGCTCGTCGTGAGCGCGGTGGCCGAGCTGGAGTCCGGCAACCTCGACGCGGCGTGCGCGGCGGGAACCCGGGCGGTCGAGGTCGCCGGGCGGATCTCGTCGGCCCGGACGACGGAGTACGTACGGGACCTCCTGCACCGGCTGGAACCGTACGGGCACGAACCGCGCGTCGCCGAACTGCGCGAGCGGGCCAGGCCTCTGCTGGTAACCCCGGCATAGGCCCCGCGTGGCCGCGCTGTCAGTGGCGGGGTGCACTATGCAGGGGTGGGAGGTGTCAGTGTGGGCGGCGGCGTGGACGGCATGAGCAGACTGGGCAGGCTGGACTGCGACGTGCTGGTGATCGGCGGCGGGATCGTCGGCTTGTCGACGGCGCATGCCCTCGCGGGGCTCGCTCCGGGGACCCGGGTGGTCGTCCTGGAGAAGGAGGACGGCCCCGCGCGGCACCAGACGGGCCGCAACAGCGGTGTGATCCACAGCGGGATCTACTACAAGCCGGGCTCGCTCAAGGCGCGCTTCGCGGTGCGCGGCGCGGCCGAGATGGTCAAGTTCTGCGCGGAGCACGGCATCCCGCACGAGGTGACGGGCAAGCTCATCGTCGCCACCCGGCGGGACGAGCTGCCGCGACTGCACGCGCTCGTGCAGCGGGGCCGGGAGAACGGCATCCCGGTGCGGGAGCTGGGGCCGACGCAGATCTCGGAGTACGAGCCCGAGGTGCGCGGGCTCGCGGCGATCCACGTCGGGACCACGGGGATCGTGGACTACGGGCGGGTCGCGCAGCAGCTCGCGGAGTCCTCGGGGGCCGAGATCGTCTACGGCGGCGCCGTCGATCTGATCTCGCGGCGGGCCTCGGGCGTGGCCGTGCGGACGACCGGTGGGCTGGTCGTGCGCGCGCGGGTGCTGGTGAACTGCGCGGGGCTGCAGTGCGACCGGATCGCGCGGCTGGCCGGCGATGACCCGGGGATGCGGATCCTGCCGTTCCGGGGCGAGTACTACGACCTGGCCCAGCCCGAGCTGGTGCGCGGGCTGGTCTACCCGGTGCCGGACCCGGCGTTCCCCTTCCTCGGCGTCCACCTGACCCGGGGCATCGGCGGCGGAGTCCACGTCGGGCCGAACGCGGTGCCGGCGCTGGCGCGCGAGGGGTACGGCTGGGGCGTGGTCCGGCCGCGGGACCTCGCGGACGAGCTGGCCTGGCCGGGATCCTGGCGGATGGCCGCGCGGCACTGGCGGTACGGAGCCGGTGAGGTACGGCGGTCGCTGTCGAAGGCGGCGTTCGTCGAGGCGGTACGGAGACTGCTGCCGGCGGTGCG
This sequence comes from Streptomyces sp. NPDC099050, assembly GCF_044759865.1. Lineage (NCBI taxonomy): Bacteria > Bacillati > Actinomycetota > Actinomycetes > Kitasatosporales > Streptomycetaceae > Streptomyces > Streptomyces sp. NPDC099050. The sequence goes on along the minus strand of NZ_JBIWAE010000005.1, from coordinate 382,928 downwards.
CGCGGAAGATCTGGTGCCCGCGGCGGCGGGAGTGCGGGCGCAGGCCGTGCTGCGGGACGGGGGGCTGGTGGACGACTTCCTGATCCGGGAGGGGGAGCGGATGGTGCACGTGCTGAACGCGCCTTCGCCCGCGGCCACCGCTTCGCTGCCCATCGGGCGGGAGATCGCCGGGCGGGCGCTCAAGTCTCTGCGCAGCCTGTAGCCCTGCGGGGCTTGCCTTGGCCCGGGCCCCGCCCGGCCGGTGCACGGTTCACCGCTGCGCGGGGCTGTCCCCTACCCGCCCTTCCACCGTTCCCCGGGCGCTGCCCGGACCCCGAAGACCCTGGGGCTCCGCCCCAGACCCCGGTCCTCAAACGCCGGACGGCTGGATTCGCGCCGGGCCGCTGGATCGGCGTCGGACCCCTGGGTTTGGCACCACACCGGGTGCGACCGGGCGCGCGTAGAATCCGGGGATTGTGTCTGAGTCTCTGAGTCCCCAGAATCCCGCCGCCGAGCCCGCGCCTGAGGCGACCTCCACCTACGTGCCGCCGAAGTGGCGTACCGAGCCCCGGTTCCCCGACGGGCCCGCGCCCGACCCGGCGGGATCGCATCACGAGCGGCGGATCCGGAGCTTCCAGCCCCGTCGCAGCCGGGTGACCACCGGGCAGGGCGAAGCCCTGAAGCGGCTCTGGAAGACCTGGGGGCTCGATATCGACGGGCACGAGGTGATCGATCTGAAGGAGATGTTCGACGGGCTTCCCGTCGTCCTGGAGATCGGCTTCGGCATGGGCGAGGCCACCGCGCAGATGGCCGCCGCCGACCCGGGCACCGGGATCCTGGCCTCCGACGTGCACACCCCCGGGCAGGGAAATCTGCTCGCCCTCGCCGAGCGGGGCGGGATGACCAATGTCCGCGTCGCGAACGGGGACGCCATCATCCTGCTCCGCGAGATGCTGCCCCCGGACTCCCTCGCCGGGCTCCGCGTGTACTTCCCGGACCCCTGGCCCAAGGCCCGCCACCACAAGCGGCGCCTGATCCAGCCCGAGTTCCTCGCGCTGGCCGCCACCCGCATGGCGCCCGGGGCGATCCTGCACTGCGCGACCGACTGGGAGCCGTACGCCGAGCAGATGCTCGAAGTGCTGACGGCCCAGCCGGAGTTCGAGAACACGCAGGCCGACGGCGGTTACGCGCCGCGGCCCGGCTTCCGGCCGCTCACCCGCTTCGAGGGGCAGGGCCTCGACAAGGGGCACGTCGTACACGATCTGCTGTTCCGGCGTACCGGTAACGCCCAGAACTGAGGACATCACTCCGCGTGTCGGGTCCGCTCGGTAGAGTCATCACGTGCCCCGAGCAACCCGGCCGCCCCGGCTGCCGCGCCGCGTGCCGCGTACCGCAGGCGCCTTGCGCACGTACGTGCTCGTCGTGCTGCTCGGCGCCTGCGGCATCGCGATCCTGGAGCTCGTGCGCGAACAGACCGGTACGCCCGGCTTCTTCGTCGGCCTGGGTCTGGCCCTGCTGCCGGTGGCTCCGCTCGTCGCCGCGTTCCGCTGGGTGGGGCGAGCCGCGCCGCATCCGTGGGCGCAGCTGTCCTTCTGCTTCGGCTGGGGGGCCTGCGCCGCGGCGCTGATCGCCATACTGGCCAACAGTTTCGCGACCCAATGGATAGCCGCGGCCACCGCCGATCCCTCCGACGCCGACCAGCTCGGTTCGGTGGCGATCGCCCCGGTGGTCGAGGAGAGTGCCAAGGCGGCCGCCCTGCTGCTGGTGTTCCTGTTCAGGAGACGCCAGTTCACCGGCCCCTCCGACGGTTTCGTGATGGCCGGTTTCACCGCCACCGGCTTCGCCTTCACCGAGAACATCCTCTACTTGGGCAACGCCTTCGTCCAGGACGTCGAGAACGGCACCGGGGTGCTGAACTCCGTGACGGCCGCGACGTTCTTCGTCCGGGGCGTCATGTCCCCCTTCGCCCATCCACTGTTCACCGTGGCCACCGGTCTCGGCTTCGGCGCCGCCGCGCTCGCCGTGCGCCGGACGCGCCGGATCGGCCTGCCACTGCTCGGCCTCGCCTCGGCCATGGGGCTGCACGCGCTGTGGAACAGCTCCTCGGACCTGGGCGAGTCCGGGTTCTACGTGGTCTACGGATGCGTGATGGTCCCGGTGTTCGGGCTGCTGGCCTGGCTGGCCGTGTGGATACGGCGCCGCCGGCTGCGGGCCGTCGCCGGGGAACTCGCCGTGTACGCGGCGGCCGGCTGGCTGAACCCGGCCGAGGTCCCCGCGCTGGTGTCGATGCCCGCGCGCTCCCTGGCCCGCGCGTTGGCCCGGAGCACCGGGGGCCGGCCCGCGGGGCGGGCGGTCGCCCTGTACGAGGCCGATGCCGCGGCCCTGGCCCTGCTACGTCACCGGGCGCGCAGCGGCGGCCCCGGCCGTGAGCCGGACTTCGCCCGGCGGGAACGGGAGTTGCTGCGCCGGCTCTGGCTGCGCCGCGCGACGGCGGGCCCGGCGCTGTCCCGGGCCGCGGTGCTGGAGGACCTGCTCCCGCCCTGGTTCGACCCCCTGCGGCCGCCGGGTCCCCCGGGCGGGCCGGGCGGGCCGGCGCTGGGCCTCGTACCGGACCGGGTTCCGGGTCCTAGACGTTCAGGCCCCGTGCCTTCAGCCATGTCAGCGGGTCCACCGTGACGCCGCCCCGGCGGACTTCGAGGTGGAGGTGGGGGCCGGTGACGTTGCCGGTCGCGCCGACCCGGCCGATGGTGTCGCCCCCGGCGACGGAGCCGCCGGTCACCGACATCGAGGACAGGTGGCAGTACCAGATCTCGGTGCCGTCGGGGAGCTCCAGCACGATGCGGTAGCCGTAGGCCCCGGACCAGCCGGCCGAGATGATCTTTCCGGCGCCGACCGCCTTGACGGGGGTGCCGGTCGGGGCGGCGAAGTCGAGGCCGGTGTGGTGGCCGGAGGACCACATCGAGCCGGAGTCGCCGTAGTGCGAGGTGAGGGTGTAGGCCGAGGTGGGCAGGAAGAAGGAGCCCGCCGACCGGGCTGCCGCCTCCGCCTTGGCCTTGGCCTCGGCGGCCTCCTTGGCCTCCTGCGCCTTGCGCGCTTCCTCGGCCGCGGCCTTCTCGGCGGCTTCCGCGGCCGCCTTCTGCGCCGCCTCCTTGGCGGCCCGGGCGTCGCGGGCCTGCTGGGCCGCGGCCTCCTGGGCCACCCGTTCGGCTTCGGCCCGCTCCTGGGCCGCGGCGGCCTCGTGCTGGGAGTCGGCCTGCTGGAGGATCCGGCTGCGCAACAGCTCGCCCGCGTCGGAGCGGCGGTCGGCCTGCTGCGGGATGATCCCCGACCGCGCCGGCTCGGCGGAGCGCGCGGCGGCGGCGCCGGAGTCCGCGGTGGACTGGTCCGCGGTGGACTGGTCCGCGCCTCCCAGGGCCTCCGGGAGGTCAGGCAGGGCCGGCAGCGACGGCAGGGATATGGCGACCTGGGGCCGGTCCTGCGCGGTGGCGATGCCTCCCGCGCCGACCGCGGCGATCACGCCGACGCCGAGGACGGTGGAGGAACGGGCCAGTCCTCCGCGCTGCTTGAGCACGCGGTGCTTGCCGCGTGGCGGCCGGGCCGAGTCCTCGGTGGGGTTCCACTCGCCCCAGGCTCCGGCGGTGGGCTGCTCCTGGACGTCGATGCCTTCAGGGGCAGGCGAGTTGGAGGCCACCGGGGCACACTCCTCATGGGCGAGCACGCGCACGGTGCCGTCTCTTGCGACGGCTGGGACGACCGCTCTGCGTTATCGAACGGTAATAGAGAAGGGGGAGTGATTCCAAGCAGTTGCGATTGATCGTTCACGACAATCAGCCACAGCCCGCACAGCTCTGGCCAGGACTTATGCCTGCAATCATGGATCAACTCGGGCAAAAATCAGCCCTATCCCTCACCCCTTGCGCCACATCTTCACAATGACGGTCCGTCAGGGCGCTTGCCGAGCGCGCCGATCCGCTCACGCTGCGTTCCCTTTCGGGTTCAGTCCGCTTTCGGGACCGCCCGCACCGTCCGTCGCCGGCTCGGCCGGCGCTCCCCCGGTCTGGCCACCGCCAGCAGGGCCATGTCGTCCGTCGCCGCGCCGCCCGTGTGGCGGCGGACATCGGTGGCGAGTGCCCTCAGCAACTCGTCGGGCCCGGGAAAGACCCGCCCGCGCAGCCGGGCCGCCGGATCGTAGAAGGCCCCGCTGCCGTCCCGGGCCTCGGTCAGCCCGTCCGTGTACAGGAGCAGCGTCGCCCCCTCCGGGAAGGGCCACTCCTCCACCCGGTCCGGCCGGCCGCCCAGCTCCCCCATGCCCAGCGGCAGCGCCGGCTCCGCGGGGGCCAGCTCCGCGAGGCCGCCGTTCGCGTACAGCAGCAGCGGTTCGGGATGGCCCCGGTTGACGAGCCGCAGCAGGCCCGCGCCCGCCGGGATCTCGCCGAGCACGCACGTGGTGAACCCCTCCACCGCGTCCAGGCTGTCGCGCCGGTTCCCCTCCCGGGCCAGCGCCCGCTCCAGCCGCCGCGCCACCCCCTCCAGGGTGGGCTCGCTCTCGGCCGCCTCCCGGAAGGCCCCGAGCACCACGGCCACGGCCTCGACCGCCCCGAGTCCCTTCCCCCGTACGTCGCCCACCGCGAGGCGCACGCCGTAGGGGGTGTCCTGGACGGCGTAGAGGTCTCCGCCGATGAACGCGTCGGCCTGCGCGGCCTCGTACGACGCGGAGACCTGGAGGCCCGCGATCCGCTCGGCGGGCGTCGGCAGTACGGCGCGCTGGGCGGCTTCGGCGATCCCGCGCGCGGAGGCGAGCTGCTCCGTACCGCGCCGCACGACGATGTTGATCAGCGTGGCCAGCCCGGAGACGGTCAGGACGGTGGCCAGCTCGGTCATGGCCTCCACCTTGAAGGTGGTGCCGTTGTAGAGGTGCAGCACGACCACGGCGAGGGTGGCGAGGATCCCGGTGAGGACGGTGGCCCGGAGGCTGAACAACGGGGCCGCGATGAGCGGGGCGGCGGAGAAGAAGGGGGAGCCGGTGAAGCTGGGCGGGGTCAGCACGTCGAAGAGGAAGCCGAGGACGATCAGGGTGCCCGGGAGCATTTTGACGATCCGCCGGACCACGGCGCTGCCGGCGACCGCGCCGAAGACGCGCTCGCCCCTGCCCTGCCGGCCCAGCCCCACCACGCTGCTCTCCTGCCGCCCGGTCCGCCTCGCCCCCCAAGGCTGGCGGCACGAGGGCCCGTACGGCGACCCGGGCGGGACCGTTCGAGTGACGGGGGCGGCGACCGGGGCGGCAGGGCAGGGGCGGGGACGTGCACCGCGGAAACGACGAAGACCCGGCCCCCCAAAGGGGACCGGGTCTTCGTACTGAGTAGCGGGGGCAGGATTTGAACCTACGACCTCTGGGTTATGAGCCCAGCGAGCTACCGAGCTGCTCCACCCCGCGTCGGTAAACCCAACTCTACGCCATCCGGGGGGAGCCCCCCGCCAATTACCGCCCGCCCCACCCCGAAATCACACATCACCGCAGGTCAGAGCCGTGAAACCGGCCTCCCGACAGCCCTGCGGAGCGGCCGGAGGCGGTCGGAGGCGGTCAGCGTCGGAGGGCCTCGGCGGGCTCGACGCGGGCGGCGCGCCAGGCGGGGTAGAGGCCCTCCAGGACTCCGGTCACCAGGCCGAGGAGGGGCGCGCCCGCGACGGTGGCGCCGGGCGCTCATCATCAACCACGAAGTGGGCCACGAGATCGGCCGCGGGCACGAGGGCTGCGCCGGACCCGGCGCGCTCGCACCCGCGAGGATGCAGCAGATCAAGGGGCTGCGCGGCTGCCGGTCGAACGCGTGGCCGTACGACACGAACGGCCGCTCCGTACAAGGCCCGTCCGTGCCGTGAGCGCGAGCGGATCGCCCGCCGCGGGCCGAGCGAGACCGGCGGGCCTGCCCGGAAACGACTGAGCGCCCCACCCGGTCGGAACCGGGTGGGGCGCTCAGTAGCAGGTCAGAGGACGTGTCCCCCGCCTGCGAGCAGTAGGCCATGTCGGACTCGAACCGACAACCAACGGATTAAAAGTCCAGGCAAGATCATGCCGGGCCGTGCCACTCAGTCGGGTGACGTCCAAAAGTTCCTGGTCAGACCGGTACTGCATGCCGCGCGATCCACCCCAGACCCGGCCTTGCCACCACGTCCGCTCACGCATTCGGCCCTGCTGACCTGGGCTCCAGCGCCAGCGGCCAGATCAGGGTCTACCCCCGGACCTAGAGTGCTTGGTCCGCGATGGTGGCGATGCGTTTGACATGGTTGCGCAGCCGATCGAGCTCCGCAGCCAGGTGCTGGTTTTCCACCGCCTGGGTGAGAGCGGCGACGACGGTCTCCTGCTTCCCGCTGGTGCCGAGTGCTCGGGCGGCGCGGTCGACCAGCTTGGAGTCCAAATCGACTGGATGGGGCAGCTCAGGAACGGGCGGGAGCGACGGGGCGTGGCGCCGAGCCGGAGTACACGGAATCGAAGGCACGGCCGGCAGGGGCATGGAGGCCACGGGTAGCGGAGCCTCCGGGGGGGGGGGGGGGGGACGGTGCCGGGGCTGCCGAGCACGGTGACCACGGGCTTGCGATAGCAGACCGGAACACCAGCTTTCGTCTCGAAGCTGACGTATTCAAGGGTGAAGTCACAGACTGCCGGACCCTCTAGTCGTCCGAGCTCTTCCAGTAGGCCAGGGATCTGCTCTGCCAACTTCCAAGAGCCTGTCTGGAAGTGAAATTCACCGAGCGACGGGTCTGCTTCGATGCGGAACACGAAATCGATGGAAGGCGACGGCGCGCGCCCGCTCTTCGCGGCCGCCTTGCGGTCCGCCAGCAGAGGAGGGCAACCGCAAGGGCAGCCCTTCACCTGCGGCGGCGCAAGGAACTGCGAGCCGTCGCATTCGTGGACGGTTCTCTGACCATTATGGAGGAGCATGCGAGAGGTCACCGCGTCAGGCCCGTCCATGAGGATCCGTACGGTCTCTCGGCCCGTGACCACTTCCTCGGAGTGGTCTCCGCCCCCTTCGTTCGGTTGAGGTTGGCCCCCCAGAAGGTGCGCAATGCGGTCGACCACGCAGGCGTCGTCTGTGGTCACACGCCATGTCGCCAATGACTCCGGTCGGCTGCCGGATAGCCGACCCATGCGGAAGCGTCCGACTCGGGTGGTGTTATGCGGCATTCGGGCTCCTAACGACGCGAATGGAAATGCCTGGTCAGACCAGTTTCGTGTGCCGCTCAGGCGATCGAGTCCGGAATTGGCGTTTCTACCGGGCGGTCGGCGGAGTAGGCCATGGAGTGCCGTTGACGGAGGCGTCCAGGATGTCTCCGAGCCGAAGCCAGGCCGTGGGTCCTGAATAGGAGGCTGGGTTTGAGGCGAAGCGGGCCCAGGCCTCCTTGCTGTCGCCTAGGGAGTGCATCACGACTGCGGTGACGGCCTTGTGCCCGGCCCCGTAGCGTGAGCTTCCTCCGATGGTGAGCACCGTCCATGCCGGAAGCGCCCGGATCAGCTCTGGGCTGTTGTCCGGCAAGGCGAGCACTTCCCGCGTCCATGCCTCCCGGTAGTTGGGCGAGCCGCCGAGGCGACGGCGGAGGTTGGTGGTGACGTCCAGCAGTGCGCTCTGGGGAGTGGCGTGGCGGGCCAGCACATCTGCGAATGTGGGCTTCGACCGGTAAGAGCGTGAAGCAAAGGCGAGGAGCGTCTTCTCGACAAGGTCGCCGTTTCCGGCGTGGCGCTCCAGGTAGTCCTCCAGTACTTCCTCGGACGCGCCAGCGAGATCCCGGACGGTCACGCTCTGCGGATCACCAAGTGCGGCTTTGCGGGCCGCTGCCGCAGGATCGCCAATGATCCGCTCGATCGCGGTCCGGAGCTCGGACAGCCTTCGCTCGTTGTCGAGGGCCGCGTAGTCATGTGCCCGTAGCCGGGCACGTGGATCCGGGCGGGACGCCTTGAGCATCGCGCGCACCCGCTCCTCCACATCGCCCGAGACGGTGGGCAGGTGGACCAGGGTGGAGTGCACCCAGCGAAGGTTGCGCGGGCTGGGGAACACCGCGTCCTCATGAGGCTCCCACGTCATCAGTGCTTCCACGCCGGCCCTCGCGAAGCGCTCACCCAGGGTGCGCAGGAGATCGTCCGGAGAGCGCCAGGTGTGAGGCTCGCCCCACCGATGCTTCGCGTCCGTGGGGTTGAGAACGTACCGCCAGCCGTCCTCCGCTGAACTTTCCATCCACGAGGTGGCTGCGTGTTCGCCGTACTCCCGGATGCCCACCACGTCGGAGATGTACTCCTCGACGTGGCGCCTGCGCTTGGGTGTCAGATGTTCGATCTCATCAGAGAAGTGGGAACGCACCTCCTGTTCGGAGGCGCCACCCCTGAACATCCGGCACAGCCGTGTGATCAGCAGGCTGTCCCTAAAGCGCGCGAGGTCATCGTTGGCGATCTCCTCCAGGAGGCTCGGCTCGACTTCCCACGGAAGCGTGCTGAGGAGGTGCCGTCGGATGGTGCCGTCGGCGGGGGATTCCGCAGCCCACTCGACGAGCTGCCGGTGGCGGTGGGTATGGGTGGAGACCACCTGTTCCCACATCGTGCGCCAGGCATCCAGGGCGGCTGTACGCGCGTCGTACCAGGCGTCGAAGTCTTCTCCGTCCCCTCGCTTCGCGGGACGTGGGAACGTCGGTAGGAGATCGAGGGCCGCCGCGAAGACCACGTCGTGCAGGGCCGAGTTCCGCAAGACCAGTTGGGCGTCACCTGGTTCCGCCAGCTGCTCCGGCGTCATGGGCCGGCTGTGGGCCCCTCGGTCCCGCAGCTCGGAAGCCACCTCGTGAGCGAGCGGCTCCCCGTTTCCGGCTCGACCCAGTGCTGCAAGCTGGGAGCCGGAACAACGACGCAAAGCCTCTACCCGCCGGTCATGCATACAGGAGGGGTGCGAAAGGGCAGCGGACACCAGGTCCACGCACGGACCCTCGTAGGGCTTGGCGCTCCGTTCCAGGTCTCTCTCGATCGCGGTCTGGATCAGCCACTCGGGTGCGGCATCGCGGAGCGCCCCTTGCAAGAGGGCCAACACAAGGCCATCGTGCGCGGCCTCCTGCGGCATGGTGCGGACGCGCTCCATGGCGGCGTGCGTTGGAGGAGAGTCGGGTCCGGCCTCCGAAACGACGGCGCGAAGGAACTCGACAGGAAGTCCTGAACGCGGGTCCGTCTCACTCATTGCATCCCCACAGGTCTCGATCGCCACCGTGTCCATCGTGCCGGACGGCACTGACACCGCGGGCGGATGCCTCTCCAACATGTAGTGGCGACGCAGGGCCAGGCTGGCCCTTATTTGGATCCCCGAAACAGATCGAGGGTCTCGACTACTCCGAGCAGCGCCCTGCCGCCCATGAGGAGGACCGCACCGAGCACGCCCTACCGGCCGGTCGCGAATACGGCCAAAGCCAGGACGGCGCCCCCAAGGGAAACTGCGAACAGACGCAGCTTCCACGTGATGGGATGGGTGATCATTCGCCGCGCCGCAGCCCAATGCCGGTGCAGCAAGTAGCCCGCTCCATCGAGCAGGAGGGCAGCACCGCCCGCCAGCCAGATGTACGGCACGACGGCGTGGGCAAGACTTGCAACCCTCGGGAAGGGCGCCTCACCAAGAAAGGACTGAGTCCACCATGCCGCCGCTGGACAGAAAGCCCAAGACACCATGATTGCCGCCCAAACCTGCGAGGGCATCGACGGCCTGGAGGGTACCGAAGCAGAGGTGACACCAAGCACATGCTGAGATCCGCCAATCACCGTGGGCCCGATGAAGACGTTGTGGTGGACCCCCGAGACGTCAGAGTCCTGGCTCATGTTCCACCGCACGCATGTTGACGATCTGGGTGCCGCCCAACTGAGTTGGTCCATGGAACTGATTGTCGTGAACATTCAGTGCAATAGAGGGCTGCGAGACCTCTAGGACGTCCCGAAGCTGCCACACAAGCCGCTCATCGGACGCCGCAAGCCGACGCACGTACTCCCGCACCGCGCCGCGTAATGCCACCGGGTCGGCCCCTCGGAGACGATCAAGATCCTCGAGCCGTGAGCCTTCGTCGCCTCGCGTACGGTTCAAGATCGCAGCCAGTCTCGGCCGGGCGGATGCGTAGGCATCCCCGACAAGCAGCCCGGTAAGCGCTGCGGCAACGCTCTCGGCCACAGATCCCAAGTCCGTCATACACTCCCCTGCCTCTTTGTGTATGAAGAGACTACGGAGAGCGATATGACCTGTCAGGAATATCGATGAACATCACCGCCTCCCTCTGCGCACTCCCGTGCGGGCACTCCCCCGCCACCTAGTGGCGATACTCGCCCAGTGGCCGGCGGCGACATCTAGACGATCAAGGAGGCCCTCCACCACTCCACGATCACCTCGGATACATGCACGAGTGGCCTTCCGGGGGTTCGCCGCACTGCGGCAAAGGTCTCCGCCGCTTTCGCCCCTCACCATGGGAACCCTGGCGCACTACGAACTGAGTCCAGAACCCCCCGAACAGCACGTCTCCATCACCAATCGACTGGGCATCTTGGCTGTTTCCCCTCCTAGATGAGGACTTGGGCAGCATGCTCGAGCCCATGGGACGAAACAGCCAGCGCCGACGGGGCGCACGTGCCGCGCAGGCAACACAGGACGTCAGGCCCGATCTCTCCGAGATCTCTCGTGTCCGGGCCCAGAAGCGACTGCGCGCAGACATCGCCACCTGGATGCAGCAGCCTTCCAAGGGACCAGGAGGTTCCTTCATCGAAGGGGAGCACCCCTCAGACCCGACCATGATCTGGGCAATCCTCATGGCCTGGCTCGTAGGAGCGAGGGAGCAGATCAACGAAGACCAGGCTCGGGACGCCGTCCATTGGGTTTCTGACAACCTGGGGATCCAGCACCACGACCTTCTGCAGGCAGCGGGGTTCATAGGTCATCCGGATGCCCCCAACCGGACCCTCAATGAGGCTGTGGCGCACTACGGAGACCCCGTCGCCTTCACCCTGTACATGGTGTTGCTATGCGGGGGCCTGGTTGCCACGGTCGGCAAAGCCGATCCGGACTGGCTCAAGCAGTTCGACCTAGTTTCCTGAACAAGCTGTCTCCTTGCCGCCAGCCATCCGGCCTACTTCCTCGCACGCCTATCCCACAGATGCCCCTCGCCCCATAGCGTCCACTCATGCATCCGAATCTGGTGACCTGGGCTCTTGTCACCCGTCTTGGCCGGTCAGGCCCCGAGTCGGCGGAGGAACTCGTCCTCGTCCACGACCTCGATGGCCTGGCCGGCATCGAGCAGGGCCTGCGCGCTCTTCAGCTTGCCGCTCAGGGTGTCCCCCGGCTTCAGCTGGGTCTGCGCGGCAGAGACCAGCACGTCCGTCTTCTTCGTCATGGTCTTCGTCGGCTGGGCTCCGACCGCGGCGAGGCGGTTGAAGGCCTCTGCCCGCTCCATCGACGTGAGCGTGCCGGTGAGGCAGACGGTCAGTCCGTACAGGGGCCCTTCAGGGTCGGCGTCGGGGTTGGCGCCTGGAACGGGCAACCGGTCGCGGCCCGGCCCCTGGTACTGGCTGCCCCGCCACTGGTGGTCAGCGGTCATGGAGCCCCAGCGGATCTGGTGCTTGCCGAGTAGTTCGTCGAGCGTCGTCGTGCCGGATTCGCGCATCGCCGCGAGCATGATCTCGGCGGACGCCTTCGAGTCGGCTTCGGCCTGGTGGTGGTCGGTGAAGATGTGGCCGGCGGCGTCCATGCAGTGGGGCAGACCGTAGGACAGCAGCTGCCAAGTGCGGCGGGCGACAACCTGGGAGCAGGTGTACTGGATCTCGGGCCAGGGGATACCTTCGGCGTCGCAGGCTGCCCGGATGACACTGAAGTCGAAGCCGGCATTGTGCGCGACCAGGGGGCGGCCGTCGGCGAACGCGAGGATCTCGGCGACTGTGGCTTTCCAGCCGGGTGCGGCGGCGACATCGCCAGCCGTGATGCCGTGGACCCGGACGTTGTAGGGGTTGAAATGGCCGAGCTCCGTGGGCGGCTGTATCAGCGTGGTCCAGGTGCCTGTGACGGCGTGACCGTCGACTGCTGTCATGCCGACGGAGCACGGGCTGCCGCGGTGCTCGTTCGCCGTCTCGAAATCGATCGCTACCCAGGAAGACATGGCTGAAGTCTCGCGGGGCGGCCAGTGATCCACCAGGGTCGAAGGTCGACGATCTCTATGCCGCGAGGTCTTTCCAAGCACTCACGATCGCTGCCGCGGAGTCCGTGCCACTGCGCCGCGGGCAGCCCGCCGACAGCCCCGTCCCCGTCCACGAGATCACCACCGTCGGCAGCCTGCTGCGCACCCCGGCCGCACCTGAACAGGCGGCCGGCCAAGCTGCATGAGGTTGACGGCGATCAAGCGCTGGTTCGGATGTTCATCCGGCCCGGTTCTGACTCAGGACCAGGGCGTCTCCTCGGTCTCGCCGGCCCAGCCGCGTATCCGTGCCAGATTCTGGTGAGGCCCTCGGTAGCCCAGTGACTCAAGGACAAGCAGCGACAGGTAGTGCCGGGTGAGCAGCCAGGCTTCCGTGACGAGGCCCGGGATCTCGTAGGTGTTCTTCTGAGCTTCCTCAGGATGGACGAGTGAGTTGCGGATCCTCGCCACGGCCTCCGGCCCGTCCAGTTGCTCCCCGCTCCGCTGTAGAGCCTCGTCGATGAAGCGGGCCATGGCGGGCAGCTGGGTCTTGTCGATGTCCAGTGAGACGTTGATCCCCTCGAGGACTTTTCGCAGCTTGATGTGTGCCTTCCACACTCGGGTGTTCTTGTACTCCCGGCGGGTCAGCACCCCGGCCAGGACGAGCCTCTGCCACATGGCGTGCTCCAGCCCGGCGGCGCCGATCATCACCCGCTGCTCCACGAATCCCTGGTCTCGAATCGCGGTGATCGCGTAGCTGATCTGCAGTCGCAGGGGCTCGGCCTTGACGGGGTCGGAGAACGCCGGCACGAGTCCGTCCATGAACCTAGCCAGCGCTTCGGGGTCCCACGGCTGCCACCAGCCCGAGGACAGCGACTTGGCGGGATCGCAGTGCAGGGCGGCCCATTCCTCCCAGACGACGGCCCCGTCAGCTCCGATGCCCACGGGAAGAAGAGGGGCGACCCACCGGCCCAGGCAGAAGGACATGCCGAAGTGCAGGGCCACGAGTAGGTGGCGCGCCTCGGCGGCGGTGAACTGCTGTCCATCGGCACGGCTGATCTGCATCGTGTGGGTCATCGCGTAGAGCCGGGTCTTGAGCAGTTCGTCCCAGATCTCTTTGTGATCCGGCCGGACGTCCAGATGGATCTTCCAACCGTCCACCTCGTGTGACCAGCGGCCGCCCGACCAGAACCGATCAGCGCCGTCGATCCGGTCTGTCAGGTACTGGTGACCTTTGAATCGAGGAAGGTTGAACCAGTGGGCCACGAGGCGGGTAAGTGGCGCATCGCTCTCACCGAGAGCGGCTCCATTGATCCACCCCTCGTCGTAGCTCCGGGCCCAGGCTTCCACCTCGGCCTGCCCATGCGGCCGCTGGAGCCGGAGGACGGCTGTGTCTTGGGTGCGGGGACGCGCGTCCGGAACGGGAGTGGTGTTCCAGTCGACGCCGAGGACCGGCGAGCACCGAAGACTGACCTCCCCGGGAATGCCGGTGTCCTGTACACCGTGGATCTCTCCACGGTGAAGAGTGATCGGTTCGCCGACACCGTTGAAGGCGTAGAAGGGCTTGATCGGCGGGAGAGCTGAGTCCCAAGGTGAATCGGTCATGATGCCCCTGTCTTCGATCTAGAGCCACCCGTTGAGTGAGACCTGTGCCCCGTCCGCGAGGAAGGCGACCAAGGCGCTGCGGGTCGTGGGGACGAACTCGGCAGGCAGATCTGCGGTGTCGACCCAGCGAACCTGGGAGTGCTTCCGAGGCTCGCGGTTCTCGGGTTCGCCGGTCCATTCGTGAGCGGCGAAGACGACGGTGAGGAATCCGTTGGGGGCTTCGACGCCCCAGGCGCCGTGGATGATGTGCGCGACCTTGAGCGACTCGGGCTTCACGGTCATGCCGGTTTCCTCGAAGAGCTCGCGGACCGCGGTCTCGGTGATGGGCTCACCCGGTTCGCTCTTGCCGACGGGGAGGTCCCACATGCCCTGGGCGAACTTGGCGTTCTCGCTTCGCTGGAGGAGGACGACTCTGCCGGTGGCCTGGTCGTGGACGATGACGGCCGCGACCAGCAGGGTCATCGATTCGAGTGCCGGCTTGAGGGCGGGGGAGCGGTCATCGGTCTGCTGAGCCACGGTGCATTTCCCTTCATCGGGCTGATTGTTGGGCATGTTAGGCGAGGGCTTCGCGGGCGCGGCGGGCGAGATCGGCGGCGCCGGGTACGCGGCGGCGTTGGTAGACCGCGAGGGTGGAGCGGATCGAAGTGATCGCCTTGCGGGTGCGGTCGGAGGTCATTCCCTCCATGAGGACGAGAGCCTGGGTCCAGGCGGCGACCGCTTCGTCGGCGCGGGCCTGGGCGGCGAGGCTGTCGCCGAGGTCGGCGTGGGTGAGGGCGTGGACGCGCTTGTACTTCTCCGGGTCCCAGCGGGTGAGGGCGTCGCGGTGCTGTTGCTCGGTGCCGACGTGGTCGGCGAGGTCGGTCAGGGTGCGGGCCGTGTGGCTGGTGACGGTGCCGGCCGCGGGGCCGCTGACGCGGGAGAAGCTGGGCTGAGGCCTGTCCTCGCGCAGGAGGGCGTCTTCGGCGGCGAGGAGAGCGCGTGCGGCCGAGGGGTTCTCGCCGGTGGCGGCGTAGGCGCGGGCGTGGGTGATGTGGAGGAGGGCTTCGGTCTGGCCGTCGACGTGGCCGAGGCCGCGGGACAGGGCACCCTCGACGAGGTCGACGCAGTGGTGGGGCTGCTTGAGGCTCAGGGCCTGGTGGGCCAGGGCGCGCATCATCCAGGCCGCGTGGCCGTGGGGATCGGCCTCGCAAGCGAGCTGGTAGCCGACCTGGTAGTAGCGCTGGGCGGCGCCCTCGTGGCCGAGGTCGTGGTGTTTCCAGCCGGCGAGATAGGCGAGTTCCGCGGCGGCGCCGAAGGCGGCCTGGCGCAAGCCTTCAGAGGGGAAGCGGCCCCGGAGCATGGGTGCGGCGGTGTCGGCAAGGTAGGCGGTGACCGTGGTCAGGCCGTGGCCGCCGCCAAGGCGTTCGTCGGCGGCGCTGAAGGCCGCCGTGATCTGCCGTACGACGTCGATGTCATCACCGCCGACGAGGGAACGGGCGGTGCGGGCACGGAGCATCCGCGAGGTGGCGTCATGGTCGTGCAAGAGCGGCATGGCCACGCCGGCCGTGGTGAAGGCCGCGATGGCGAGGAATCGGTGGCGCTCGACGTCCGCGCGGCCGAGGTCGGTGACCGTGGTGACGGGATCGGTGCCCGGCGGGGCCTCCGTGTCAGGTGCCTGGAGACCGATCTCGGTTCGGGTGACAACGCGACCAAGCCGTCGAGAGAGGGCTTCGGCAAGGTACTGGCCCGCCTGGCCGGAGGGGACTCGAGTGCCGTTTGCCCAGTGCGAGATGGCCGACTTGTTGGTCTGGAGCAGGTCGCCGTTCTCGGCTGCGATGCGACGCACGTCCTTGGCGAGTGCCTCGTACGTGCACCTTGCGGCACAGATCACTTCGCGCAGACGGGAGTTGGGGTTGGTCGGCGCTGGCACGATCTCCTCCGCCTCGGAGCTGTAAACCGCGTATACCGCTTGGCCTCGTTCACACCGTACCCACTCTGTGTAGCGGGCGGTTCACTTATCGGCAGCCGCCCACTCACGGGCCGGGCGGCCCCCAAGTTCCGTACGCCCCAACGGGCTCGGGCATTCGTATGCCTCGGCCCGGACGATCAGAGACGGAGACACGGTGACCACCATCGACACCGCGACCATCACGGTCGAACTGCCCGACGCCTTCGACCCTCGCTGGAACCGCCTGCCCGGCATCCACGTGGACGGCCGGCGCATCACCATCGACCCGGCCGAGTACTTCTTCCGCTTCGAGTCCAACACCTGGCTTGTCGCCGACTGGGAGCTGGTCAAGGCCCAGCTCCTCGACGTGGAGGAGACGACCGAGAGCGCGGTCGAGCAGCTCGCGCTCGACTTCATCAAGAACCACGGCAAGTCCACCTCCGACGCCGCCCGCGTGCTGGCGACGGCGTACGGCGTGTACTCGTACCTCTTCCGCGAGGAGCACCTGGCCACCCTCGGCCTGCCGCAGATCACCGCCGACCACCTGCGCATGCTGCGCGAGGCGGCCACGCTGATGGCACTCAACAAGGTCGAACTGGACGGGCACATCTCCAACGTCGGCCCGTGCTGGTTCTTCCCCGCCGCCACCTCCGTCGTCTTCGACCTGGACGACGAGAGGGGCGGAATGCTGGACGAGGTCTACCACGGCGGCTGGTTCAACGAGCACCGCCGGATCGAGTCCATCAAGGCCCACACCACCCTCGGCGGCCGGCTCGTGCACGGCTGCCAGTCCGTACCGGACCAGTCCGGCGGAGTCGTCGCGCCCTACGGTGCCTCGATGGCGAACTTCCGTGACGACCTGGCCGAGTTCAAGGCGGGCTGGATCGAGCAGGTCTACGCCCACCGCGTGACCGCGGCCGAGTAACCCCAACCCCCGTACGGCGCCCGGGGCGGGCCGACCCACTCGCCGCCCCGGCGCCCACCAGCCCCCTGGAGTCACCCCCATGGACCAGAGCCTGACCGCCGCGCTGCTGGACGACCTGTGCGCCCTCGTCGGCAAACCCATCCCCGAACGTTCCGAGATCCGCGTCTGGGGCATGTCCGGCGTCGAACGCGTCACCTTCCCCGACGGTGAAACGGCCGTCTTCAAGTACGCCAAGGAGCCCTTCGATCGCGAGGCCCAGGCTCTGCGGATCGCCCACCAGCGTGGGCTGCCAGTCCCCGAGCTCCACGCCACCGCCATGCAGGACAAGTGGCTCGGGATGCTCATGGACGACCTCGGCGCCGCCGTCCGCGGCGCCGATGACCTCGACGGTGTCGCCGCCGCCGTGATGCTCCACGCCGCCCGCCCGGCTGGCGGCCTACCTCTCTTCGACGGTGCGGGGCTCGCGGCCTTGCCCGGCCGAGCCCTCGATCACCTCCAACGGTTGCGGAAGGCAGACCGCTGGACGGACTGCGACGACATCGAGACGGCCCTGGGGAAGATCTCCGCTGCGGCTGATGCTCGCGTGCAGGGGGCGACGCTGGACCCGTTCGGCTGGGTCCACTCCGAGTTCCACCCCACGAGCGTCCACATCGGGGAGAACGGATGGCACCTCGTCGACTTCGCCCGTGCCTTCACCGGCCCCGGCCTGATCGACCTCGCCTCCTACCACGGCACCACCGATACACCGAGCCCTCTCCGGCTGCGGGTGTTCCTTGAGCAGTACGTCACCGCGGGCGGCCACGAGGACGCCCTCGCCGCTCGGGGCAGCCTGACCGCCGAGGCATGGGCGTTGGGCTGGCACCGGATGTGGGCGGTGGAGTGGTTCATGGAGCAGGCCATCCGCTGGATCAACGACCCGGCCAGGGACCCCGCGTACATCCCCGTCGTCCGCCGCCACCTGAACGACGTGGTCCAACTCCTGGAGGTCTAGATGCTCGCCCAGGTCTCCCCCTGGTACGCCCACACAGCCCAGCGCATGGCCGCCTCCCCCACCCATGCGCTCACCGCACCGGCCCGGATGGAATGGAGCACCCACGCGGGCCTCGGCCCCGGCGCTGAGATCCTGGGACGGGACCTGCGCGGCAAGCGTCTCCTGGAGCTGGGATGCGGCCCCGGCCACAACGTGGCCCATCTCGCCAAACACCACCAGGCCCGTGTCACCGGCGTGGATCTGGTCGGACTCCAGATACGCCGCGCCCGGTCCCACTACGGCCACCTCGACGGCACCACCTTCGCCGCCGGCCACGCACTGCACCACCTGCAGGCCACCGGCCAGACGTTCGACGGGGTCTATTCCGTCTTCGGCGCCGTCGGCCTCGTCGCCCCCGAGCTTCTGCTCGCCGCCATCTCCCGGCGCCTCAAGCCGGGCGGCGTCCTGGCTTTCTCCGTCCCGCACCCGGCACGGGCCGGAAGACATCCGTCCACGGACGACCGTCCGCGCGAGGACTACGTCACCATGCCCGACCACACCCGACTGCCCCTCGCCCGATGGGAATTCGACTCCCACCGTTGGGGCGCACACCTCGCACGTACCGGCCTGCGCATCACCTCAGCACTGGAGCTGCGGCACCCTCGCCGTGACCCATGGCCGACCACCCTCCTGATCACCGCCCGCAAACGCTGACCCCGGAGGCACCGATGACCCTGCCCTACCTCCTCCTGGACATCGACGGCGTCCTCATACCGTTCCCTGCCGCAGACGGCAGCACCCCGCCCACCCACGTCCGCCACACCGTCCTGCCTGCCGGCCGACACCCGGACGACCCCGTCCCCATCTGGCTCAACCCCGACCACGGGGCCGCGCTGACCGGCCTCCTCGCCAGCGGCCTCGTCACCCCGGTGTGGTGCACGAGCTGGCGCAAGAACGCCACCAGCATCATCGGGCCGATCCTGGGCCTGCCCGAGTTCACCTACCTCGATCTGCCTCGCCCCCAGATCACCACCAGCCACCCCAACGGCTACCTCTGGAAGCGCGACCACGTCGACCCCTGGCTCAGCACAGCCCCGGCCATCTGGATCGACGACGACTTCACCGCCCGCGACCACGCCTGGGCAGCGGCACGCACCGCCCGCGGCTACCCCACCCTGCTCATCCAGCCCGACCCCCACACCGGGCTCAGCCAGAGTCACCTCAGCGAGGCCAGGAAATGGGCGTGCGCGCAGGCAGAGGGACTGCCGCTACGTGGCGCGGCGGCGCGACGCCAGGAGGGCGCAGGTCGCGCCGTACAACCATGAGGACACGGCGCTGGGGCCAACGCTGAAATGCGTCGGCCCCATCGGTGTCTATGCGGTCAGGCCCCTGATGCTTAGGCGGGTGGCGATCGTGCGTGCTGTCGGGGTGAGCCTCCCGAAGACCTCCTGGGCGTAGGGCGTGTTCAGGCGGATTGCGAGTTCTTCCAGTTCAGCCCAGTGTGTGACGATCTGTTCGAGGGCCTGCTGGGTGCGCCGGATGGCATCCTGACGCCGGGAGTGGTGCTGTTCGGCCAGCTGATGGGCCGCCTGCCAGGTGAGCTCACCCTGCGCGGCGCGCTGGGTGAGCCAGAGCGCGGTGGTCCCATCGGCCTGCAGGATCGCGTCCACCTGTTCCGAGAATGGGGCTTCAAAGGGCTGGTACGAGCTGTCGGAGGGTCACCGGCCCTCGGGCTCTTCCGGGAGATGCTGCACAGCCGGCACCTCAACAAGGGCACGACCTGGCGCCCGAACGATCTGACGGACATGGTCTATCTGTCGTGTGCGGCCGGGTACGCGGACTTCGTCGTCTGCGAGAAGCACATGCGCGACCCGCTCCAACACGGCCTGAAGCGGACGGGGCACTCGACACGGATCGACCGCCGCCTCGCGGATGCCGTAGAGGTCATCGAGCCGGCGCTGGAGACACGGCCAGTACCGGGTGAGCCCATTTCGTAGCCCTGGATGGTGCCCCGTCCCGGGTCGTCCGCTCACGCATCGCTCACGCACGGACCCGAAAACGACTTAGCGCCCCGCCTGGCCGAAACCAGGTGGGGCGCTAAGTACCAGGTCAGAGGGGGTTCCCCCGCCTGTGAGCAGTAGGCCATGTCGGACTCGAACCGACAACCAACGGATTAAAAGTCCGCTGCTCTGCCAATTGAGCTAATGGCCCTCGGCGTGCTCACTCCAGAGCATAGCCGGAGAGGGCCGGACAGCCGATCTCAAATCCGCTGTCCGGCCCCGGCGGTGTTGGCGGGGCCACGACCTGGCCGGCGGAACAGGTCACCGTCGGGCGGCCGGAGAGCCCCGGTTCGGCTCCCTGACCGGCCACGAGAACGCCGACAGGGCCCCTACGACTTCTGTCGTAGGGGCCCTGTCAGGCAGTCAGTTCAGCGGCTGGTTTCAGCCGTTGCGCTTCCAGCGGGGCTTGTCGTCGCGGCGGTCGGTACCGCCCGAGCGGAAGCCACCGGTCGAGCCGGAGCCGGAGGGGCGGTTGTCGTCGCGACGGGCGTACGGACGGTCGCCACCGGCGGCCGGACGGTCGCCACCGGAACGGAAGCCACCCGAGGGACGGTCGTCGCGGCGGAAGCCACCACCGGCGGGACGGTCGCCACCGGAGCGGAAGCCACCGCCGGCCGGACGGTCGCCACCGGAGC